>JAYSVT010000303.1:0-34974 GCA_043718455.1 Hyphomicrobium sp.
ATCGAACTTGCGGAAAAGTTCGGGATCAGCGCCCCCATGGTTTCCGACATCAAGTTTGGCCGCAAATGGCGTCTGGCAGGGCTTGTGGCGGAGAGTCAAAATGCCTGACGGACGAAGCCCATTTGCCGTGCCGTTTGACGATCACAGCGGCGACCCGCTTGTCGGCGAAGTCGGTTGTCTGGACGAACACGTGCCAAAAATGCGCACAAAAGTGGTCGAAAAATGGAGCGCCGGGAAGCCGTGGCGCGAGATCACGCTGATCACCATAGTCCTGCTGACAGGTTACCTGTTCGGTATTTTGGCCATTGCCAAACTGTGATCAGATCGCTCGGCGGTCGGCGAAATGACGTGCCCATTGCGACACCCTTGAATCAGTTCGGCGAGCCATCGATCGATATCGGCTTCGACCCGGGCGACGATCCGCTCGCCGAGGTGGCAGGGTCGAGGAAACCTGCCATCACCCATACGCCGGTAAATTGTCGAGCGCGAGAGCCCAGTGCGTCGCCTGACTTCGTGCAGGCGGATCAAACCGAGCGGCTCGGAGGCGGCGGCGCTCATTTCGTGCGCCCCGCCAGATGCATGGTCGGCCGCGCATCGCCGATGGCCTGGTCGCGCGTGGCAAGTTCAGCAATGTGCGCTCCGAGCGTGCGGGTGAGAAGCCGCGCGGCACCGAGCGCCCAGCGTGGCCTGACCTCGTGAAGCTCTTCGCGAAGTTGCACGGTAAAATCCTGTGGGAGCTGACGGAAGAGTTCGCCGAGAAAGCGGGTTGCGTCGCAGTCGAGCCAATCGCTGGCCAGATCGACGCCGCCCAAGAGTGCCGGTAGCAAAGTCTCACTGGCTGGCTGGCCCGTCGCATCAAGGATATGCAAGGCTTCGACGTGGCCTACCGGCCGTTCGCCCACCATTGAGCGACGTAAGCTGTCGCGCTTCAATCCGGCACGACGGGCGATTTCGCAATGCGACGTGCCCGAAAGGCGCACCGCGGCGTCGAGCAGCCGCGCAATGTCGGCGTGGGATTGCTCAAAAGAGATGGGATGCATTGCGGCGCCCGAGTTGAGAATGTGGCTCGAGCTAGGCCGAGGTCGCGCCAGCAGGAGGCGAAAAGAACAGACGGTGAACTTAAAGGATTTCCTAGATCGCTGCGAATCACTCGCGATCCCCAATTTGCTCAGTATTTGCGCAGGGTCGCGCAGGCATTATGCTATTCTGCGCGACGATCTGCAGAATCGCGGCGGTGCCTGCGCAAGCGATCGCTCCGGCGTGCTGGGGTCCGATCCAGTCTGGCTACGACAAGATCTGGTCGGTTGCGGCATCGAGCCGCGCATCCCGTCCAACGCCAGCCGCAGGCTCCACTTTCTGCACGACCTGACACTCTACCGCCAGTGACATCGCTTCGAGAATATGTTCGGAAAACTCAAAGACTGGCGCCCCACCCACACCCGCTACGAACGCTGCGCACACACCTTCATGTCCGCAATCTGCATCGCCGCAACCGCCAACTTCTGGCTCAATCAGATCGAGTGAGCTTATGACGTTTGACCACGCCGTCAGGGCGGCATTCTTGGAAAACCGGGTTGTAGAGGCGTGGCGGGCCGCATTGCCCGTCTGGATGCATAGTTCTGGATCCCGCACCAGCCGTTCGACCACGCTGACGAACTCTTCGTGATCGCCCGGAGCAATCACGAAACCGCAATTATGCTTCCTTACTTCAGACGCGATTTCGCCAGACCTTGACGTGACGGCGAGGACCGGGCGGCCACTGGCGAGAATGCCGTAGAACTTACTGGGAACGATCAGTCCCTCAAGCTCGGGACGAAGCGACAGCCAGTGGGCGTCGGCGGCCGCCAAAACGTCGGAAAGCGCCTCGCGAGGCTGATGCGGCTCAAAGATGAAATTGGTTAGCCCACGCTTTTTGACGACGGCGCGCAGCAGCTCGTTGGCGTGACCGCCTCCTACAACGAGGAATCGGACGTCGCTATCCCTGAGAATTGTCGAAGCCTCTAAAACAGTGTCCATCTCATGTGCTCGGCCCAAATTACCCGAGTAGCCCACAACAAACGTATTGCGGTCCAAGCCCCAGCGTTGCCGGATCTTAGATTGATGGCTGTTGATCTGCTGAATGGCTAGGTCGTCTGCCCAGTTTTGCACGACGTGGATGTTGGGAGCTAATATTCCGCTCCGCTCTAAACGTTTTGCCATCAACTCGCCGATGACCACGTTAGCCCTGGCGAACTTGAGCGCAATGTTGCGCCTTTTGACCAAGAAAGCTCCGATGCGTCCGCTGAAGAGAGGAGCCTTCAGCTCAATCGCGATCTCGGGGTAAAGGTCTTGAAGCCACGTAACCAGACTGGCTCCCCGGAAGACGGTGACCATCATGGCGATGATCGCAATCAGCGGTGGATCGGTTTTGGTGACCACCACGTCATCTTTGCGAACGAGTCGCATAAGCGCGACAAACGCGCTCGGATAAAATGACAGATAGGCAAGCAGCTTCCAGCGCCGTCCCGAACGCAATTGCCCGCGGCTCGCAACTCGAAAGACCTCGACATCTTTAATCGTTTCTTGCCGCGGCAGGAGCCCCTTTCCTCCGTTATGCAGCCGGCTGGTCACGACGCGAACGGTATGGCCCCTTTCGGCCAGGTCAAATGCCAGATCAGTCAGCATCTGTGAGGTCGCGGATTCGTCTGGATGGAAAAAGCGGTTGACGAAAACGATTGACCGGGGCGCACGCAACTTCGGTCGCGCCACGGCTTCAAACTCATCCTTGCCTTGCTTCACATCATAACTCCACGGTGCAGCACGGAAACAACCGTCAATCAATGGTGGAAAAGTTCACGCTGACAGGTCTGCGGTGCGCCTGAACCCAGATATCTTTGCCGGAGTCCCCATTCATACTCGCGCTGCGCCGCCCACCGCCTGCTGTCGCGTTTCATCAATTGGGATGAGGGCTACGGCTTCTCCCGGTGTATCAGGATGGTTGCGGCGCACAACTCAAAATACGTATTTCTACTAGTTGCGTCGGGGGCGAGCGATCGTTGCGCTTGCTAAGATGGCCGGCCGGCCTACCTCGGCGAGCACACGTTAGCGCAACCGCTGCCCGCTCGCTGGCTTTGCCGCTGGCGCGCCAATGTGGCGTTATTGGCTAGGTCAGTTCTCCTCGCCTTAGTGGGTCAAGTGAGGTACCGCTAGCGCCGCTCAGAGCTTGTCCCGATTGGGGCCACAGCCAAAGCAATCCCGCATTGGCTGAGAATCTGCCCAGAGCAGGGTGGCAGCATGCTCACCCACTTTCAGCCTGCGGGCCAGGGCTAGCAAGTGCCCCCATGGCGCGGATCAGCCGACGATACGGCCCTGCTCCAAACGCACCACGCGATCAGCGATCTCGGCCAGCGAGCCACGATGCCCGATAATGAAAATTACCATCTCACTGCGCATCGCCTCCACCGCGGCAGCGATTGCTTCCTCATTGTCACGGTCGAGCGCGCTTGCCGTCTCGTCCAGGATCAGCAGCCGCGGCCGCCGCAGCAGCGCTCGGGCCAGGGCGATGCGCTGTCGTTCGCCTCCGGACAACTGCAGCCCGCGTTCGCCTAACGGCGTATCGAGCCCTGCGGACATCTGCTCCACGAACCCTGCCGAGGCGCGGCGCAACGCTTCGCTCATTTCGCCCGATGTGGCGAACGGCTGTGACAGAAGCAGGTTCTCGCGCACCGAGCCGGAGAACAATACAGGATCTTGCTGCACATAGGCAACCTGCTGCCGCCAGGCCCGCCGCATGCCGCCGTCAAGTTTGACGCCGTCGATGACCAGCTGCCCTGTGTCCGGGGAGATCAAGCCGCTCAGCACATCGGCCATCGTGCTTTTGCCTGCACCCGATGGTCCGACCACTGCCGTTATCGTGCCGGGCCGTAATTCCATGTCGATGCCGTCGAGTGCCGGCGCAGAGCGGCCCCGATACGCGACGCCGACGCGTTCCAGCCGGATCGACCGGGTCGCAGTGGGCACAGAAATGCCCCGGGGCAGGTCCGGTTCACGCCCGCTTTCGGCAAGGGTCAGAAGAGCCAGTGCGCGGCCAAGTGCGGGCAGGGCGTGCGCGGAATTTTGCGACGCTTGCTGCAGGGCATCCAACAGCGGCAAGGCCCGCGCGAACAGCGCCACCATCGGCAGGACGACGGACACGCTGGCTGACCAAATGCCCACCGCGAGCCACACCACCACCGCCAGCAAGCTCGCCCCGCCCCCATGCAACAGGAGCTGCCCAATGCCGACATCGCGAACGAACGCCCGTTGCGCCTCGCGGAGGGCGCCGAAATGGCTTCGCAGCCGGTGGGAGAATGTGTCCTCCACGCCGAAAGTCCTGATAATCCGGAGGGCGGCCAGGCCCTCCCCCACTTCGGCATGGATCCGAGCGTAAGCTTGATTGTTCGCCTCTCCGAGCTCGCGTGCCCTACGCCGAAGGCGGCGATAGGCAATCAGGACGAGCGCGCCGCCAGCAATCGCGATCAGCGTAATCGTCGGCGAGATAAGCAGCGCCGCCAGCGCGATGCCCAGCAGGGTGACCGCTGAGACCACCGACCCGATTAGCTGGTTTACACCATAACCAATCATGTCGACGCTGCTGATTAGCAAGCTAGCGCTGTCCGACTGGCGCATTCCCGAGAGTACCCGCCAATCGCAATGTAGCAGCGCGTCCCACGCGCGCGTACGCAGGCCGTCGACGAGGGAGGCCTCGAGCCGTTGGGCTGCAAGTTGCCGAGTCATGTTGAGCGCGCCGCGCACGAACACTAGTACCACGAACAGCCCCAGAAGCCCCGAGATCGAACTGGGTACGCCTAGCGAGGCAGCCAAGCGGCCGACGCTCCCTTGGGGAGCCGTGCTGCCCCCCAGAGCTTGCAGCATGGGGACCAGCAGGATCAGGCCGAGGCCTTCGATCGCGGCAGACGCCAGGGAAAGTGCCGCCACGATGGTCGCTCGCCGGCGATCGACCAAGCGTGAAAGGTCTCGCCAGCTGCCGCCGATCGCTGTGACCGATGATGGGCTCACCGGGCGAACGGGATCCGTCCGACTTGCGCCGGCGGAAGTTCGGCATAGCTCGAGATGTCGCCGCCGGTGACAATCCGACCGCCAACCTTTAGCCAGGCATGGGCCTGAAAGCCAAGATCATCCTTGCGCACGCCGATGCACACGTCGGACGCGATAGCCGCACGGGCCAGCCAGCGGCGACCCGCCATGGCCTGCACCAGGCAATCGGATCGCCACGGCACCCGCGAACCCATGATCGGCAGAACATAAGCCACTCGCTCGACCAGCGCGGCCTGCTGTGGAGAAAGAGCTGCGCGACCGTGGGCCGATTGAGCGCTTGGCAGCAGCGGAAGCTCTCCCGGAGGCGTGCGACTTATGGCGCGGTTCGCCAGCGCCAGTTCCCAGGCTGAGACAAGCGCATCCAAGGAAAAGCGCGGCCCCCGCCGAATCGCTACCGCAATATCCCGCAACAGGCGCAAAACTAGATCCTCGAAAATACTCGCACGGGGGCTCGCCCCAGGCCGGTGATCTCCGGCTCGGCGGAGACGGTGTCAAGGGCAGAGCGCTGGCGGCGGACGCGAGCGTGTGTAATGGACCCGGAAAATTCAAGTGGAGCAGACGACTTGAGCGGATTCGCAGCGGTCATACGATTTGACGGAGCGCCCGTCGACACCCGGATGCTGGCCCGCATGCTCGATGCGATAGACTATCGCGGGCCCGACGGGCGTCGGGAATGGACGAATGGTCAAGCGGCCATCGGTCATTTGATGCTGCACACGACTGCCGAATCGTTGTCAGAAACCCAGCCGCTGACCAGCCAGGATGACAGCTTTGTCCTGGCGATGGACGGCTGGCTGGCGAACCGTGACGAGCTGCGGTCAGACTTGGTCGCGCGCGGCGCCAGGTTGCGCACCGACACCGACGCCGAGCTGGTATTGCGCGCCTACGAGACCTGGGGCGACGATTGCCCTTGCCATCTGGACGGCGAATATGCGTTCGTATTGTGGGATGGCGCTCGCCGCGAAGGGTTCTGCGCGCGCGACCATGCGGGCATGCGGCCCCTCCACTACCATTCGGACGGGCGGCGGCTGGTAGTAGCGTCAGATCTGGCCGGCGTGCTTGCCGCCGCGGACTTCGAGCACCGGCCTAACCGCGACATGATCGCCGAGCACCTAGCAAACCAGTGGTTCAGCCGCGACGAAACGCTCTGGCAAGGCGTAATGCGGATGCTGCCTGCTCATTCGATGCGCGTCGGACCTTCCGGGCATCGGCTTCGTCGCTACTGGATGCCGCCTTTCGAGGCGAAACTGCGATACGCTAAGGACGAGGAATACTACGCGCATTATCGTGATCTTCTGTCTGATTGCGTCAGGCGGACGTCGCGCAGCCACCTTCCGCTGAGTTGCGAAGTGAGCGGCGGGCTTGATTCTTCAGGGGTCTTCGCCGCCGCGCACTACCTGAACCTGGCTGGACGGCTTCAGGCGCCGAGCCTCACCGGCTACACTTATAACTTCGGCGCGCACACTACTCTGGAGGTGGACGAGATCGAATATGGCCGCGCCGTCGCCGAGCACTTGGGCGTGCCTCTTTGCGAAGTTCTGCCGTTTCTGCCCGAGCTTGAGTGGTTTCTCGAGCGCGGCCAGCTCGATCGTGACATGCCGCCTTACCCAAATGCTGCAATGGCAAGGAACATTGGCCTAACCGCCATCGAGAACGGCAGCCGCGTGGTCCTCAACGGCGAAGGAGGAGACGAATTTCTTACCGGCAACGCCCTCTATTACGCGGATCAGATCACCGCTGGCGAGTGGCGAGACTTCGCTGAGAGCTTTGCGGCAGATCGTGCCGTTTTTGGCTTGCGGGCGACGATTGGCCGCGTCATGCGCTACGGCGTGGCCAATGCCTTGCCGCTTTCGGTGCGGCAGTGGGGCAGGCGAAGACGCCGATTCAAGCTGCAAGATAGGTTCGGTTCTGCCTACGAGTGGCTTGCGCCGGATCTGCGCCAGCGGCTTGTTCGGCGCAAGCAGACGGTCGACCAGCAAACGTTCGACGGGATACGCTCGCCCGCACGCCGCGGCATGTTCATGAGCCTGCAGGACGGATTTCTCGGCTACGCGCACGAGTACATGAGCCGCAATGCCGCTCGCACCGGTTACGAACTGCGTTCGCCGATGTATGCTCGTGAGTTCATCGAGTTCACGTTCGCTATCCCGTCGCAGTTGCGGATGCGAGGCGGCGTCCGCAAGTTCATCCATGTCGAGGCTATGCGGGGCATGCTGCCCGACAAGGTGCTACGCCGACGATCGGATGTTCGTTTCAACCTCCCCTTCGAAAGGCATCTGGACACGTTGGCCAGTCCTATGGTAGGCTCCATATTGCGGTGCAGCAGCGACTTGGTCGGGCCCTCTGGCCTGGCTGGGCTTTGCGGGATGTATCGCGATCGGCAGCATACCAGCAGTCCAATGTATGAGCTTTGGGGTGTGGTGGGTTGTAACAACTTATTCCGCCTCAGCCCAAATCAGGGCTTGGCTCGTGGGGACCTTGCAAAAATGGCCACTTCTTCAAGCAAGCGCATCTCAAAGCGGCCTTACGCCGCGCCATCGTTGGTGCTCTATGGTTCGGTTCGGGATCTGACGGGGACCAACTCCGGAGCGTTAGCTGGAGACGGCAGCACAATGATGCCCTGATTTGAGCGGTTCATTATTCAGTTCGGCCGTTGTTGCTCGCATGCGGCAGGCAAGGATGCGAATGGAGCGCTTTGTCACTGAATTGACACTACCGAGCCGCAGGCTCTGCAGTAAATAGCGGAGCTTTCTTGTGCATTTGGTCAAGACCACGTTGTCTGCTTGATGAGTGAGACTCTCAAGGAGCACTGCGGCTACCTAACCGATGCAACTCGTCAACAGCGTTTTCAAGAAGCGCTAGCGCAGGTGGTGCGCCTCGGCGATACCGTCGTCGATGTCGGGAGCGGATTTGGCATTCTGGGCCTGTTATGCCTGAAAGCGGGGGCCTCGCACGTGTGGGGCATCGATCGGACCGAGGCCGCTGAGATCGCGCGCGAGACGATGCGCCGGGCTGGCCTCCAGTCTCGCTACACCTGCATCCAGGACGATTCGCGGCGCGCCATACTTCCGGAACGGGTGGACCTGATCATCTGCGACCACGTCGGAAATTTCGGCTTCGACTACGGAATTGTAGAGATCATTGGGGATGCGCGGCGCCGGTTGCTTAAACCGGGCGGGCGGATCGTTCCAGAGCGAGTCATGCCGCAGATAGCCGCGGTGCAGTCTCCCGCATTGCGCGCGCTGGCCGATGTCTGGACGAGCGAGCAGGTTCTTGAGGAGTTTCATTGGATCCGCGAGCTCGGCGTGAATGCCAAGCATCATTACAATTTCGTCCGAGCGGACGTAGCCAGCTCAGAAGAGTGCTTGGGCAGCATCGACCTGCGGACCGAAAGCCGAGAGCACATGGCCTTCTCCGCGGTGCTAAAGGTCACTCGCGACGGTGACCTGGATGGGCTCGGGGGGTGGTTCTCGTGCCAGATCGTGGAGGACGTGTGGATGACCAACTCGCCAATGGCTCCTGACCCGATCAAGCGCTGTCAAGTGTTCCTTCCATTCGCTCAACCGCTCGCCGTGCGGGCCGGCGACGCCCTTGCGGTGTCGGTGTCGGCACGTCCGGCGGCCAACCTCATCAGCTGGACTGCGCAAGTGACGCGGACCGGTGCCATCGCACGGCATTCAACTTGGAAAAGCACTATCCTGCAGCCGCAGAACATGACGCCAGCGGCCGGCCGCAAACCGCGCCTGAGTTCGCGCGGCGAAGCTCGCCGCACTTTGCTCGCGCATGTGGACGGGAACGTCAGCCCATTGGAACTGGAGCACCTCATCGCCCGTGAGCATCCGAAACTGTTCCCTTCACCAGAGGAAACTGCGCGATTCGTGCGCGAGGAACTGGCCAGGAACGCCGATTGAATATCGAGTTGACCCTCCTGCCGTCTCGTGAGCAAGGATCGCTCGAACGCGCACCTTTCGCGCGCTGGCGTACCAGCACAGGGAAGCTGGCGGCTACCGTCCACCGGACACCCGAAGGATACCACATTAGGTTCCTGGATCGCGCGGACTTCGCGGTTTCCTTGGCGCGGAGCATGGTTACGTGCACGGCGGTTCCAGGCGTATCAACCCGAGCGGTCAACGACCTCTACCTGAACCAAGTGCAGCCGATGATCCGCGGTCAGTGCGGCGAGCTCATTATCCACGCGAGCGCCGTCTTGGCCGATGCCGGGGTGCTCGGGTTCGTCGCGCCGAGCGGGTATGGCAAGTCAACACTTGCGGCCGCCTTCGCGCGCGACTCCGGTCGGTTCCTTAGCGACGACGGATTGACACTTACCGTCCGGGGAAGGCGCTACCTTGCGCATCCAAACCGCCCCAGCTTCCGGCTATGGCAGGACACGCAGGCCGCGATCGGCCTGGAGATTAGTGACGAGGAGTGGCACTCCGTCGAAAAGTCCCACGTCGAGGCCGATGATCGGCTGCTGTTCGAGGAGGAGCCGGGTGCGCTGCGGGTGCTGTACTTCCTGGGGGCCGGAGATACCCTGGACATCACCATCGACGCCATGCCGGCTCAGCGGGCTATGGCCGAGCTGTTAAACCATTCCTTTCTGCTCGATGTGGAGGACCGGTCCCGCTTGGCTGGTCACTTTGCGGCGCTTGGCCAGCTTGTCGAAAGCGTCCCTTGTTTCGCGCTCGATTACCCGCGTAAATACGCGCTCCTGTCCGACGTCGTTGCCGCGGTGTCGAGGCATGCGAAGGAAACTACCCTGTGAAGATTGACGATCGTGTTCAGCTCTCCACCGACGTTGTGGTCCGCCTTGTGGGCGAGGAGACTATGTTGCTTGATCTCGCCAGCGGAAACTATTTCGGTCTTGACCCGGTGGGCGGGCGGTTCTGGCAGCTGATCGAAGATGGCAAGAGCGGCCCGGAAGCGCGAGACTCCTTGCTGGAGGAGTACGACGTGGAACCTGAGGTTCTCGATCGGGACCTTGCCGCGTTGCTTGAGCAATTGACGGTGCATGGGCTAGTAAAGGCAGCGGGCTGAGCCTCTGCGTCGCTCAGAACGTCTGGTCGATGCCCTTCAACTCCGCCAGGTCGGGGATATCGAACAACCGGGCCCAAGCCTTGGGCTGGGTGAGGTCGGCAGCGCCGCGCGGAACGTAGTGGAGGAACAACAGATCGCAGTAACGCCGTCCTGACTTGCGCGGAAGCGCCTCGCGAAAATGCCATTGGTTGGTGCCTGAGAACAGGACCGCATCGCCTGGCATGAGCACCTCCTGGGTAAAGCGCAGGCTCTGGTTCGTGGCTACGGTGTTAGTGTCGATAGCGTCCAGTTCGGACCGAGTTTCAGGCCAGGGCACCGGCCGACTGAAGCTGATCGGCCACGGATCGCTCTGCCCGATGCAGATATCTAGCGTCCACTTTGCCGAGGGCGCGTCGAGATGGGGCTTGCACACCCCAAGACCGGTGTAGAGGCTAAGAAAATTGTAACTGGGCTCGACTGGTTCGCCCGCCAGCGCGGAGACTGTCCCGACAAGGCGGGCCTGCAGTTCGACGAAGGGGGGCCATCTGCGCACTAGAAAGCGGCCGAACTCCTTGAGTTCGCTGGCTGTGATGCAGTCGCGTGGGATCTGGCGAATCGCGTCCCGGATTTCGGCCAATTGGGGCTCGTCCAGGAAACCGGGCAGGAATCGCTGGGTGAATTCGGGCGCGGTCCGCAATGGATCGAAGCTGCGTTCGAACTCTTCCAGTCTAGACGGCGCGACCCGCGCGACGATCTCCTTGGCCTCGATGTATTTGGTCAGCCATGTTGAATCGTACCATCCCTTCGCGTGGCCGGTCCGGCTGGCGTGCGGGTTGACAGCGGCGTTCAGCATCGTCGATCCTACCCTCCTCGCCTACTCAGGTGCCGGTCGGCCCTTCCGTTTAGCGTACCTGAGTAGTGCTAGCACCGGGCCGATAAACGCGTACAGCCAAGCGTAACCTGGGGCCAGCTGTAATGTAAGCGCATCGCGCGGGTCACAGGTGAAGCGCAGCCACTCGTATGCCTTAGCCCGCCAATCAGGCAGCAAGCCCAGGACGAAGCGCAAGTTCGCCAGTTCCACCGGCAGACGCGCGAGATTGCGCGCGTTGTTCACTTGGACCCGATGCTCCATCGAAGCCATCACATGGACCAGCGGCTTGGAGACTTGGGTTCTGATTGTCGATCTTGCCAGTGGCTGCTCGATCTGACGCTCAAAATGCCGCAACACTTGCGAAACAAGTTGCGCCGGCCGCTGCGGTAGCGCGCGTGGATCGCTCGCCACTACGCTTGCGCAATCGAGACCGCCGGCACGCCTCTCCGCCCGTGCGATGTCGCCGAACCACTTGAGGCGGAACACATAACTGGTGACCGTATGGTGGCACAGATAAGCGATGTTAAGCGGGCCATCAAGCGTGCGCAGTGGCCCGTCTCTCGTCGCAACCTGTACCGAGGACGCGTGCAGCTCGTCAAATGGCACAGCCAGGGCATGTGGGTTCATCGTGGCACGGCAATGCAACTCGATGGTGTGGCCGACCCCCGGTTCTTGAAAGTCGAACACGTTTGCCAGGGTCAGCAGCATCGATCGTGCGCGGGGGGGCGGTTCGGCGGCGGGCCAAGTCCGCCGGAGGCCAATTTCCCTCAGCGCCTCTTCGGCGGCGCGAAATTTTTCAGGAGCGACGAGGATATCTATGTCCCATGAACTTCGCAACTCGGGATGTTCTGCATAGAGCAAATGCGCCACACCTGTCCCCTTGAGCACGAGGGCCGGAACCTCGCCCTTCTGCAGCCCGGCCAAGACCGTGGAGGTCGTGCGAGTCTGTGAAGCGTGTAGTGCGGCGGCCGGGAGTGACCTGCGCTGAACCGCGCTTCTCAGCTTTTCTGGAAGTACGCCGGGCCTCAGCGCATCCACGCGGGCACAGGAAAGCTGTTCGACCCCATGATAAATGGTCATCGCAAGAAACCGGTCCCAATCCAGCGATGGCGATGCCAGCAAATCGTCCAGCGCTGCTGCCAGCTGCTCGTCGTCCAGTAACGTGCAGCCCGCCGCGAGCGCCAGTTCGGCCGACAAGGAAGTCGCTCCGGTCATCGAGCGATCGGCGGCGGCGGCGGGGTCAGGAGCATTCCGAGTAGCTTTCGATTGGGGACCGCTATGACCGTTTGCCACCGTTCCGCAAATTAGCGAAACCGACCCCGAGGATCGTCAAGCCGAACGCCGGGGCTTGTTGACGGTAAAAGCCGCGCGAGGGGCTTGTCTGGCATGTGTCATTATCGCGCAAGACCCCCT
This sequence comes from Hyphomicrobium sp., assembly GCA_043718455.1. GTDB lineage: Bacteria > Pseudomonadota > Alphaproteobacteria > Rhizobiales > Hyphomicrobiaceae > Hyphomicrobium_B. The sequence goes on from JAYSVT010000303.1 coordinate 12,374, forward strand.
TCCTGCAGGCGCTCAGCCTGGCCGCCGGGCAAGTCCGCAGGCGCCAGGTCCGGAATTGGGTTCGTTTGGTCAACATGAGGCGTGCATTGGAAACCAGGTCGTTTCGCCGCTATTCCGATTAATTATCGCAATTTATCAAGAACTTAGGCGATAGTCTGAGCTGAATCAACGCGAGGGGCGCGGGGCCGACGCTGCTAGTTGTGGACTATATGCGAGGACCACTAGCCAAAAGGCATTTGTTTTGCTTTTGTTCTGCCGTGGCCACGTAGAAACAGATCGAGGCGAATCGTCGCAATGCCAGCCGAAGCACCGGCCCTAAGACCGCTGTGGGCAAGGCGGCGAGTGCCCGGAATGCCACCAGGCACGGCGTGCTCAGCCAGAATGCCGTCTCCAAGTACGAGGACAGGGGAGCTTATGATGCGCTGCTGGAGCAGCTGATCAATGAACACGAGCCAATAACGACGTTGGAATGTATGCTTGTGGAGCGCCTGACCACCCTGTTTTGGCGGGAAAGGCGCTTAGCCGAGGCAGAAGCCGCCCTCCTCAGCCGTGACAACGAGTTGTTAAATGAGTTGTCTTTGGTCCGCGTCGACAGGGTCTTGCTGCTGCAGGATCAGTATCTCGTCGGCCGCTATCAGGGCTTGCTTGGCCGCCAAATCAGCGAAACCTTGCGCGAGTTGCGTGGCGAACAGGCGCTTCGGGCCAAAACCATCGAGCCTGCCGCGCAGGGCAGTCCCGGGGACGACGAATAGGAACCGCGCCGGAGCAGCGAGCACGAGCGGCCCTCATTAGCCGCGTCGCGTTCAAGCGCGGCCGCCCATCGTTCAAGGAGAGCGTGTTCCACGGTGGCTGAACCGAGAGGGATTCCGGCGGGCGAGGTTTTGTCATTCACGCTGCTGGCGGGGAACAGGGGCCAGTATCGAAAACGCCCTGGACTGCGATGGGTGCCGTTCAATTCCAGATTGGCGGCCGGCGGTGTGACCAGGGCGCTTCGGATTCGAGTTGCGCGGCAAGGCGCAACAGCCCGGATTCATCGCCGAAGCGGCCGACAAACTGTACGCCGATGGGCAGATCCTGCTCGCTCCAGAACAGCGGCAAGGAGATCGCCGGCTGTCCGGTCATATTGGCCATCGTCGTGAAGGGCAGAAAAGTCAGCATCACCGCAATCGTCGCTTCCAGATCGGTGGAATCGATGTCGATTGTCCCGACTGGCAGAGGCGGGCTGCCCAGCGTCGGGGTAAGGAGCACGTCATAAACTTGGTGAAGTTCGGCGGCGGCTCGTCCGAATTGGTGGATGGCGTTCAACGAGGCCTGATATTGGGCAGCGGTGAAGCTCTTGCCCATCTCATAGACAGCCAGCGTGTAGCCCTCCAGCTGATTTGGTGAAGGCACTGCACCGGTGGCCGCACACACGCCGTCGATCAAGGTGACCTGGCTGGTGGCATAAAGCACCGTGAAAGGTTCTGCAGAAGCCGACCACCAGGCCGGCGGATCTATCAGATCGACGTGATGGCCAAGTGATCGACAAAGTGCTGCGGCATGGTCCACGGCGGCCAGGCAATCGGGGTGCGGGGCTGAACCATCGAGGCGTGCCCGCACCATGGCAATGCGAAGCCCTTTTGGCGTATCTGAAAGTTCGGCAAGAAAAGATGCCGACGGCGGGGGCGCCCAATAGGGATCGCCCGGCGCGGCGCCTGCGGTGGCATCGAGCATGGCGGCAGTGTCGCGAACGCTGCGCGATACGACATGCTCCACTTCCAGACTGCCCCAGCCTTCGCCCAAGCCGGGGCCCAGCGAGGTGCGCGCCCGGGTCGGCTTGAGGCCGACCAGCCCGCAACAGGACGCCGGCGCACGGATCGAGCCGCCGCCATCATTGGCGTGTGCCATCGGGACAATGCCAGCGGCCACGGCTGCTGCCGATCCACCAGAGGATCCGCCCGGCGTGCGCGACAGGTCCCAAGGGTTGCGCGCCGGGCCGTAAAGCCGCGATTCGGTGACCGGCATCAGCGTGAGTTCGGGCACGTTTGTCTTGCCCAGCGGCAGCAACCCGGCAGCGAGATAGCGATTGGTGAGCGTGCTATTACGGGTTTGCGGGGTCGCTGGTACGAAGGCCGAGCCGTGACGCGTGGGCACGCCTTCGAGATCGCCCAGCGAATCCTTCAGCAGAAAGGGCACACCGGCAAAGCGGCCCTGCGGAAGCGGCGCCCTCGCCATTTCGCGGGCGCGATCAAACATGGTCCAGACCACGGCGTTGAGTGCCGGATTATGTCGTTCGATTCGCGCAATCGCCGCGTCGACCAGTTCGATCGGCTGCACCGCCTTGCTGGCGACAAGTTCGGCGAGGCCAAGACCATCATATTCAGAATAATCGTCAAGGTTCATCGTTGTGCTCGCTTGGGCTGGTGCCGGCTGGGAGGTGACGCACCTGCAGCGAGTCCCGGCAGTTTAGTTACAATGTCGTTGCTCTCCAGCGGGCGCAAGGCAAAGCTGCGCCCGCACGTAGCGGACGCCAGCACGGCAATGACGGTGATACAACCTGGTCGAGAAAGGCTCTGGCTTGCGGCTCACCGGCCGATTGCGGTCTTTTCTGAAGCACGCGAGGCAGGTGGCGGGGGCCAGCTCCGGCGGCCCCAGGCGCGGGAGGTCAGGATCGGCTCGCGGAAAGGAAGCCCCAACGCAGTGCCCTTCGTTGAAGCGACCAAGGTCAAGAGCGAAGCTCTGGAAGCCTCTTGGACGGCGGCGGCTACGGCCTCTGTCGCCCGCGACAGCGTCGGATAAGGGCAACGGGCGCCAACACGACGGCAACCGCCAGGGCATCAGCCATCCAGTCGGCCAGGCTCGCGTCACGGTTGAGCCCGGGAATGGACTGGACCAGCTCGATCAGGCCCCCGAAAAGGCACAGGCCCAAAAGCATCGTGAGGAGCGTGGCGGGGTACGCCAATACCCCGAGGCTTGAGAGCGCGACGAAGGCTATCATGTGCAGCAGCTTGTCACTGGGATCGAGGGGGATCGGTAGTGGCTTCGGGAGCGTCGCCATGACGAGCGTGAAGACAACCGCGGTCCAAAACAGAAGCGCAAAGATCCGGCGCATCAGGCGATCAGCCTGGTATTGCGTGACGGCACGGTCATGCGGTCACTTGCGGCACAGCCGGACCCCCGGCGAGGCTACCGGGTCACCGAGAAACTCTATCCCGGCCTGCTCCAGCGCGGCCTTGACCCGTTCGAGGGTGCCCCCGCGTGAGGCTGGGATGCAATTTGCCGCCTCGAAGCGCTGGACTGTGCGCCATGTTACTTTTGCCATTTCAGCCAGCTCATTCGCTGAGATGCCCAGCAATCCACGCGCACTTCTGATTTGAGCCGATGAAATCATTGACAACTCGCGGCCTATGTCATATTTTATGACACATGAAAACAGGCCAATCAAACACCTTGCGTGTGATCTTGGACCGTTGCCAGGGGGCATACTCGGAAAAGACCTTGAGTGGCTACAGCAAGGATCTCGAGCAATTTCAGGCCTGGTGCGACGCGCATCAGGAAGAGTGGCTGCCGGCCAGGCCCCAGGGGGTCGCCGCCTTTCTCGACGACCAGGCACGGAGCAAGTCTCTGGCGACCGTGCGCCGGCGAGCCGAGGCGATCAAGTTCGTCCACCGCCTGAGCGACCTCCCCCCTCCCACCTCGCACAGCGAGGTGCTGCTGGCTTTGAGACGAGCCGTACGAAGCAAGCGCCAGCGGCCCGGACAGGCACTGGGACTCACGGCCGACCTGCTCGAGGCCATGCTGCACGCTGGCGCCGGGGACCTGCGAGACCTGCGCGATACCGCGCTGGTCAGCGTCGGCTATGACACTCTGTGCCGCAGCTCTGAGCTGGTGGCGATGCGGGTCGAGCACTTGTCTGCCGACTGGACGACGCTGCTCGTTCCGCGCTCCAAGGCGGATCCGTCCGGCAATGGGCGGATTGCCTACCTCTCGCCTGGGACGATCGAGCGGCTTTCTCGCTGGCTCAAGGCCGCCGCACTCGAGCGAGGACCGCTGTTCCGCGGCCTGCATACCGCGAGGCCGTCGGACAGCGCGCTCGACACTGCCTCGGTCCGACGGATCGTCAAGCGCCTGGCGAGCCGCGCTGGTCTGGATGACGCCGTGGTCGAAAGACTGTCGGGCCACTCGATGCGGGTCGGTGCGGCACAGGACATGATGGTCGCCGGCATCGACATCCTCGGCATCATGCAGGCAGGCGGCTGGCGCACTTATCATGTCCTTGCCCGTTACGTTGAAAATGCCTCGGTCGGCCGCATGCACATGCGGCGCTGGGAGCGGCTGAACATGCTCTCCGCGGCCTGAGCGCCAACCGGACGCCGCTCAAGGTCGCCTCGCCACAAGGATCATGCTCTTCCAGAGCAATGGAAGCCGACCGGCTCCCAGGAAGTGCGTGACCTCGAACCCGGCATCCTCGAGCAGGCGGGTCAGCGTTGCACGGCTCCAGAACTTGATATGCCCGCCGTGCCAGAGTGCCGTGTGGTGGCTATCCCACTTGTCCAATAGCGCGAGCACGAGGTTCTTGAGGTAGCCATGGTATGGGGTACTGATCACGAGGATCCCGCCGGGTTTCAGGGCCTGGAAACTGTAAGAGGCAAGAAGGTGGGGGGAGTACAGGTGTTCGATCACCTCGGTCGAACAAACAGCGTCAAATGTGCCCGGGGGGCGACTGTCGAAGGTTCCAATCTCGAAATGGACCTCTGGAAAGGTCAACCGGGCCATCTCGATCCCACTGATCGACGTATCCGTGCCGGTGACCTCATAGCCCCGTTCGGCGAGGTAACCGGCCAAGGCTCCATTGCCACAGCCCGCATCGAGTACGGTTCTCGCGCCGTTTTTTGTCAGGATCGCGTAGACCCTGTCCGAAAGGTAGGCCGCCGTGTGGGGAGGCGGGCATCCCCACCCATAATCCGGGACCTGCTCGGCTGTCATGGAGCTAGCGGTCCCGCCTGAAATGGCGATCCTGGTCGGATCACAAGGCATCTCCCGCCCGCGCATTGCGCCGCAAAAGTTCATCGAAATACGCAATTGTCTTCGTGAGGCCCTCCCGCAGCTGGGTCTTTGGCTCCCAGCCGAGTGTTTCCCGAGCCAGTGCGATGTCCGGCTGGCGCTGGCGAGGATCATCCTGAGGCAACGGCCGGTTCTCGAGTTTTGACCCTGATCCGGTAATGTCGAGGACTGCCTCGGCGAGTTCGATCATCGTAAACTCGTTGGGATTGCCGAGATTGACGGGGCCAGTGAATTCGGGGCCCGTGTCCATCAGGCGCAAGAAACCTTCGACCAGATCATCGACATAGCAGAAGGACCGGGTCTGATTGCCGCTCCCGTAGATCGTGATCGGCTCGTCCTGCAGGGCCTGCATGATGAAATTGGACACCACGCGCCCGTCGCCAGGGTGCATGCGCGGACCATAAGTATTGAAGATGCGGGCAACCTTGATGTCCAGGGCGTGCTGGCGGCGGTAGTCGAAGAACAGGGTCTCCGCGCAGCGCTTGCCTTCGTCGTAGCAGGCGCGCGGCCCGATCGTGTTGACGTTGCCCCAGTAGCTCTCCGGCTGCGGATGGACGCTGGGGTCGCCGTAGATTTCCGAGGTCGATGCCTGGAAGATCTTCGCCTTCACGCGCTTCGCAAGGCCCAGCATGTTGATTGCGCCGACAACGCTTGTCTTGGTCGTCTGCACCGGATCGAACTGGTAGTGGATCGGGCTCGCCGGGCAGGCCAGATTGTAGATCTGGTCAACTTCGACATAGAGCGGAAAGCAGATGTCATGCCGCATGAACTCGAAGCGCGGGTGACCCGAAAGGTGGTCGAGATTGCTCTTGTCGCCTGTGAAAAGGTTATCAACGCACAGGACCTCATCGCCGCGATCAAGCAGGCGGTCGATCAGGTGGGAGCCCACAAATCCCGCCCCGCCCGTAACGAGGATCCGCTGGCGCCTGAAATTGCTCTGGTTCACTTTGCGATTTTCCGTTCATGATATTGGGATAAAATACCGTAGCGCGCGGTTGGGAATTGCCGTGGGACAAGACCAATGACGCTTGAGAGGATCAAGGGTGCTGGGATGTCCGCTCCCTGATCAGCAGGCGAACGGTCCAAAAGTACCACAGCTTGTAGAAGGCATAGGAGAATCCGGCGGCACCGTCGAGAAACCCGCGCCTCAGGACATAGCTCGAGAAAAAGTAGCCGAAGGCAAACCACCACTTGTCAATGTTGCGGTACTTGGTTCTCTGCCGGTCAGTGAGGCGCTCCCAGGCCACCTCTCCATCCTCACGCAGGGCAAGCGTTCGTCGGGCCTCCCACAGAGCATAGTCCCTGTGACGGTCAATGAACCTCGCGATCCCACGATCATCGCGGTGATCGATTGGCGTCCTGATCTCGCCAACGACCCCTTCGACGATGGGATGTTCATGAATTTCCATGTCGAGGCGACTCCAGTTGTCCTCCTCGATCCTCTCATAGAGTCCTTTGCCGACCCGGAAGAGGGCGAGTTTTCGCTGCGGATCACCATGGCGTAGACGCTTGCCGAGAAAATAGTTCGTGTAGCGCAGCCAAAAGCCATCGTGGTAATTGGCGGCCAACGCTTGCTGGAGCTCGTCGCAGAACTCCTCGGAGACCAGCTCGTCCGCGTCAAGGAACAGAACCCACTCGTTGGCGAGCTGGAGGTTGAGCAGGGCCCAGTTCCGCTTCTTTGGATATCCTCCATTCCAGGGAAACTGGATCACCCTTGCCCCGAAGCGCGCAGAAATCTTGCATGTAGCATCATCACTGGCCGAATCGACCACCACGACCTCACCAAAGCGAGAAAGCCGCGCGAGGCAGGCAGGCAAGCCGGCCTCCTCATTCCGGACCGGAATGACAACCGAGATAGGGAGCAAGCTCTTCATGAGAAGGCGGGACGATCCTTGATCACCCTTGCGGGATTGCCGCCGACTACCATCCTCGCGGGAACATCCTTGGTGACTACAGCGCAGGCGCCAACAATGGATAGCTCTCCCACCGTAACTCCGGGCCCGATGAATGCGTCCGCGCAAACCCAAGCCCCGGCTCGAATCGCAATTGGGGGCTTGAGCAACTTCATATCAGGACTTCGGTAATCGTGGGTCCCTGCGCAAAGATGAGCGTTCTGCGAGATTGTCGCGCGTCGCCCAATCGAGATGCGACCCAAGCTGTATAGTATCACGCGCTCGCCAACTGCGGCCTCGTCGGCGATGGATAGGTTCCAGGGAATGGCGATTCTGACAGATGGATGTACGTGAACTTCATGACCGACATTAGCGCCAAACAGCCGAAGGATTGAGCTTCTCCAGGCCCACATCTGCCTTGGAGTCCAAGCAAAGAGGGGGAAGCGCAATACCTCCCATAAAGCGCGGCCAGCTAGCTGACGTCGCGGCCACTTTGTCGCTCGTCTATTTGCGCTAATATTCGGCCAACTCTCCTCACTGCCGCGCAGGCCTGTTCCCTTGGCGGGGTTTTCACTTTGACTCTCGGCTTTCTTGGCACCCATCCTCAGTCCAGTCTAACGCACTCTGGTTTCGAACCTTTTCCAACGAGCCAGTGATAGACGTCGCTGAGTTGCCGACCAATCACTGGCCAGCTGAAATGGCTCCGCACTAAATCCCGGCCGCGCTCGCCGACGAGGGCCAAGCCGGGATCTTCCAGTCGCTTCGATAGGACCTGCGCCATGGCCTCGGCATCCGTCGTCACTTGGATGGCAGAACCGGACGTAAAGCCTTCCATGAGGTTGCATTCACGTGTCATGAACACGGGAAGCGCGTGTGACCAAGCTTCGAGCACTGCCATTGGCAGCCCTTCAGAATGAGACGCCAGAATGAAGGCATCTGCATGCGCGTATGCGCTTTGGACGGCCTGCCCGTAAACAGGACCAGGAAAGATCACATCCGTGAGTCCCAGAGTGCGCGCATGAGCGCGGAATGCGTCAGCATTATTGCCGTCATCCCAACCAACGAACACAAGCCGCCATGAACGTGCGATGTCGGGATGTCGAGCCGTAAGCAGTGCCCAGGCATCGAGGGTCTCTCTGATCCCTTTCTTTGGGTGAAGGCGACCCAGAAACAGCAGCGTGCGGCGAGCGTCGACTGGCAACCAAGAGGGGCGCGGCGTCTGGGAGTTTGGGTCCGGCAAGTCCGCACCGTTGGGAAGGACGGCAATCGGGTTCTTCAGTCCGAACGAGCGTACACCTGCGACCTCAGAAGCGGAACATTGGATGCACGCCGCGCTGGCAAGATTGGCCCGCTGGTACAACCAGGCAGCAATACGCTTTTTAAACTTGGCATTGGCTAGTGCCCAAGGCTCTAACATACCCTGCGTCGATATGACCACTGGCCGCTCAGTGCGGCGCTGCCATCTTAACGCTGCAAGCGAAGGATACTGCCATAATCCATGTTGGTGTAGAATATCATGGTCGCCGATAAGCAAACCGACTTGGATGCCCGGAGCGTATGCAAACGACGGACCACTGCGGGCGTAGGACTGCACCAGCACGGGCTTCCACAACGCATCGTCACTTTTAGTCATCTCATCTTCGGCACAGTAAATGGTCACGCTGTGACCGATTGCTGTTAGCTGCTTTGCGTGCGCCTGCATGATTGGGAAAATCCCGCCCGCTTGACGCGTTGCACTGGCACAAACAATGGCGACAGACAATGGATCTGCCGATTTGCTGCGGCGTGCCGTCATGAGACGCTTAATATGTAGTGTCGCGCCAATTTACGCATCGGCAATCGTTCCCCTTATCACGAGCGCGCGCCGTGGCACACGAAGTGCTGCCATCGACAACATAAATAATCTGTCAGAAAACCGGTTAGACGCGGTCCGCCGAATGCACCGATGGCGGCTCCTATGAACTTAGGATCGGGGACCGACAAGTTCATTATCTGCCGCACGCGACAGGCTCGTCGAGATTATTGCCAGCCTTATCTTGACCCCGGAACCCGCCAAATTTTTGTGAGCCATGTCAGGAACAATTATCTGTCATGATCCGACCCGGCGTTTCGCTCGACTTGCAAACTGGATGGCAAGGTCGAGGATCGAAGCCGATAAGAAGCCAGGCTCGGCGCAATTTTTCATCGCGGCACGGCTCGCCGCAAAAAGACTTTCTCCGAATCGCTCCGGGCTAAGCCGATCGACACTCCTAAGCGCCGCGTCAATCAATGGCGCGGCCGGTTGTAGAGCTGCCAGTCGGGCCAGCGCCTTGGTAATTTCGGATGTTTCCAGCGGATCGAAGGCAAAGCCGCTCACGCCGTCCTCGATCAGATATTCGGTCGCACCGCAGCGCTTGGAAACGGCAACGGGCAATCCCGATGCCATCGCCTCATTCACGACAAGCCCCCACTGTTCCGTCGAGCTCGCATGGATAAATGCACCGGCCGTGCCATAATATCGCGGCAGTGCATCCACCTGCAGGAAGCCTGGGAGGTGAACGTGATGGCGGAGATCGAGTGCGACAATCTTTGCCTCGATCTTATCGCGCAACTCGCCATCGCCAAGCAGTATGAGCGGCCAGTCCGCCGGATCATTGCCCCTCCCTGCGCGAAAGGCAGCGTAAGCATCAAGCAGGCGGAGGAGATTTTTCTTCGCCACGAATCTGCTCGATGCGAGAAAGTAGCGGCCCTTAGCAGCACCAGGCACCGCGTCAGCAATCTCAGGCGGCAGGCCTTGCTCGGCTCGCCAAATCTGCGCGGCTGAACGGAAATATGCATTGTCGACCGCGTTATAACCGCTGAAGATCGCATCGCGCGGAATGCCGAGGCGCTCGAGATATCCCATTTGGGAGTCACTGGTGGCGAGCCCAGCGCCATAATGCGCCACAATGCCCTGCTTCACCTTCTCCGTAAGCCAGCTCCGTTGGAAATCCCACGAATTGGTCTCAGACATGCAAACGGCGGCGATGCCTTTGCGCGAACACCAGCGCAACGTCACAAGATCAGGTACGGTAGCCCATCCGCACAGCGCAACGACGTCGGGCTCAAAAGGCATCACTGCTTCTTCGAGCCGCCGAGCGATGAAGAAAGGATCGCGATCCTGGCCAGCCCCATGGGTAAGGACGACTGACCTGATGCCTGGGGGAGGGTCAGGTTTGACCCAATCATAGGTATTGTTATGTGGTGCGGATTCGATGGCAAGTACTTCGCCATGTGCCATCACGCCGCGCGCGCGCGCGATATGGTAAGGGCCGAACCGATCAAACATGATTGCGATCTTCATTGACCGCTCGACGCCCCAGGGCCCGCCTCGCCAGGGGTGTCAGATCGCTTCAATTTGGCGAGCATGCGTTGGACGATAAGCTGCGATCCGTACTCAGTTAGATGCGCACTGTCCCAAACGAGGGTTTCTGTCTTCCCGTCCCGCGTAACCGCAGATATGCAGCGATCTTGGTCATCGCATATGTCATCAAGGATCGAGTAGAACACGACGTAAGGATATCGCGCTGCTGTATTGCGCAGCACATCGTCCGAATTGCGCAGCCGTCTCAGCAAGAGTTTTTCGACGCCCATTGAAGACGGTGCTATAAGCAACTTGCCGGAACGCACGTACATTTCTGGTAAAGAGGGCTTCCATTGTGGCACGCTCCCGACCAGCAGTATACGGCTTGTAGGACTCTTCCGTCTAATACTCTCGATCGTCGCAGCGAGTGCCTCTTTCGCGCCAAGATCATCTAGGTATCCCGACCAGTTCCCGGTCAACAGCACGTTAGCTGGCCTTGAACTGCCGATCAACTCGATCGCTCGCTTCTTGCGGTCGAGACAGGTTTGCAGCCCCCAATTGTCGAATCCGACAATCGGCGAACACCGACCCACTGTATATTGCGAAACCAGGTCAGCATTTGCGCGTAGCCCGACCGAAAGGGCCGCAGCGTGAGAGTCGCCTAAAATCGCGAATTGCGCGCCGCTGATTGTACACTCGTCGGCGAAGCTATTCCCTTCGTCCGGGCTAAGGAAGCACGTCCCCGAACGGTAGAGCTTCTCCTTCTCAGGATAATCGCCGATGCTCAGGATCGCGAGTTCTCGTGCAGAAAGCCTATCCGGGAAACCTTTCTGCAAAACGATGTACTGGCCGATCCCAAATATCGTGGTGAGCGCGCCAACTGAAACGAAGATGACCCGCCAAGGACTTGCCCTTAGACTCCGCGAGACCCCACGGCCCCGCAGCGGCTGCTCGATATATTTCCAACTAAGAGCGGAGATAGGAAGCACAAGAAGGACCGTCGCTAAAGAGACAAAGGGATCGGGCTCGCCGAGCCAAAGTCTCAGATAGGCCAAGGCGGGCTGATGCCAGAGATACGCGCTGTAGCTGATGAGGCCGATAAAGACGAAGGGCCGTGAAGAAAGTAATCGGCCGGAAAAAGTTTGCTCGTCGCAAAAGAGGATGATTAGCGCCGTACCTCCAAGCGGCCATAGCGTCCAAACCGACGGAACTGGAGTATATTCGTCAAACAGGACAATTGCTGAGGCGAGCAATAGCAAGCCGATTGCCGACAGAACTTCTGATGAGGGAAGCCGGCGTCTCCATAGAATGATGGCGCACAGCGATCCTAAAAACAGCTCCCAAACACGTGTCGGCGTTAAAAAGAAGTTTGCAGTGGGATTGTACCTAGCGCCCCATTCGCTAAGGGCAAGACTGGCTATCGAACCAAGTATTATGGCTACAACCAGCTTCTTTAAACCAAACCGCCAAAATACAATCAGCATGAGCGGGTAAAAAACATAAAATTGCTCTTCGACCGCAAGGCTCCAAGTATGAATTAGTGGATTGCGCTCTGCTTCGGCGCCAAAATATCCGCTCTGGCTCCAGAAAGCGAAGTTTGAGAGAAATAGTGCTATGCCTCTCAACCCGAGCCCGTAGTCCAGAAATTGTGAAGGGCTCATCAACGTCCATGCAAACGGCACGGTGAGCGCTGTCACAGTCATTAGCGCTGGCAGGATTCGTCTTGCGCGTCTTTCATAAAACCGCAAAACGGAGAATCGCGTGTCGGCTAGCTCGACCAATATGATTGAAGTAATCAGATAGCCTGAGATGATGAAAAAAATGTCAACGCCTATATATCCTCCATTGAACGCCTCCGAGCCGGCGTGGAAAAACATTACTGGGAGGACCGCGACCGCGCGCAATCCATCGATTTCCGATCGATATTTTAGGGCTCCACCGCCGGGCATTACGAATTCATCTAGTGCGGCGCGCCGCATCGGTTGCTCGATCAACTCCCAATCGTGGACGTCCCGATAGAGAAACTGACGATAGTTTAAACACAACGAACGACAGACCTAGGGTAAACGGAAGGGAGGCTACGAACGCGCCGGTGCTATGAGTAATGGCTAAAAGTCCTTCTGCAGTAAGAACCAAGTAAAGATACTGAGACCTTATATTGCCTTGAGCAGCGTTACCGTAAAGCGTACCAAATAGACTCCCGATCAGCAAAAATATCGTCACGCCAAAAAAGCCAAACGCTCTGTAGGAGTCGGAGAATCCTGTTCTAGTTGAACCAAGGGAAAAAGCCCCTCTCTCTTCTCCAAGTGTCAGCCTTCGGTTCAATGTCGAAATTTGCAGGCTCTCCTTAAGCTCGCGGCCAAATATGAATGCGGGGACATATTGGTGAATAAGGCTATTCCAATGTTCTGCGCCTAGTTCCCAACGATCAGATTTATTGACGTATTGAAAATCATATTGCGCCAGCCTGATTTCACTCGAGTCGCCTTGGCCAAGCGACCTGTAGTCAAATTCCTCATATATGCCCGCCGAAGTCATCACTTCGATAAAGCTCTCTTCGCCCGATATGACCCGGGCGCGGATATCCCCTACGCTATTCAAGATGACCGCGCCAACGAACAGTCCCGCGATGGTGGCTGCACGAGGGGGGTAGCTCTGCTTCGCGAAATACCAAGCACCAACCGTCAAGATTACCAAATCAAACAAAATTTCCCGTCGAACGCCGAAAATCGCAGCTTGGATCAAAGGAACGGTTGCTACTGCCGCAATAGCAAGCGCCTCCCACCGACGCGTTCGCGCGAAAACGAGCACCGCGAGGCAAAGACCGAACCCGCTCGCTTTGCCAAGCAGCGCCCACATCGTGATGACGCCGGTCCACTGCTTTCCCATCCCTGAAGTGTCGATACTCGACATTTGGAACGCGGCGACCTGGCCCAGCGCGGCCAATCCACCTGCAGCGATCAGAAGGCGCTTGTTGCTAAAGCCTCGGGTCTCCCAATCGGGTGCGCCCGCCGTTCGCTTGCCTCGAATTTTACTTCCGATACGAAATCCAACTGCGATGCACACGAAGCAGGCAGTGACGTAAAGCCAGAAGGCTTCGCTACCATAAAAGCTTCTGGGACTTGATTCGATCTCAATGCCCTGAGGCACGATCCAGGCAAGCCCCATAATGGCGGCTAAAGTTGGATAGGCAAATATTGTCCGCCCGCCGAGAAGTCCGCGTACGGCTATCCACAGCTGCACGGAGCAGAGCAAATAGAATGAAGGATGAAAATTGCCTTCGAACATCAGCAACCCAGCGCGTATGCCTCCGCTGGCTCAAACATCGAGAACCGCTGATGTTGTCGCAAGCTGCTATGCTTGCGGACGAAGATCACATCAATCTGGAACAAAGCGCGGTCGGATACTCTCCGCAGCTGTCCACAAATATCATACGGTGTAAATCCCTGCTCATTCATGAAAGTCACCACCTCAGGCATGAGCGGCGCGCCTTTGTTATAAGGAAGCAGCGCGACTTCCATGAGGACCACTTCTGTTTCCCTCAAAATCTCGTTAGATCCTTTGAGAACTTCCAGCTCATAGCCTTGAACGTCGAGTTTGAGTAGGATTGGCGGAGCAAGGCATTTGATGAGATCGAGGTCATCTAGGCGCTTCTGGGAGAGAGTCACGACCTCTTTATCGAGGTGGGTAACCTCCTCCATGACAGACGAGCCCGTTCCTATCAAATGAAAAGTCATCGCTTCGGCAGCCTCGGCACCAAGCAAAGCGATCTCATAGCTTGCCCTCTCGCCAAGGTCCTTAGCCGTTACAGCGAGCTCGTCAGATAATTCGTTTTGAGCTTCAATCATTCGGACGGCCGCCTTAGGGAAAATGGCGCCCGCGCTCCGTGACCAGTCACCGACATTCGCGCCCACATCGATGATGCTTCCGGGACAAAAACCAGCGCTACTCAAGTTAGCGATGCTCCCGAACATCGTGACCAATCCATTCTGGAATTTCACCTGTTCGTCCGAAATGGCGATTGCCTTGCGCAATAGGATTGCCTGAAATGCAGGTGGGAGATTTCTCAGAAGGGCGGTCACTGCATTGCTAAGTGCACGCTTCATCGACTTCTCCTCGTAGTATACGAGGCCCGGTGGTAACCCGACAGACCAAGGAATTCGCCCAGTTTTTCAGTCACGCTTTGGTCCCTCCGCCGCCATCCGGAACATATCGCAATAGCGCGAGGCGAGCGCCTGCCAACCAAACTTATCGCGCGCATACTGCCAGCGGCGGTGGTCGCCGGCCGGATCCTCAGCAAAGAGGTACTCATGTTCAGACAGCGACGCGGCCAGTGCTCCCGTCTGCGCAAAGTCAGCATAGATGGCCTCAGCGCCATTAACAAACCTGCCCACCGGATAATCGTGGCAAAAGACCGGTACACCTCGCGAAAGGGCTTCGATATGGACCCGGCCAAACCCTTCCGCGAGCGAGCCGAGCACAAACACGTCCGCGGCGGCATACCAAGTCGGCACCTCGCCGGGAGGCACCGAGCGGGCTACAACGCCCCCTGCTCCGAGCCTCGCGTGTGCCTCTCCCACTATCTCCGCCGAACCTTGGTCCATCGCCCCGATCATGGCGAGAAGAGGGCGCGGCTCAGGCAACTTGGCGATTTCGTCGATTACGTAGTCCATTCGCTTGTGGCGCCGCGCTATCCAGCCGACGGCGAGGACAATTCTTTGATCTTCGGGCAGGCCGAGGGTTCGCCGTGCCGCGCGGCGTCTCTCGATCGACCGGTCGGGCGCCTCCTGGGGAATGGAAAAGCCGTAGGGAACAAGAATGTGCCGGGACGGATCATCGCCGTCCTCGATTGCCAAATCGCGGTAGATCGGCGTAACTTGGTGAACATAATCGGCCCACGCAAACGGTCCACGCATCGGTGCACCGTTGGAATACATGAGGCGATAGGGAACGCCAGTGAGGCCCCGGAAGGGCCCGAGGCGCATCGCAAGATTGGCCTCGCTGGTGAAGACGACGTGAGGCTTGAGCCGTCGGATTTTGACCAACACCGACGGGATGCTTGAAATCTGCTCAACCGTGTAGCCGTCCCGGCCGAGCACTCTGCCGATGCTCTTGGATAATGAGTTGAATCTGGAGAGCGAGGCGATGTGCTCCCTTCCGGGCCCGACTGAGCCCGCTCCAATGCCCAGCGTGATGTCGAGCCCACAGGTGTCTTTCAGGCCGGCAGAGGCATCTGCGAAAAAGGTTTCGATGCCGCGGTTCTCTCTGCCAACGCCGCTGCATAGCATCAGCACGCGCGTGGGCTTCTTACCCATGCCCAAGCTCGCGCTGCAAGGTTTCCTGCGTCTCGAGCGCGATCGGCAGTGGATGGGCAGCGCCGGTCCACGCGGCGCGCGTCATGTCCATGATCCGTGGAAGACCGAGTCTATATATGGCGCGCTGCAGCTGCCGTTTCGCTCCCGTCGCCAGATGATTGGTCTGCTTGACCTCAGGTAGATCTGTGCCCGGTTCCCAGTATTTCAAAGAGGGCTCAAGATCGTCGACCACGAACTTCGACCACTCGTTTTCTGTCCAGTGATTTGCGCCGTCCCCCCACGTCGCTCTGTTTTCTCTATCAGACATCATGATGGCACGCAGGCGGCATCGGCGATCTAGCTGCCTTGGATCGCGGTGTGGATAATGTCGAATCGGGAGCCGTTCCCGCGCTAAAAGCCCCGCATTATAGGGAAATGAAACATCGAGCGGCCAGCGCATCGAAGACCGATAGCGGCACATCCGCGGCTCGGCATAAACGCTTGCAGTGTAATGACGGCGGCGTTCAGAAATGGGAAGCAAGCGCTCCGCAGCGATCGCTTCCTTCGTTGCGAGAGCACCTACCTCTGAAAGCGTCAAATGAAAATCGAAGTATTGGTGGTAGACTATGCCCTCGCATGGATCCAACCGTGTAGCGACAAAGTCTTGCGGACGAACATGGTGAAACTCGTCGGCATCCATACGCAAGAACCAGTCGCCGTCACGTAGAAACTCACGCGCAGAGTTGAACAGCAACCCGCGCACGCGGTTCTCGTTGTAATAGGTTGGTTCACTGCCGATTGGATGAATTCGGCTGTCGGCCCTCGCCATTTCGAGAACCGTCTCGTAAGTGTCGTCAACACTGCCCGTATCGTAGACGAAGACCGCATCCGCCCAAGTGAGTGCGTGGGAAAGGCACTGGCGAATGATATCTCCCTCGTCGCGAACGGGAAGCAAGGCGATGAACCTTTGGCGCGTCATCTCAGGACGAGCTTACGACGAGCATTCACATTGGGGAACTTCGACGCCAGTTGATTTTCACCAACGGGGATCGGGTTGCGTGCCAATCGCATCCACTGAAAATAAACGGGCCATGGCACTGGATTCCGATGGTTGAGCGCCAGGGGCAAACTGTTTGCCGCCTTCCACCACCAAACAGGCTCACGCGCCAACCAGTCCACACCCTTACTGGCCGCGTAAATGAACTGGCGCGCGATCCGATAAGGGGCGACCCATAAGACGTGTGGAAATGGGCAACGCATCAAAACTGAAAGCAACTCGTTACGTGCATGCTGATGATGCCTTCCGATCATGTTTCGACCGACGTGTGAATATCGGTGCAAAATCTTGATTGTCGGTTCGTATAGCACTGCAAACTGCTTGGCGTAAGTTTGAAGGCAGAAATCAGGTTCCTCGTACATATGAAAAAATATGGTCGGATAGCCGCCGGTACTTTCATAAAGGCTTGCTCGAACTGCTCCAGCACAGTTTGCATAACTAGCGACGTAGGATGTCACCGATGGGTTCCCGAAGGTGCGATCGTCTCGTCCCTCTGGACGAACTTCCTCAAAAGTGAACACACCCACCTCAGGATGGGCAGTGGCTAGACCAGCTAGTCTCGCCACAAAATCTGACTGCATTGGCGAACTGTCGTCATCCAAGGACACAATAAGATCACCGCGTGCCATACGAAACAAGCGGTCACGTGAATACACTGAGCCCGATGGCCGGTCATTCCCAATGACGGTCACAGTTGGAAAATCAGCCAACATCGCGCGCGAGCCGTCCGTGCAGCCGTCAAGGCAGACAAGGATTTCAAGGGGTGGGGGATTAAGCTTTTGAAGATCCAGCAAGGTCTCTCTTAGGTCATTAGAGCGATTGAGCGTCGCAATCGCGATACTGACGGTCATTTTAGTCATCGGTGAGTTGCTTCCGAAATTTGCCTAGTGGCCTCGATCACCTGATCCGCGAACCCGTCCCAAGTGAAAGCTTGTGCGCGCTCACGAGCGGCTCGGCTCATAGCGTTACGCTTTTCCCGATCTTCTACAATCGAACGAGCAGCCTGTGCTATAGCGACCGGATCGCGCTCTGGCACAATGACCCCGTCCACACCATCACGGACAATTGATCCTGCGGCCATAGTAGTGATCACAGGAACTCCCGCACCGAGCGCTTCCGCCGTCACGCTAGCCGAACCTTCTGCCAAGGAAGGAAATACAAAGACATCCGCTCTCGCGAATTCAGCTGCCATCTCCGCCTTGCCTAAATGTCCGAGGAAAACCAGATCCTTGGCATCTGGATGGTTTCGCACCTTTTCTGAGACTCCACCAGCGACGATCACCTGATGTGCCCCCTTGAGCAAGGAAGCTGCCTTCGCCAGGTAATGAATGCCTTTCCGTAAGGTGGCCGATCCTGCGAACAGCAATCGCCCTTTCTCGGGGGCTGTCGGCAGCCCCAACCAAGTTGGAGACACGGCGTATTGAATGACGCATGTTTTGGCCGCGCTTACTCCATGATTCGCAATAAGATCCCGCCTAACAAATTCCGAAGGACAGATAAGAATGTCTGAGCACTCCAATAAAACGGAATTCTGGGAGCGCGCATCAGGGGTAACGCTCCAGATCGGAATTTCCTCGGTCCAGTCCGGGAAAGCCTCGGCCTCTTGATTCACAATTCTATCTGAGGAGAGTGCGATGTAAACGTCGCCTATAATGCCTAGACCTCTGTCTTTGGCTTTCTCGACAAAGCGACCGCCTTCTCCGAGCATCGTGTAAATATGGGTAGCCCCAATTGTACCCCGTGACAGCATTGTGTGCTCAGCAATCGCCTTTGAATAGCGCACCCACCTTTCTCGATTTTCCGGACCTCTAAAAAATCTTTTTCCAAGCTCACCTACAAGCGATGCCATATCATTCGTGAAAATCGCATCCATAACTTCTGATGGCGGCGTTCGACGCTGAAGGGCGGAAGCTACGCTATTTGAGCTGGCGTCAGACCGAGCGAGCAGCTTACCTAGGCCATGCATCGCTGTGAAATCTGTGTAGACACCCGCCAGAGTGCCAAAGCGAGCGAATGCTGCAGGTATGGCATAATTGTGACGCGCTCCATTCTGGATCACCAGAAACCGGGGCGCGAGTTCTGATGAAAATTGACCCTCAGGCATTGGACGGATTATCAATTCAGGCGCCAAGGTTTTTAAGGCGGGGGAAAAATTCCTGTACGACCGTAACCGCATATCGAAAGTTGATATAGCAAGCTAATAACAATGAGACTCCAGAACCAAAAATTGCAGTATCACTTACCTCTATAAAGTTGTTCTGTAGAGCTGATAAAGCTACGACCGCTATACAAGTTGCATTTCCCAATATATTTAAACGGAAACGGCCCACGCTTTTCGTCACATTATCACGCAAAATGAAAAATGACAAAGATCTGACAATTGCTACTGCGGCAGCGCCAGCTACTCCAAGAAAATACAAAGACGTGAGAAGCAGTAGTAAATTAGGGATTAATATGATTGCTGCAATTCTTGCCTCTTCACGCATCGCTGACCGAGCCTGAAGCAATGCGTAAGGTACGCGACCAATTATATCTACCCAAATCGCGACAGCAAGGAGGACTGCGGCTACGTGAGAAGCTGCTGCGAACTCTGAGCCAAGCCATAAGCTCAAAAGTGGCTTCAGTACGGCGATGCCGATAACGAAAAGCGGTGTCATTAACAACACAGCGCGATAGCATGTCCCGATCAGGGCTTCATCATTAGGGGATCGGGCCATTCGCGGAAAGGCTGCCGACAAAAGAGCGCCACTAATCAGATGTGCCCTGTTGAGCGCGCCCTCGGGTATTGCAAAGTAAGGTACTGACGCGGGCCCGATAAGTGCACTGATTAACAACCGATCCAGGGAATTGGTCAGTCGATGCAGAACTCCTGACGCAGTCGACCATCCTCCATAAGCTACGAGCTTGCAGACCACCGGCCTGTCATATTGGAATTTGGGGCGAGCCCCCGCAGACAGGCAAAGCGCAAAGGCTAGAGCGAAAGTTGCGAAATGAGCTGAGGCAACCGACGCAATAAGGCCGGGCAGATCTTTGCCGAAGAAGGCGGCATAGGCAGCTGGAGAAAGGAGGCTACCTACTGTACCAAATATGCCAACAATATTGAGCGGCACAAAGCGTGATAAACCAAACAAGACGCCTCTGGGAATCCCCCCGAAGATGGACAAGGCGCCTAATGTGAACAAGGCGGTCGCAGACTGTGCTAACTCCGCGATAATACGCGGATCTTTGACAAAGGTGCCAGCTACTGCAGGCAACGCCAGCGACGCAAACAAGAGGCCCCCGAAGCATGCAAAGGCGACAGACAATATCACAGCATTGCCGAAAATACGGCCCCACTTTTCTTCTTCGCTGTCAGCTATTTCGCGAGTAACGGCGCCGCTGATGCCCAACTCGGCAATATTACTGTAAATGAGAAACCCAAGAACAAGCAGGAGCACGCCGTAACGTTCAAGCCCCAAGCTGGACACGAGGAACGGGGTCAGCATGATGAACGCCAAAGCGCTTAGCCCAGCTCCTGAAAGTTGGATGAGAAAGTGCGACCGGAGTGTCATGTTTCAGGCAGGGCCGGAAAGAAGAACATGATAGCGGCGCACTTAAGCCCGCATCTCAAGAAGTTTTCGAGCGAACGGGAACAAGGCGCCGTTTACTGATGCGGGATAAAGGCTGTTCACAAAGAGATAGTCTCCGAAGCCTCTAAGCGAGCATCGGACGCCTTCAAACCCCAGCTCGCGCATTCGGCCGATTACTGCCCTAATCCTCGCAAGATCGGCGGGGCGTCTTGCATTGAAGGGGTGAAACTCCACCGAAATCTGTTTGAAGCGAGCGAGTAACTCTTGGGGTGCCCCAAGGAGCGCCTCATACTCTGCTCCTTCAACGTCAAGCTTGAGTAGCTCGACCCTTGTCGCGTCAAACTCATCAAGTAGCGACGCCAGAGACCGTGTCTGCACAGAGTGTCCTGCGACCGGCTCCGAACCCTTGCTGTGAATGATTCGGCTGGCTTCCGGATTGTCATCAACCGCAAAAATGGCCTCCCCATCCTGACCAGCAAGCGCCGCTCTCATCAGCGTGACGCGAGGGTGAATATAGCTGGGCGAGATTGCATCGTTGGGTTCGAGCGAGATCACTGATACGCCGTACTTCTCTGCCATGGCATTCGCGAATTCACATCGGTGTGCGCCGGCGTCGATGACCAGGCCTCCTGACGTAATGAGGCTTGCCAAGAACGAATGTCCCCGCTCTAGGCGGAGATCTCGTATTGCCGACAAACTCCTGACCATAATGTTCAAGTTTGGCGGACGATCCGCCCTCCAGAACGGGGGAAGAGCAGCGTTCTTATCACTTTCAACCCACGCCTAATAACCACGACTGTTGCGAAACTCGAGGGTGGACGCGCCTCACCGCCTGGCCTCGCGCTCGTGCCAGGCGAGCGCATCGAAAATGATTTTGTCTACGCCTGCGTGCTGCGTTTCCCACCCCAGCACTTCCCGAGCACGCGACGGATCGGCAACGAGCATCGGCGGATCTCCCTCCCGTCTAGGGCCGACGACATGCCGGACCGGTCGTCCGGCAAGGCGGCCCACCGCGTCGATCACCTCGCTGACCGACGCCCCGCGCCCCGTGCCGAGGTTAAGCGCCGTCGTCGCTCCGCCCGTCGAAAGGTAGTCGAGCGCTGCTAGATGCGCCGTAGCGAGGTCCTCGACGTGGATGTAGTCACGCACGCAAGTACCGTCGGGCGTCTTAAAATCGTCGCCGAAGACCGTCAACTCGAAGGCACTGTCTGCGCGTGCAGCCCGGATGGCGAGCGGGAGGAGGTGCGTCTCCGGTATATGCCGTTCACCGATCTCGAGCTCAGGATCGGCGCCCGCCGCGTTAAAGTAGCGCAGGGCCACCGAGCGCATGTCGTGGGCGTCGCTGAAATCTGCCAGCATGCGCTCTACGATGAGTTTCGACCAGCCGTAGGGATTGACGGGTCGCTGCGGGCAGTCTTCGCTGATCGGCATCTTCGCAGGCTCGCCATAGATGGCGCAAGTCGAGGAGAAAACTAGTTGGTCTACGCCTGCGGCGCGCATGGCTTCCAGCAGGTTAAGAGTGCCGCAGCTGTTTGTGCGGTAATAAGAGGCCGGATTTGTGACGGACTCCCCAACGTAGGCTAGGGCGGCAAAGTGGACCACAGCGTCGGGCTGCACCTCGCGAAGCGCGTCGAAGAGGGCCTCCCGGTCAAGGATGTCACCCTCGATCAGCGGCCCCCATTTGACGAAGTCGCGCCAGCCCCGAGACAGATTGTCATAAGTTACAACCTGCCATCCAGCCTTGGCAAAGGCCTTGCAGCAATGGGCGCCGACATAACCCGCGCCACCCGTTACGAAAACAGTCCGAGTCAACTTGAAATCATTCATTTTGCAACGTCATGCGCGATAAGACCGATTGTCGATCGCGTCGATCTCGATGCAGACCAGGCACGCTATATCGTGGCGGGGGAACTTGCTGCAAGGTTCGCCGGCTAGGTGATCGAAGTCGCACTTGTCGCAGCTCAACAGATTGTCGCCGCACCGCACTTCGTCGCCGCACGCGTCAATTGATCGGTCCGATGCGAGCCGCAGGAAACCGGCTCCGCCCGCGATCAGGATGCGTTTTGGCGCAAGATTCAACAACTTTCCCCGAAAATCCTTCCACAACGGCTACCGCACTCCGAGCGAATCGCGCTCGGAGCCTGTCGCGCTGGCAAGACGGCCGCCCCAGGCGCGACCGGCTGATCGTCAAGCGGCGACGAGCATGTCCCGCCGCATCCTCACCCGCGTCTGCCTGGCGACAATGTCGAGCAGAACCGTCACCCGGCCAAGTCCGTCGAGCGAACCCAGTTCGCCGCACATCTGGTGGAACGGCCCACCGATCACGCGAACCGTCTGGCCGGGAACCAGCTCATCGGCGAAACGCATTTCGCCGTTCTCGCCGCTCCTTGCCTGAAGCTGTTCGACAAAATCGATCGGAAGCGG
>JAYSVT010000304.1:0-3553 GCA_043718455.1 Hyphomicrobium sp.
CGCTTCCTTGGATGCGCGCCCGGCAATACCAAGTTCTGTGCTCTGATCGCGAATTCAATTGCAGATACAGAGTGTTTGGGCATGATGCGACTCTCGGCATTGTGATGACAGGTCAAGTCAGACGCTTTCATCACACGCTCATCGCACGGCTGCGGCGATATTGGAGGCACCGAATTGATACGTACAGAGATGCGCACTAGAGTGGCAAGCAACTGTTGTGAATAAGAAAAAAGATAATTCATCAAAAGCACGAGAGTCCAGAGCGTCTCCTGGAATCTCAAGTCCAACATTCTGGCTCCTTAAGTCGGAGCGATCCAAAAAAAGTGGCCGTTTGCTGGAGAAGAAGGCCGTCTCTGGCTTTGGAAATTGCGGCCATCACACGCTCATCACACGCCGCCTGTAAGCCAAAGTGAGACGCACTGATAAGAAAACTGTATAACGAAAAAGAAAGTTGCCCAGCCCCAACCGAGTGGTCCAGTTGCGACGATAGTTCATGACGCCTTTGAACTGCTCCCCAAAGTTGGACCAGATAGAACTAGATTTTCCGGCCGTTTTTAGTCAGCGCGGGCCTTGTGCCGCTGACCGTTCGATGAGCGTTACCGGCGGTTTGTTGCCGATAGCGACTTCGTGTCATACTCGTTTTTTCTCCGCTTCAGGTCGTGACATCGGCTCCCCGGCTTTCCCGGGCGGAAACTCGTAAATTCTGAGTTGCCTTGTTTGCGTCAGCGGCACTTGAGGAGCGGATCAGCGAGAGAAAGTGGTCTCAGGAGTCGAATGCCGAATCGACCATCACGTGCCCACTCGACGCTGCCTGAAAGTCTGCGCTCATCTGAGAGCAAGATCTCAACATGTTGACCCACTTCTGCAACGCCAGCGATCCCCAACCCCCTGATCGAAGCGTCAAGAACAACAATCTCCTGGCGGCGGTTGCCAATAATGGCCGCCGCTGAACAGCTTATTTGAACACGTCTGTCGCGGCGGCGCTCTGCCCACCCCGGTATAGAAATCTTGCCTTGATCGTCGATACAGGGGGCCTCTCCAGCTCCAGCTCTGGTCAACAGTTTTACTACTTGATCTTCGCGTTCGTTGAACGTCCAATGGCCGGTCCGCTTTAGAAATAAATCTAGCGCTTCTAAGAGTTCAATTGCAGCGAGGCATACGCGGCGTAGCGCATCTGGCAAAATCTCCAACTTGACATCGCAAGCGCCTTCGGTCGTTGAATTTTTGTCCATAATGCATTGGCAAAGTCTTTGCGCTAATTCAAGGCGTCCACCGTATGCTTGAAGTTTCGGACCGATGTCCAAGTCGTAACTGTCGGGCAAGATCCATTCTATTGAATTGACAAAAAAATCCGAGTGCGATGGGCTGAAGAACTTGATTTCGGAGTCAATGATCACCTGACCGCAATCGCTTTGGCTCTTGTTCGCGATACTGCTTGCAACAGCATTGACAACAGAGACGTTGAGCAATTCGGTTTTCAGCCGAGTGACCACACGCACGGCCGCAAGGTCCGCCGTTGCCAACTCACCAGATTTGCCCTTAAGCCGTTCGGCCAACTCCCATGCAGTGACGTCGTCAAGAATTTTATGAAGAAGTTCCATCGATACTGAATCCTACCAAACCAAAAAATAGAGGCATTGACGGCAAACGTTATCGACTATCCGAAGCGGCCGAGAGCTTCACGACGATTGGATACGAATTCGACGCCAACCCGATCGGCAGAACTGTGGCGGATTTGGCATTGCGCCTGGAACCAGCGGTCAGGAACGATCAGTGTAAACGCAGTCGGTAAAACCGTGGGACCGGAGACGATAAGCAGGGCCCCCATAGACGAAATATTCTTTATTGTGCATTCAATCTCCTCGCCACTTGGGACCCTTATGACGGCACTTAGTGTGACGTCCTGGCGAACCCTTGCGCGTCGCTCAATGGTCCGTGGCGCCAAAATTAGCAGATCGTCTCTTGTGGCCATCAACATATACCAACACGTCACCGCTGCAAAAAATTCGGCCTTTCTCGCAAAGTCGAACGCGTGCGGTGGGGTGCCTTCTCAGATAGGGTTCATGCAGCCGCCAGATTTGGGCGGCGGCACCATACCGGAGGTTCCGGCACGACACGCTGACGTCATGTCCCTGTGAGCCGGAAATTGTCACGGTCACAGTCGGTCGTACCGGAAGTGTAGCCGTATGAAGTCAAAGATTACGTAAAGAAGGTCACGACAATTATTGGACCTTGGCGATAGACTTATTCATCGGGGAGCTGTTGAAATAACTGAATATTAAGAATCCGATCACTCTCGATACTAGTGTTCACCGCCTGACGGATGTTTCCCGATTTGCTGCAAATCAGTCATTATGCGGGCATGAGACGGGATGACATCTGCCTTTACGTGAGCCCGGCAAGCCGGTTGCGGCTCGAAGCGATCATCAAGGATCGCAACAGTCCGCGCAAGGCCGTTTGGCGCGCCGAGATTGTATTGGCGACGGCTGGCGGCTACGGCACTAATGAGATCATGCGGCGTTCGGGCAAATCGAAGCCGTGCGTGTGGCGCTGGCAAGAGCGCTTCGTTGAGGCTGGCGTGGATGGGCTTCTGCACGACAAGACGCGGCCATCACGGGTTGCGCCGCTGCCGGACAAGAAGAAACTCGCGGTCCTGACGAAGACGGCGAAGGAGACGCCATCGAACGCCACGCACTGGAGCCGCACGTTGATGGCCAAGGCGGCCGGAATCAGCCTATCGAGCGTCGGACGCATCTGGCGCGCTGCTGGTCTCAAGCCGCACAGGATCGATACTTTCAAGGTCTCGAACGATCCCAACTTCGAGGAGAAAGTCGCCGACGTCGTGGGGCTTTACATGAACCCGCCGGACAAGGCGATGGTGCTGTGCATCGATGAGAAGAGCCAGATCCAGGCGCTCGACTGCACGCAACCAGGCCTGCCGATGAAGAAAGGCCGCGCGCAGACGATGACGCATGATTACAAGCGCAACGGCACGACGACGCTATTCGCCGCCCTCGACGTCAAGTCGGGCATCGTCATCGGTGAATGCCAGCCCCGTCACCGGGCGAAGGAGTTCATCCGCTTCTTGAAGAAGATCGACCGCACCGTCCACAAGCACCTCGATCTGCACCTCATCATGGACAACTACGGGACGCACAAAACGGCCGAGGTCAAGGCGTGGCTCGGCAAGCATCCGCGCTTCAAGCTGCACTTCATCCCGACGTCATCGTCGTGGCTAAATCTCGTCGAGCGCTTCTTCGCGGAGATCACCGGAAAACGCATCAGGCGCGGAACATTCGCGAGCGTGGCCGAGCTGGAGGAGGCAATCGACGACTATCTTCTGCGCCACAATGCCTGCGCCAAGCCGTACGTGTGGACCAAGACCGCCAACGAAATCCTTGCCAAAGAACGCCGTGCCCTCAACAAGCTCCAAGACATCAAGACCGGGTACTAAGGTAAGCATGCGGTGAGGGCCGCAGGGGCTACTCGGTTTTTCCAGGTTTCGGGGCTCTGCCGCCGGCTCGTTCATCGGCGATGATCTGTTGCAGGCACT
>JAYSVT010000305.1:0-3537 GCA_043718455.1 Hyphomicrobium sp.
GAGATTATTGACTACCATTAGACAAGAGGCGCTTCTTCACTATGGCCAAGAAACTGTATCCGATCTCACCCGGCGAAATTCTGCTCGAAGAATTTATGAACCCGCTTGGGCTTAGCCAGAACCAATTGGCGCGCGATCTCGGGGTCAACCCGGCGCGGGTGCATGAAATCGTGCGCGGGCGCCGCGGTATTTCGGCGGAAACCGCGTTACGGCTCGCCACCTATTTCCGCACGACGCCGGAGTTCTGGCTCAACTTGCAGACGCGCTATGATTTGAAAGTTGCCGAGAACTCGCATGGCACCGCGATAATGAAATCGGTCCGCCCAATAGCGGCTCGCGCCGCTTAAGCTCTACTTCAGCTTCCACGTCGCCGTTACGCGGGCTTCGAGGTCCATGGAGCCGCGCTCGACGGGAGCAGATTCCGCATTCGCCGCCATGGCGCGCGTCTTGCCGTAGAACACCGGCTGCGGACCAGAGATGCTGACGTCTTCTGCAATCTGCACGATCTCGCCGACGTCGGCGCCTGCCGCTGCAGCGTAGAGCTTGGCCCGGCGCAGCGCGTTGGCAATCGCTTCCTTGCGCGCATCGTCCTTCAGCGTCTCGGCTTTGGAGACGTCGAACGTGATGCCATTCATCTGGTTCGATCCGGCGGTGACGAGTTGATCCAGGACGTCGCCGAGCTTGTCGAGGTTACGCACCTTGACGCTGACCATGTTGTGCGCCCGGTAGCCGTTCAAGACCGGCGGCTGGCCCTCCTTCGGATAGACGTAGACCGGTTCGATATTGAATTGCGTGGTTTGAATATCCTTCGGCTCGATGCCTTTGCCCTTCAACTCGGCGATGACCTTCTTCATGGCCTCGCTATTTTTGGATAAGTCCTCGCGCGCCGTCTTGGCTTCGCTTGTTACACCCGATGCAATGGTTGCTTCGTCAGGCGTGGCCGAGACAGTGCCCGACGCCGAAACCGTCACAGTGCGTTCCATTGGTTTTTCCTCAGCAGCAAGGGGGGCGGCAGTCAAGCCGAGAAACATGGCGGCAACGGCAAGGGGTTTGATCAGGGGGGTCATATTCGGTTCCTCAAGTATCGGCTATGGCCGGATACTGGTGTTTGACGGAGAAATGAAGGCAAACCTTGGGTGGCCGGAGGCCGTCCCGCCGATATTTCTGACGGGCTCGCAGGCCGGGACGAACTCTGATATCAGGACCCTTCCATTGGGGGCCCGTAGCTCAATGGTTAGAGCTGACGGCTCATAACCGTCTGGTTCCAGGTTCGAGTCCTGGCGGGCCCACCAGCCTTCGCGCACTTTTTCTTGGCGCTTCCGCCTCTCGTTCCTCGAGTCGGCCGGAAGCGCCTCTCAACGCGTAGGCTGCCACGCCGTAGCCCAACGGGCAAAGGTGGGGACTCAACGCAAAATAACATAACAAAAACAATGATTACCGTTTTTAGTGCTATTTTCATACTTCATCCGGTAAAATGCACTTATGCAACTAACGAACGAACAAGCGCGGCAGATAATCGACATTGGTCACGTGCACGCGGCGAAGCGAGCGGCGCAGCAGGAGTTCATCCGAACCTGTCGCTATGGGGCGCGTTGGCGGCAAATCGCGGGCAAAGACTACCTTTACATTGGCGAGCAATCGAGGGGCGCGCGGAGCGCCGATACCGAAGCGACTTACACTGCCTACACTGGCGCGCGAGAAGCACTGCAAACCCGCATCGCGAAACTCAGGGCCAAGCTCGAAGACATGGCTCCGGTCAACGTGGCCTTGAAGCTCGGCCGCGTTCCCAAATTACCAGCTAAAATTCTGCGTGCGCTCGATAGCGAAGGATTGCTTGGCCGTCATCTTCGCGTCATCGGCACGCATGCCTTATTTGCTTATGAAGCTGCTGCTGGCGATTTTTTCCAGAGCGATCTTCTCGCGACAACCGATCTCGATCTCTACTGGGATGCGCGCGAACGCCTCGTCATTTTGGCCGAGGACGGCAGCCAGCGCACTGTTCTTTCCATCCTGAAGCGTGTCGACCGCTCGTTCGATGCGGGACGGCTATATGGCTTCGGCGCCGCAAACGACGAAAACTTCATCGTCGATCTCATTCCCCCTCGGCAGGAGGACAGTACTCCCGCGACCGGCATCGCCGGCGACGTCGCCGCTCAGCTAATTGCGGAAGTGAAAGCACTGACCGGCGAAGCATTCAGCGCTATGGCCATCGGCGAAGATGGACTGCCCGTTCAGATTGTGTGTCCGCTCCCCGATGTTTTTGTCCAACACAAGTTGGAGATTTCAAAAGCCGATGGCCGCAAACCCTTGCAGCAACGCCGCGACGCGGCACAAGCCGAAGCAGTAGCGAAGATTGCGCCTATTCTGACGGCTACGGGAAAACTCTACCGGGAGCCTGACATTTGAAACTGCCGTTTTAGAGAAGGAAGGCGGAGAATTCGGGGCTTAACCCACAGCCTCAACAATACTAATCGCTTCACCCGGATGCACGGACTTGAACTGCTTCACGTCATCGAGGGCTTCGGCCCAGACGTTGCAGGCGCTGGCGAGGCGTATTTCGCACTTGGTGCGTGACTTGGGTGTCGGGCCGAAGCCGATAGCAACCGCGTCGCCATCCGGCCAAAACGCAATTTCGCCAGGCTTAATGCATTCGCGCGCGTCAGGCTCGCGGCAGGCCGTAATATCGGTTTGAAAATAGACTTCCGCGCCCCAAGTTTGGGCGGACGCGTGAATGGGCAATGCAGCCCAAATCATCGCCGCTGTCGGCGTATCGAGTAGCCGGGCGCGAACGCTCACACCTCCAGCACAAATCACGACTTCGCGCATGTCAGCCCCACAAAACGCTACGCCAATTTCAATTTACCGCCAGTCAGCCAACCGGCGGCAAGGCGCGCACCTTCTCACCTCAATCGGCTACGATCAAGCCATTTAAGACAGTTTTGCGAAATGCCCACATGAACCAAGGACTTGGCGGCATTAGCCTTGTGTAAATTAGCGCCGGAATTTCCGTCGTTGCCGCTTATGCCGGTGGAGGCCCGAACACGAGAACGGCGTTGAGGCCGCCGAACGCGAAGCTGTTCGACATGGTGTAGCTCACCTTCTTGTCGCGCCCGACGTTGGGAATGTAATCGAGATCACAGCCCTCGCCCGTC
Organism: Hyphomicrobium sp.; assembly: GCA_043718455.1. GTDB lineage: Bacteria > Pseudomonadota > Alphaproteobacteria > Rhizobiales > Hyphomicrobiaceae > Hyphomicrobium_B. Next base: position 3,153 of record JAYSVT010000305.1, read on the forward strand.
TCATCGAGACCGGCGGTGGGGGGCACCCAGTTTTCCTGCATCGCCTTGATACACGCCACGGCTTCGATGCCGCCGCCCGCACCCAGCGCGTGACCGTGCATCGACTTAGTCGATGAAATCGCGAGCTTGGCTGCGTGTTCGCCGAACACGTTCTTGATGGCCTTGGTTTCATTGATGTCGTTGTCGGTCGTCGCGGTGCCGTGGGCGTTGAGGTAGTCGATCTGACCCGGACCAATGCCGGCATCATCGAGCGCCATCTGCATGGCAACGCTTGGTCCCTCGACCGTCGGCTTGACCATATCCTGGCTGTCGGACGCCATGCCGAAGCCTGAGAGTTCGGCGAGGATCGTGGCACCGCGCGCCTGAGCGTGTTCCAGGCTTTCGA
>JAYSVT010000306.1:0-3516 GCA_043718455.1 Hyphomicrobium sp.
CAAAGCGCCGTCGGTCCCGAGCGTCCGTTCGGCGCGCAAAGATACGCGCATAGATAACTGAGCAGGCGGCCAGGGCAAGCCTACACGCTTTGTGCCCCCATAAAAGAAATGCGCCCTTTTATTTCAAGTGCTTGCAATCGAATACATCCACCATCAAGTGATGGGGCTTTTCGGCTTTTTCGTGACTCTGGCGCTATCCGGCCGTGTCCCGCCTTCGGATTGGGCCGCTTCTTCGCCTTTTAATGCGTAGGTGTGCTCTGGCGCGGGGAAGGTCCGGCCCCTGACCTCGCGGGCATAACTCCCAATCGCCGACTCAATTGCCTTGCCGATGGCCCCAAACTCCTTAACGAACTTGGCGACCCGGGGCGACAATCCAAGCATGTCTTCCATGACCAGGATCTGCCCATCGCACCCCGGAGATGCCCCAATCCCGATCGTTGGGATGGCGATCGACTTGGTGATGCGGTCGGCAAGGGGCGCGGCCATAGCTTCAAGCACAACGGCGAAGGCACCGGACTCTGTGACTAGCCGCGCATCCTCTTCAATGGCCGCCCACTGGTCGGTGGTACGCCCCTGGGTTTTAAAGCCGCCGAGCACATTGATTGATTGGGGTGTCAGGCCGATGTGGGCCATCACTGGAATTCCCCGATCCACAAGAAATCGGATGGTTTCGGCCATCCGCCGTCCGCCCTCGAGTTTCACGGCCCCGCAGTCGGTCTCTTTCATCACGCGCGCCGCGTTCCGGAAGGCAACCGACGGGCTTTCCTCGTACGTGCCAAAGGGCATATCGATGACGACGAGCGCACGCTTCGATCCCCTGACAACAGCGCGCCCGTGCATGATCATAAGTTCGAGCGGCACAGGCACTGTCGTCTCATAGCCATGCATGACCATGCCCAGGCTGTCGCCAACCAGCAGGAAATCGCAATATTTATCCGCAATCGCCGCTGTATGCGCATGATAGGACGTCAGTGACACGATGGGGTCTTGCCCCTTCATGGCTGTGATGTCGGGAGCCAGAAACCGTTTGAGGGGAGCTTGTACTGACATGAATTTTCGACGTGTCTCCAGAATTACCCGCGCCACACTAGGCCCAGTTCTAGACCAAGTCTTTACCATCGCACCAGAACCGCATTCGCCCCTCTGCTTAAGGCTTGGTAAATGGTTGCTCTGATTCAGTTGACATTGAATAGTTACCGGCAAAGCGTTGATTTATCGCCACATATAGCCAACAAGTTGCGCAATTGGGGGTCAAAAACGTTGCAGGCCGATTGTCTTGTCTGATAACTAAGGCGTAGGTTGCTTGTTGTAAGATACCAGACGTTGGAATTTTTGGGTCCAGCCGGGGTGGATTTGTTCCGTGAGTAGCGTAATCGGCAAACAGGGGAATTGCCATTTTGGCGCCCGCCAGGCACGGGTTGTGGCGGTTATGCTTGGCATAATACCGCTATTGCCTCTGTCAGCGACGATGCTGCATGCCGAAGCGCGCGACATCACGGCCAAGAGCAAAACCGCGGCTATCCCGGCGAAGCCCGCCACGAGGCCCCCCACTAAACCCATCGCCCAGACGCCGCGCCCTGAAACCAAACTCAGCCAGACCCCGCTGACACTGCTTATCTCGATCAGAAAACAGCGCGTGCGCGTGATCGACGGTTTTGGCGAAATATCCTCGTCGCGTATTTCCTCCGGCCAGCCCGGTTTCGACACGCCAACCGGCGTGTTTTCGATCCTCGAGAAGCACGAGTATCACGAAAGCAATATCTACGACGGCGCGCCCATGCCTCACATGCAGCGCGTGACGTGGTCTGGGATAGCGCTCCACGCAGGCGTCGTCCCAGGCTATCGCGCCTCGCACGGATGCATCCGCCTGCCTGCATCCTTTGCTCGGTCGTTGTTCAAGCAGACGAAAATCGGCGCGCGCATCATCATCACGAACGACGAAACGTCGCCAATTAAATTCGAAGATGACCTTCTGTTAAAACCGCTGCCAGCCGTCTCTGCGCTGCCAGCGCAGAGTTCGGGCGCGCGCGATATGCGCATTGCCGCCAACGATGTTTCTGATGACGGCGATGTGCAACTGCCGTCGTTCATGCCCGTCACGCCCGCGCAGGCTGAACCAGCGCCGCCCGCCAGCAACTCAGACAGCTCGATGCCGCTGAAGCCCCGCTCTCGCGCTGAAGCGGCCCAATTGCTTCAAAGCAAAATCCAGCGTCTGCAATCGGAAATGAAAGCCGCTGAAACTCAAAAGGCCGCTACCAGCGAAAAGGCTCAGGCAACGCTTCGCCCCGCACAGGAAGCCGAAGCTCGCTTAAAGACGGCGCGTCAGCCGTTCGAGGGCGTGTTGCGCAATGCGGCCGCGGCAGACAGTGCCAGAAAGGCCGCGATAGACAAGTTTCGCGCCTTCATGACGGCCGCCAGCCCCATCACGGATGCCAAAATTCGCATTCAGTCCGAAGACAAAGAAGCCGAACTTGAAGACCGCATTCTCGATTTGACGATCGAGGCTGATGCCGCCCGCGCCGAGGCGGCCAAGGGCGAAATGGTCATCGCCGATGTGCAAGCGACATACGCTACTGCAGACGCTGCCAAGTCCCGCGCTATCGACGAGGTCAAGACAGCCGTTGCGCAGTTGCGTTCGGCTCAAACCGCTTTGATTGAAGCACAGAAGGACGTTGCACGCCGTGCGCGCCCATTGTCGGTCTTCGTCAGCTTCAAGACACAAAAGATCTACGTCCGGCAGGGTTTCGAGCCTTTGCTCGAAGCACCCATCGATATCGCCGACAACCCTGGTGCCATCGGCACGCACGTTCTAACCGCAATAGACTACGATGCGACCGGCGATCGCTTCTCATGGCAGCTGATCAGCGCGCAGGCCCCGCGCCTGGCTTTGGCCGACCAGGATCAGTCCAAGAAGCGCAAGCAACGCGAGCAAAGAGTGCCCAATCTCAATGACGAGGCGGTACGCGTCGCCCTAGAATCCTTCCGCATCCCGAAAGACATCCAAGACACGATTGCCGAACTGGCAAAGCCCGGCATGTCCTTGATCATTTCCGACCGCGAACTCAGCAAAGAGACCGGCAAGGGCACCGAGTTCGTCGTCCTCACGCGATAAGCCGAATTCAAGCGAACTGATAGCCAGCCCACGTCTAAAGCAAGATCAACTCAGTGTGAATCGCAACGGGTAAAGATCCCGGATAGCCGCGCTCGCAACGGCCTGAGTTACACTTAGAGACACAGAGGCGCGTCTTCCAGGAACGCGGGTGCGCCTATTGACGGGCAATAAAACTATAACACCCGCTTCCCCGGCCAGAGGTCCGCTTCAGCGGGCCGAAGAGCCGGGGCCTTTACCTGATTGAAGCGGATTGCGATCGCCGCTTCAATGCAAAATGATCGTGCTCTAACCGGCGACCGGGGCGACGCCGATCAGCCATTGGTGCCCGCCCATCAGCAATGCCACGTAGAGCGCTGCTCCAACCCCAACAGCCACCACATCGCCCATGATGCCCTTAGGCTGCG
>JAYSVT010000307.1:0-3516 GCA_043718455.1 Hyphomicrobium sp.
ATAAAAATGCGATCGTGTCGTCCGCCGACACGGACGTGGACCTCCCGTTCCGACGCATCACGATGCGTCGCCTTGGCCTCAATCACGCCCAGCGCAGCCTGCAGCGCTTCCGACCCCGGCACACTGCCAGTCGACTCGTGGAAGCGGCGTGTGAGCCAACGGGCGAAGTCACGAGACCGGATCGGCCAGCTCGCTCTAAACTTGTCAGTCACGACGTCGGCGAAAACCGTTCCATCGGGTGTCCGAAAGAACGTGGCTGCTCCTGCATGCTCGACCAGCCGATCGGCCTGGGTAGGCCGGGGGCGAGCGGCATCGCCGGTTTCCTTGGCGATGGCCTCGTCAAGCTCCATTACGCGGCAACCAGCTGCCTTCAATTCCGACCGAAGCTGTTCGAAGGCCGCCTGATCGGCCTTCCGCAGCTCAGCCAAAGCCTTCAATGCCTCAGGCGCAAAGGGCGCACCGGCGTTTGATTTGGTCTTTTTTGGAAGCCCGATGAGCACCTTCGGCGTGGCTTTTGCCGGCCGGCGCTTGTCATCATGTGCGGTCATTTGTGCGTGTCTTTCATCACGAGCTTCACGCTCGATCCCCAAATGAAAACCTATCCAGGGCAATCTGCAGCGCTGAAGTGAGGGCCGAACCTGAGAGGCGCAATACGTGGCATATCTCGGCTCCTACGGACGGCCCACCCCCGCGCTGGAGGTGGGCCTTCTGTAGCGACTTAAACTATTAGTCTGTGGGTTAGGTTTTTGGCGAAAACTGCGTCTCCTTCCAAATGAAAGAATGCCGACTCAATAAAATTAATTTGAAAACGCAAGACTTTCTTTATCTGGTTTTCACATCCTTCTAATTTCATGACAAGTTCGGCTCTTTCCAAATCGCAACCGAGTTTGCCGTCGAGCTCCTTCTTTTTTTTATCTATTCGGCCCCAATCCGCCAACTGTTCAAGCAGTAAGTATATAAGTTTGTAGTATGCGCGTTCGCCGCTTGCGAGATTGGAATTCATTTGATCAAATATGTGGTTACAATTCAGTTTATCGTCATAAGGCTTTCGAGTTTTATATTCAGGATGGCCTTTCCCGCCGCTGTGTAGCCAATCTAGCAGACCCTTACAGTCTTGTTTCTCTACCAGCAACCAATCTATGATCTCTAGAATATCCTACTCGCCGTTAAAAAGGCTTTCGGAACTGGTCTTGTCTTCGCTAAATTGTTCGGGCATAGGGTTCTTCCTTGCTTTGATGGAATTCACGTTCATCTTTCGCTCACGTGCGAAGCGCGGAACGCTGGCGACACGGGGCATTGCCTCGGTTGCAGCCGGGCGTGCTGCCTCCTCGTTTGGTGACCTGCCTCGACCAGCGGTCATCGGTTCGACGGCGGGAACTTTCGAAGGGCGAGGCTCGTGCCAGCGCACACCGTCATTTCGAGTCTCGGGGGGGCGACGCAGTAGGTTGCGGCTCGGTCTTCAGCCTCTGCACCCATGCATCCAGCTCAGCCGCTGGCACGAGCGTGCGTCGGCCGCATTTTCGGACGATTAGCCGGCCTGCCGAAATTTCCTGATAAAGGCGAGTTCGGCTGATCCCAGTGCGAGCTGCGACTTCGCTTATGCTCAGTGTGATCTTGTCCATGATGTCTCCTAACGAACACGTTCGCGTTCAAGACATCTTCGGCGATCATCTATGGCCGCTGGGGATTTCCGCGGTTAGAACTTGGTCGTGAAAATCCTTGCTTAGAGGGAACGCCACAGGTTTTCGCCCTTTTTCCCCTTTTTTAGGAGGGTCCGATACCTCATCAACATGTTCTTGATTGGTGTGCTCATCGATGTTTCGCGGGACGGCGGCGCGCCTGTGGCAACTTCGAAGACCAGCTCAACAAACGACAAAAAGTCGCCTTTTTGCCCGCTAGTCGCTTCCCCTTCCCTAAAACAATCGAAAACGATTACGCAATCCTCACACAATATCCGCTTGGCCGGAGTCGCCTGGCGCTTGCGATTACCCGCGGGGGGCGCCAAACGCTCGCACGCGCGTATGACCTGTTCTAACTGTACGAATAATCTCCCTACGGAAGACTTCGCAAAAATATGGCCAAACGTATTCGCAGGGTGCCTTTCGAGGTGCGCGTCTACGATTTCATGCAGTTCCTTGCGTACGATGTTCGTGAAGTTCTTCGGCGCGAGAGAGCCCCGCAATCTTCGCGCATCGGCTGCGATCTTCTTCATGGCCCTTTTTTGCTCGCGTGAATGAAACCGCGAAAGTTGGAAATAGACGCGTGCAGCTTCGACCACGGCATCTTCGACCTCGTTCTCTTTCGGGTGCCCGCATGCCTTCAAAAAGCAGAGAATCTCAGGTAGATTTTCCGCTGCGCGCTCACGAATAGGCGTCATGTAATCAGCCGAGCTCATGGATGAACCTTCCGAATAGAAATCTTTGGCGAACACGTGCGGTCGCGCCCTTCGCCACGAGTGCCGTGCTCAACCGGTTGGTCGCAGGTGAAGAACGTTGTCGGCCGGTTCCACGCCGGCAATGATTTCTCGTAGGCGGCCGTCCCACAGCTTCAAGGCATTTGTCTTAGCGTCGATGAGATCACCCGGCGAATAATGGCGAACCAGTGTGCGGGTAGCCCTTCCGTTGGCGTCATGGCCGATCACGGCCGCCACCTGGTCCAAGGGCAGCCCCATTTCGCACATCGCGTTGGCGACCGTCCTGCGGACGTCATGCGACGTGAAATGCTCCATCCGGAGCCTGCTACGCCGGGCCATCAGGGAATGCCCAATATCCGATGCTCTCATGGCCTTGCCGGCCTCGTTGAGGAAAAGCGGACCAGAACGCACAACGTCCAGCCGATTGCGCAGGATTGCCCGTGCAATTCCCACGACTGGTGTTGCTCGCTGACGCTGGTTCTTGGAGCGTTCGGCGGGCAGTCGCCAAATCCAGCGGGTTTGGTCTACTTCTTCGACACAAAGACCACTGATTTCTCCGACCCGCGCACCTGTCGCAAGTTGCAACCGGAAAACAGCTGTCGCGTTCGGCGAGAAACAACCCTCGTCGAGCAGTTTCCAAAACTCTCCTATTTCGCTGGAAGAAAGTACGCGGTTCCGAGGGGTGCCTGGATCATAACCCGCGAGCCCGGCTGTCGGGTTTACCTCGATGATGTCTTGGCTCAATCCCCAAGCGAACATCGCCCCGACAGTCTGCTTGCGCTGTTGCGCCTCGCGCTTGAAGCCCGCGTCGGCACACGCGTCGAAAAGTTCGCGGACGTCCCGCCGCCGGATGTCCGCAGCATGTCGATTGAGAATGGGAGCGAGCGCCCTGTTTAGGCGACGTTCAATATCGGCAGCGGTTCGTAGCCGACCCACGACGCGCCGCCGCACGTAAATTCCGATCAGCTTCGCGACGGTGATACGGGCTTCTGCGGCCTCTCGGGCATGGCCTTCCTGGGCAATAAGATCGACGCCGATTCGAGCAGCTCGGGTCAACTCAGTTGCCCGATCACGGGCGTTTTCGAGCGTTATGTCCGGGAAGC
>JAYSVT010000308.1:0-3509 GCA_043718455.1 Hyphomicrobium sp.
TACGAGTGGTAGCGCGGTAATACCACTTTACTGGGCGCCCTCTCCAACGACTGAGAATGGCGCCCAGAATGCCGGATAGGCGTTCCACAAATCTGCTGTTTCAGTGACTTTCGTTTGGATCTGCATCACCATGGCTTGGCGCAGAGCTTCGGCGCGGCCAATGCTTTTGTCGCGGCTTTGAATCTCGAACGTCGCGGTTGTTAGCCTCGCCGCTGCTTCGCTATCGACCCGCCAGTGCGAGACCAGTAGCGCCCGCGCACCGGCATGGAAGAATGACTTCGCCAGCCCCGACAGGGCTTCGGCACCAGGCTTTGATTCAGCCGCCGTATTGCAGGCCGCAAGCACCACCCAATCGGCGTTTAGCTTCAAGCTTTGCGAAATTTCCGAAGCGGTCAGCAGACCGTCGTCATTGGCGTCGGGAGTATCCGGCGGCGTCAGAACAAGCGCCGGTTCGTTCAAGCCCTTGATGTCATCGGCCACCAGACCGTGGGTCGCGAAGTAGACGACGTTGTAAACCGAGAGATCCGTAGTCTTGACGCTTGTCTCGGTCGCAGCCGCGCCCAGATGCAGATCGGCTTCGGAAGCGCCAAGCCCCTTGGCGATCGTTCTCAATTCTTCTTCAGTGCCGGGCAGTTCTTCAAGTGTCGCGAGGATGCTTCGAGTTGCCAACATATCGCGAAGGCTTGGATCGCCGCCGCGTGTCTGGGCTTCAGCGACGCGAACAGGCGCGGCGGACGCCCCATTTGATGACACGCGCGTGCTGAGCTTTGGGTTGCCAAAGCCGATCATGGGCTTTCCGGCATCCGCGCGGCGCTTCAACTTACGCAGCGATTTGAGGCTTGTCACGGATGGCACAACGGAGAGGGCGTGGCGCAGAATGAGCCATTGCGCGTCGCGATAGGCTGGCAGTTCGCCGATCGACGGATGCATTATGTTCGGCTTCTGGGTGACGAGCACCTGGAACGGAAGGCTCGTTAATGGCCCCGACGGCACGATCATCAGGTGCTTCTTGTCTTTGAAGACGCTTTCAAGCGGCTGCAGGAGTTTTGCGTAAATCTCGTTAGCTAAGCCGATGTCGAGCAAGCTGCCCGCACTGTTGATATTCTTCTTCAAGTCTTCCGTGTCGAGGCTTTTGCGCAAAGCCGATACAGACTTCTCCAGCCAACTCCAATTGAGAGTTGCGCGATGCCAGGCGTTGCCTTCGCGCGTCACGACCCAAACGTAGGTCTCATCCGTTCCCGACACGATACTTATCAGGGCTTCGTCCGGATTGAGCAACGCGGCCGTCTCCGCAATCGAGAGCGGATCGGGTTTGGTCAAATCGAAATAGTAGGGGAAGTCTTTCTTCAGCCGCGCATCGATTGTTGTGCGGCGCTGCTCAAGCTCCTTCATTTGCGTGCGTGTATTGAGGCGGCGCTTTTCCGGAGGCCGGGCCAAGTCTTCCGTCAACCGCCGCTCAAGCACGTTCATCTGAGCGTCAATGTTTTCCAAGTCTCGAACCAACCCTTGCAAGGCTGGGTCTTGGGTCGCGAACCGCGAGGCCATACGCGCAACCGCGGACGCGGCCTCATTCTCCCCAGCGCGCTGGCCAATGGCAAACGCCTCGTCCATCACTTCGACTTTCTTGCTGCTGTCGTGTCCATTCAAGCTTGCAAGAATTCTCAAATGTTCGGTCAGATGCTCGCGGCCTTTGGCTTTGGGCTGTTCCCGCGTCAGCGCGATTTGTGTGCCGAGACGGATTTTCTCAAGCGCCTCGGCGGGACGCTGCTGCAGCTCAAGGACCCGTGCGAGATGCCGGTACGACTCCGCTGTTGTCGTCGCGTTCGGAGCTAGAACCTGTTCGCGTATGGTCAAAGCTTCACGCAGCTCGGCCTCGGCCTCGGCATACTTTTTTTGTTCCATGTGGGTCAGCCCTAACCCTGCGAGCGTCAAAGCTATTTCGGGATGTTTGGCGGGTTGTGACTTGCGGCGTATGGCGAGAGCTTCGGCAAAACGTGCTTCCGCTTCGCGATATTTTCCCTGGTTGAAGAGGTTGGTCGCAAGTTTGCTGATGGCGCCGGCTACTTCCGGATGGTCCGCGCGCTGCGACTTTTGCCGGATGGCCAGTGCCTTTTCCAAGAGCTTTTGAGCAGCCGCGAACTTGTCGCCTTTGGGATCGAGTTCGAAGGCGCCGGCCAGATTTTGCAGGCTCGCGGCGATAGCCGGATCGTCCGGTTTCAAACTGCGCGAGCGAATTTCAAGCGCGCGATTGAGGAGCGGTATGGATTCGTCCGCCCGTTCGCGGGCCTTGTAGAGCTCACCAAGATTGGTCAACGTGTCGGCAATCGCCGGGTCGTTAGGTTTCAGCACGCTCTCGCGGATATCGAGGGCCCGCTGATAAAGCGCTTCAGCTTCCTGATAGCGGCCAAGCCGGTATCGATAGTATCCGAGATTGTTGAGCGAGGTTGCAAGATCGGGGTGATCGGCTGGCAGAACCCGGCCATAAATCTCAACGGCCCGTTCGAAGTAGGTGCTGGCACCTTGGACATCGCCTTGCACTACGTGCAGGTATGCCGCCCATGACAGGGCTTCGGCATGCTGGGATGTGTTGCCGCCGTTTTCATCCTGCGACAATTTTATAAGTGCATTGGCTTTGGCGAGTGCTTCGTCATATTTAGCATCGGCCGTGAGTGCCGATATCTCCGCAGTCAGCGCCTTGCGCGTATCGGCCAGCGCTTGGCCGCCACAAAGACCGATGGCGGCACTGCAAAGCACCAGAGTAATTATCAGAAATCTCAGACGCACGTGTGTCGCCTCCGCCGATTTTCACGCAGTTACAATAACACTACACAGGATTTCCGAATGGCGCATGTTACGCTGGGAACAGTCAAGTTCTGGGAATTATGATCCTATTGCGGTGAAGCTAAATTAACGATCTGATTGCGATTAACCAGCAATGAGCCGTGGCTTCGCGTCGACACGAGGTTGCTGGCGCCCGTCCGGCGCGCTAGAAATAGTTGTTCATTTTATAGGAGACCCTGTGCCATGCACGCGGCCAATCGAAAGTCTTCGCGGAAAATTGCTTTCTCGTTGTCTCTGGTCTGCGGCGCGCTCGTTCTCGGAAGCGGGATCGCACTCAGCCAAACGGCCAATACGCCTACCGCCGAGAGTATCGTCGAAGCGCTGAAATCCAAAGGCGCGACACGCGGGGGGCCAAGCAATGCTGCCGCTTCGCTCATCAGCGCGCTCAAAGACAAAACTTCGCGCGGCATCTCGATTTCTTCAGAAGAGCGCGGCAAGCTTGCGGTTGCCGTGAAGGATATGCCCGTTCAAGACATGGAAATACAGTTTGAGCTGAACTCGGCTGAGATTTCACCTGCAGCGCGGCCGAGCATAGATGCGCTAGGGACCGCCCTGCAGAACGGCCAATTAAAAAGTTCAAGTTTTTTACTCGCCGGTCACACCGACGCCACGGGCGCACCTGCCTACAACCAAACTTTGTCTGAGCGCCGCGCTGAAGCCGTACGCAA
>JAYSVT010000309.1:0-10861 GCA_043718455.1 Hyphomicrobium sp.
GCTGCGATTGAACTGTCGAAATCGCAGCCGATGGTCATTGAGGGAGAACCCCTTTCCGTTGGCATTGCGCTGGGCCACGTCGTTCTTCACGAACCGCGCATCGTCGTCACGCAGTTGATGTCCGACAATCCGGCCGTCGAGATCGAACGGCTGGATGAAGCCCTAGAGAAGCTGATTGCCCACATCGACGATATGTTCGAGCACGAGCAACTGGCGGGCGCTGGCGAACATCGCGACGTGCTCGAGGCCTACCGGATGTTTGCGCACGACAAAGGCTGGCACCGGCGCTTGCGCGAAGCCGTGCAGGGCGGGTTGACGGCCGAGGCTGCGGTTGAACGCGTGCAAAATGCGATGCGCACGCGCATGCTGCGCCAGCACGACACCTATTGGCGCGAGCGTCAGCGCGATCTCGATGATCTTTCGGATCGCCTTATGCGCGTTTTGGCTGGACGTATCACGGGTGCCGACGAGCTGTCCGGACTTCCGCCCGACGCAATTCTTGTCGCGCGCACGATGGGCCCCGCTGAATTGCTCGACTATGATCGCACACGATTGCGCGGGCTTGTCGTTGAAGATGGTTCCAGCCAAAGCCACGTTGCCGTTGTTGCGAAGGCGCTTGGGATCGCGGCCATAGGTCAAGCGGCGGGTGTCGTTGAGCGGGTCAATGCCGGCGACGCAGCGATTGTCGATGCGGTCACTGGCGAAGTCCATTTGCGGCCGAGCCCAGAAGTCATTAGCGCCTATTCCGACAAGGTGCGATTCCGGGCGCGCAAGCAAAAACGTTATCAGGCCCTACGCGATCGCCCCGCTATCACAAAAGATGGCGTCAGAATCGCATTGCACATGAATGCGGGCTTGCTCGTCGACATGCCGCACTTAGCCGAATGCGGAGCCGATGGCGTCGGATTGTACCGCACCGAATTGCAATTTATGTTGTCCGATACCTTCCCGCGCCTCGACAAGCAGACGCAGCATTACAGCGCCGTGCTTAAGGAAGCCGGTAATAAGCCAGTGGTGTTCCGTACTTTAGATATCGGCGGCGATAAGGTTCTGCCTTATCTCAGACAACCCAAGGAAGAAAACCCAGCGATGGGGTGGCGCGCCATTCGAATGGCGACGGACCGGCCGGAACTGTTTCGTATTCAGATCCGCGCCATGCTCAAGGCCGCTCCAGGGCGCGAGTTGCGCATCATGATACCGATGGTGTCGTCGGCCGCAGAATTGAAGCCATTGCGCGACATGGTAGAGAAGGAAAAAACCTTCCTGGCCAAACACGGGTACAAACTGCCGGAAAAAGTGCTCATCGGCGCCATGTTCGAAGTGCCGTCGCTGCTTTTCGAACTCGATACCTTTATGCCCGAAGTCGATTTCATTTCCGTTGGTTCAAACGACCTGATGCAGTTTCTGTTTGCGTCCGATCGGACAAACGCGCGCGTTGCCAGCCGTTTCGACGTTTTGGCTCCAGCCCCGCTTAGGGCCCTGCGAACTTTGGTCAAATCCGCAAAAAAGCATCGCGTACCTTTGAATTTGTGCGGAGAGATGGCGGGACGTCCGCTTGAGGCGATGACGTTGATTGGGCTTGGGTTGCGCTCTATCTCCATGGCGCCAGCTTCGATCGGGCCGGTGAAGGCAATGATTTTATCGCTCAACGCAGAACATGTTACCGATTGTGTAGAAGACTTGATCAAAACAAGCGCGCCAAACATCCGTGAATTCTTGCAAAAGTTTGCCGCCAAAGAACGCGTTGAGATCGAAGGCTGAGCAAATTACTACGGGCAGTGCAGCGGGCTTTGACAAACAGTTTTTTTTGATCAAGATGGAATGGTAGCCTCGGGGGCTGCGTTTCAGAGTACTTCGTTTGCGTTGGGGTGTTGGGCGAGTGAATACGTACGGGGTCGAAGCCAGAGACAACCGTATTATGATGCGCGGCGGAATTGCGCCGGATGCGAAGCGCCAGCAGCCCCAGGAATCTATGCCAGTTTATAGCCAAGTCGCTCTGTTCTTCCGTGACTTACGAAAATTCCTCGGCATCACGCAGCATCAGGCTGCGGTTCAGCTCTTAACGCACGTGCAAATCATCGACGCACTGGAAAATGGCGACGTTCGCTTTCTGCCGCCTTGGCCGGAAACCACGCGCATTGTGATGGGATATGCAGCTTGGGCCAAAATAGATGGCCGGCCGATCCTGGGCGCGCTCGCGGCCTTGCAGAGCGGCACAGTACCGCGCCGCCCGTTACCAGATAGAAATGCTGCAGCCTATGCTCACATGCAACAGTCGGTCGTGAAATTGCGCCAAGCTGGTGTTGTGCTTGTTGCGGGCGCTAAGCGCCTGCCGCAGGAAGCCATGAACCAGGCCCGCGAACGCCCCGCGCGGACCTTTTATGCCGTTTCACTGCCTCTCTGCATCGTATTAATGATGTTGAACACCTCGGTGTTGCAGGGTGCCGTTAATGTGGTGAGCGCACCGGTTGCCAAAGTTGCTACGGGGTTACGAGAGACGCTGGCCGTACAATTTGCGCCGGTGCGCGAGGGCCTGCGATGGATCGAGGTTGACGATCCACGTTCCCGCCGAAGCGATAAAATGACACCCGCCGAGCGTTAGCGGGCCAAAAAAGAGCCAGTCTCGCAGGTCATCCTGCAGGCGTGACGGGCGCTGCACTGGCGCAGCAGCTCAATCGCTGGCAAATCAACCTCCATGACGTCCTGATTCCCGTTGAATATTGGCGCAGAACCTATGACCGGATTACCAACCGAAAAACTCGATCGTCTCGTCGAACGCTGGATGTCCATTCAAGAAGAGCTGAACTCTGGCGTGCCGCAGGCAACATTCGTCAAACTGAGTAAGGAATTTTCCGACCTCAAGCCGGTCGTCGCGGCCATTCAAGAGTTGCGCAAGACAGAAGAAGAATTGGCCGGCCTCGACCAGATGATTGCGGACCCTGCGGCCGGCAAAGATATGGCTGAGATGGCTTACGCGGAGCGCGCCGAACTGCAGCCAAAATTGGAAGCGCTGACGCAGCAAATGCGTATCGCGCTGCTTCCTAAGGACGCTGCCGACGAAAAGAGCGCCATCCTCGAAATCCGCGCCGGCACTGGCGGCGATGAAGCGGCCCTTTTCGCCGCCGATCTTTATCGCATGTACACGCGCTACGCGGAACTCAGAGGCTGGAAGGCCGAGGTCATTTCAATTTCGGAAAGCGATCTCGGCGGATATCGCGAAGTCATTGTTTCGATCACCGGGCAGGGCGTGTTCGCACGGTTCAAATTCGAGAGCGGTGTGCATCGGGTCCAGCGCGTACCGGCAACCGAAGCGAGCGGGCGCATTCATACCTCGGCGGCAACGGTTGCGGTGTTGCCCGAAGCCGAAGATGTAGATGTTGATATCCGGGCCGAGGACGTGCGCATCGACACTATGCGGGCCGGTGGTGCTGGCGGCCAGCACGTCAACAAGACGGACAGTGCTGTCCGCATGACGCATCTTCCAACCGGAATTGTCGTTGTATCGGCCGAAAAATCGCAGCATCAGAACCGCCGATTGGCCATGCAAGTGTTGAAGGCGCGCGTGTATGAGCTTGAGCGCTCAAAGCTGGCGAACGAGCGCTCCGAGAACCGCAAGTCGCAAGTTGGTTCGGGCGATCGCTCGCAGCGCATCCGCACTTACAATTTCCCCCAAGGGCGCGTGACCGACCACCGCATCAACCTGACGCTCTATAATCTCGACGAAGTGCTGCAGGGAAATGCCCTAGATCAGTTGGTCGATGCGCTCATCACAGATCATCAGGCGAGCCTGATGGCGGAAGTGAACGCAACGTGACAAGCGGGCCCAAAGCGCCATTGGGGAATATCGGGTTCAATCGCGAGGATAAACTCAGTGCGGTAGTGCGCCGGCTGAGTACGGCATTTGCTGTTGCTGGGCTCGAGACGCCGGAGATCGATGCGCGCTTCCTCGTACAGGGGTTATTGAGTTTAGATGCGGCCGCACTGTTCACGTCGCCGGATAACGTCGCCGGAGACTTCGCAGAGGCGCTATCGGCAGCGGCGGCCCGGCGCCTAGCGGGTGAACCAGTTTCGCGAATTCTCGGGCAACGCGATTTTTACGGCCGCGCGTTCAAGATTACGCCGGACGTTCTTGATCCGCGCCCAGACACCGAAACGCTCGTTGATGCGGTTCTTGCAATTGCCAAATTGAAGAATTGGCATGATCGGCCCATTCGCATTGCCGATGTCGGCACTGGGTCAGGCGCCATACTCGTGACGCTGCTTGTCGAGCTGCCGCTAGCAAGTGGAGTGGGAACCGATGTGAGCGCCGCAGCGCTCTATGTTGCGCGGCACAATGCAGAGCGGCATGGTGTCGCCTCCCGTGCTGTATTCGTCCAAACCAGCGCGCTGAAGGGCGTGGGTCAACCTATTGATTTGGTCGTCTCGAATCCACCGTATATTGTTTCTGGAGAAATCGGCGGCTTAACGCTGGAAGTACGCAACTTCGATCCTCGCTTGGCTCTAGACGGAGGGGCCGACGGTCTTAATACTTACCGCGAAATAGCCAAAGATATCAGCACCATTACTGGGAACATTGTTATCATGTTCGAAGTTGGGACGGGCCAGCATGCCGATGTCTCGGGAATTTTCGAAGATCAGTGCCGGGCAGTGCCAATCGGCTCACCTGAACTGCTCACGGACCTCGGTGGCCATCTCCGCTGTGTAGCATTGGAGATACATTCTTAGGTAAACCTGCGAATTGTATTGGAACCGCCGTGGTTCCAGGATATGGTGTTGTCTGGCGGTTTTGATCGGGCACGGTCAGTCGAAGGGACGCTCGAAGGATCGAGCATATTGACGGTTTTCCCGGCGCTGAATGTACCGGCAGAAATTGCGAAGCGCGAAGCTGGCCCGCCGTGTGGTGGAGCAGGCAACGAAAATAGGCCGTAGGGTTTGTCCACGGCTTCCGCGCTAAACGCCCCACTTCCGATTGGATGGACATAATATTCTGTTTCAAGCGTCGCAACAGGGATTGGCCGCATCTGGCTTTGTGCCAAGTCAAACGGAGCGTCGCGCAGCGAACTCGGGCATCAACACTATTTATCCAAGACTGAATAATCCAAGACTGAAACCCTCGACTTGTAAGAACGGGAGCCAATGAGGCAAGGACAGCAAAATCGCCGCGGCCGCGGGCGTAACAACAATACCAACAACAATAATAGCAATCGCAAGTCGCAGAATCCGATGACCCGTAGCTTCGAGAGCACCGGGCCGGACGTTAAGCTGCGCGGTACGCCCTCGCACGTCGCGGAGAAATACATGTCTCTGGCGCGCGACGCGCTGTCGTCGGGCGACCCTGTGCTTGCTGAAAATTATATGCAGCACGCCGAGCACTACAATCGCATCATCATGACGTTTCGCGAACAGCAAATGAGCGCGGGTGGCAGCGATCCCTACACGACCGGCATGGGCCGTCCCGCAACAATGGGCGGACCTGATGCCGATGGCGATGATTTCGGTGATGACGAGGGTGATGATTTCGCCGGTGATAACCGGCAGATGGGTCAGCCGGATATTCCGCCGCCCCAGCCGATGAATCAGCCGCGTTCGTTTGATCAGCCGCAGCGCTTTGACAATCGGCCGCAAAACCAGCACCAACAACAGCGGCGCGACCACCAGCGCAACCCCAACAACCATCAAAACTATCGCAATGACCGGGGTGAAAATCGCTTTGATCGGGGTGACCGGCCAGAGCGGCAAGACCGGCAAGATTTCCGTTCTGATCGTGGCCCAGATCGCAATCAAGAGCGCAATCAAGATCGGGATCGCAATCAGGACCGTGGCCACGATAGGAGCCCAGATCGAAACCCAGATCGAAATCAAGACCGGCAACAAGATCGCAATTTCGAACGAAGCGGCGGCGGCGAACCGCGCGGTTTTCGGGATGAACGCCCGATAGTTGCTCCAGCGCCGCCCTTGGTGCCGCCTGCTGCCATTGAACCCGCGAGTGAGGCTGCTGTAGCACCGCGCCGCCGTGAAAGACCGCCGGTTGTGGCATTAGAACAACCCGCGCCTGCGGCGTTGCATCTTGAGCAGCCGGAGTTCCTGCGCCGTCCGGTACGCCGCCCGCGTGTTGAGAAAGAAGTACCGGCAGAACCTGCCCCTCAGTCATCCGACGATCAGGATTGATCAGTGTCTACGGTTCTTGAAATCTGATTGTGAGCCGCGGTTCATGCCGCGGCTCTTTCGTTTGGTTGGGCTCGCTCGTGTGCGTCAGCCGAAAACCGAAATCGTTTCGCTCGATTAGAGTTGCCCGCTCCCAATCACCCGCGCATATTTGCCGAAGTCCGTGTGCCGGAGATCCCCGAATGGCGGGATCTTCAAATCCCGCGCGCCCGTGTCCGGATCGACGTTGGTTGCCGCGCATCGCTCCACAAACCGGAATTTGACGCCAATGCAATGCTCGTCATTGACCTACAACACCGATGCTGTGCGACAGGCCAGCCCTGCCCCTTTTGCTCGCCCTGCTCCGCACTATATCTCTGTTGGTCCAGTTGCCAGGGTGCTCATTGAGGCCTTCGGTGCTGGGAAGTTCTGAGCGCAGGTTCATTTCTAAGCAGATGCTCTTGAGCGCTTGTGCCACATCAATGTAGGACGGCTTCTTCCCGTGCCCTCTAGGGCGGGCGAGGCGCGCCGAGGAGTCAAAGTTATGAATTTTGAGCGTTACACCGACCGTGCCAAAGGCTTCGTGCAAGCTGGGCAATCCCTGGCGCTAAGGGAAAACCACCAGCATTTTGGCCCCGAACACCTTTTGAAAGTTTTGCTTGACGATCCTGAAGGGCTCGCCAGCGGTCTGATTCAGCGTGCTGGCGGCGATGCCAAGGCGGCGCTCGCGGCAACCGAACGCGCGCTCGCGAAACGTCCCAAAGTGTCAGGCGGTAGCGGACAAGTGTACGTTTCGCCGGAAGCGGCGCGGGTTTTCGAAACGGCCGAGAAGGCAGCTGACAAGGCCAGCGATAAATTCGTCACAGCCGAACGTTTGCTTTTGGCGATCGCGCTGGAGACATCGACGGACGCGAGCAAGGCCTTGCGCGACGCAAGCGTGACGCCAGAAAAAATCAATGCCGCGATCAACGACATTCGCAAGGGCCGCACGGCCGACAGCGCCTCCGCCGAACAGGCCTACGATGCCCTGAAACGCTATGCGCGCGATCTGACCGAAGCGGCGGCAGCCGGAAAACTCGATCCTGTAATCGGCCGCGACGAAGAGATCCGGCGCACCATCCAGGTGCTATCGCGCCGCACGAAGAATAACCCCGTTTTGATTGGTGAGCCGGGCGTCGGCAAGACCGCCATTGCCGAAGGCTTGGCACTTCGCATCGTCAAGGGCGACGTGCCAGAAAGCTTGAAAGACAAAAAACTCCTCGCGCTCGACATGGGATCGCTGATCGCCGGCGCCAAGTATCGCGGCGAGTTCGAAGAGCGCGTGAAAGCCGTTCTATCGGAAGTGCAGGCGGATGCGGGTGGCGTGATCCTGTTTATTGACGAACTTCACACTATCGTCGGCGCTGGAAAATCCGAAGGCGCGATGGATGCCGGCAACCTTTTGAAACCGGCGCTCGCGCGCGGTGAATTGCATTGTGTCGGCGCGACGACGCTTGATGAATACAGGAAGCACATCGAAAAGGATGCAGCGCTCGCACGGCGCTTTCAGCCGATTCTCGTTGATGAACCGACCGTTGAGGACACGATTTCGATTTTGCGTGGCCTTAAGGAAAAGTACGAATTGCACCACGGCGTGCGCATCACCGATAGCGCGCTTGTCGCGGCGGCAACGCTGTCTCATCGCTACATCAGCGATCGCTTCCTGCCGGATAAAGCCATCGACCTTATGGACGAGGCAGCGTCGCGACTCAGGATGCAAGTCGACAGTAAACCTGAGGAGCTTGACGTCATTGATCGGGACTTGATGCAAGTCATGATCGAGCGTGAAGCCTTGCGCAAAGAAACGGACGCCGCTTCCAAGGATCGCCTGCAAAAGCTGGAGAAAACGATTGCTGACCTCTCCGAGCAGTCCAAAGCGCTGACGCAGCGTTGGGAAGCGGAAAAGCAAAAGCTCGGCTCGGCTCAGAAACTCAAGGAACAACTCGATACGGCGCGCATCGAACTCGAACAGGCGCAGCGCCGCGGCGACTACAATCGAGCCGGAGAGCTGAAATACGCCGTTATCGATGCCTTGGAGAAAAAGCTTTCTGTCATCGAGAGCCAGGACGGCAAGGGCGCGATGCTCGAAGAGGCAGTCACCCCCGATCAGATCGCAGGCGTTGTCTCGCGCTGGACCGGCATTCCTGTCGATAAGATGCTTGAGGGCGAGCGCGACAAACTGCTGAAGATGGAAGAGGCACTCGGCAAGCGCGTCGTTGGGCAAAAGGAAGCTGTCATTGCGGTGTCAACCGCCGTTCGTCGTGCGCGGGCTGGGCTCCAAGACCCGAACCGGCCTATTGGCTCGTTTATGTTTTTAGGCCCAACAGGCGTCGGCAAGACGGAATTGACCAAGGCGCTCGCGGGTTTCCTGTTCGATGACGACACGGCGCTGATTCGCATGGATATGTCGGAATACATGGAGAAGCATTCGGTTGCGCGGTTGATTGGCGCGCCTCCGGGCTATGTTGGCTACGAAGAAGGCGGTGCATTGACCGAAGCCGTGCGGCGGCGGCCATATCAGGTTGTGCTGTTCGATGAAATCGAGAAGGCGCACCCTGATGTGTTTAATGTTTTGCTGCAAGTGCTCGACGACGGGCGATTGACAGATGGGCAGGGCCGTACCGTCGATTTCAAGAATACGCTCATTATCATGACCTCGAACATTGGTTCGGAGTTCCTCGTCAACCAGAAAGAGGGCGAGGACACAGACGCCGTGCGCGACGATGTGATGGACGAAGTGCGCACGCGCTTTAGGCCCGAGTTCGTCAACCGCCTCGATGAGATCATTCTGTTCCACCGCCTGCAGCGCACCGACATGAGCCGGATCGTCGATATTCAGATGTTGCGGATAGCGAAGCTGCTTGTGGATCGCAAGATCGTCGTGGAGCTGGATGATCAGGCGCGCAGCTGGCTCGCCAATCGCGGCTATGACCCTTCCTACGGCGCGCGGCCTCTCAAGCGCGTTATCCAGCGTCACGTTCAAGACCCGCTCGCTGAACAGATCCTGTCGGGTGGCGTCAAGGATGGGGACCGGGTGCTGGTTTCGGCGCGCGATGGGGCGCTGACAATCAACGGCTGGCCGGTCAAGGGTGTGGCATGAAATTTATTGCGATGGGCCGCTCAGCCAAAAAAAAGGTGGCCGATATTTGGCCACCCTTTAGCATGTGCAAGCGTCGCGGTGTCGGACGTGGCGGACTTAAAGAATGAAATCGACCGAGCGGAGTTGAGCTTCGGTCACGCCAACGAGTGTTACCGAGTCACCGGCACCGAGGTCGATGAGCGTATTGCCGCCAACGGTGGTGATCGCACGATTGAGAAGCTGTTGGAAGGTTGTGAAATCGAAGGCTGCGTCGCGCAGATCAAGAACGTCTTCAATGCCGCCGGCGGTGAAACCTGTGATGCGGTCGTCGCCTTCGCCGCTGTCGAAGACGAATCGGTCGTTACCTGCGCCGCCGTTCATCAAATCGTTGCCTTCGTCGCCTGAGATGAGGTCATTGCCGGCGTCGCCGAAGATGGTGTCGGCGCCCAAACCACCTTCGATGTTATCGTTGCCGAGGCCGCCCGATATCCGATCGACGCCTGCGTCCCCATCAAGGATGTCATTACCGGCTTCCCCATTGACGATGTCGTTGCCGGCGCCCCCTTCCATGTCGTCATTACCGGTGCCGCCAAACAATTGATCGTTGCCGGTGCCACCATCCATGTCGTCGTTGCCGCCGAGCCCGAACATCACATCGTTGCCGCCGAAGCCATACATGATGTCGGCTGTGCTCGTGCCAACGAGCCGGTCATTTCCAGCTGTTCCTCTGCGAATTGCCATGATCGATGATCCTTTGATTTGCCGTTAGGGATTGGAATGCTCCGGTCTCGTTAAGGGGTTTTACCTGACAGCTGGCCTCGCTCGCCTGTCAGGCAATTGTCAGTTCGTCAGCAGGGTAGGTTTTGTGGGGAGCTAGCGTGCAGTAGTGCGGCCGCACTGGCGCTCTGCGGGATTATTTACTCGCCGTCATGACGGGCGCGCGTTTCATAAGATCGTCGATGCGGGCGCGCTCTTTTTGGAATTCGGCGAGTTCCTTGCCTTCAAGCTTTTTCTCGCGAGGAACCTGGATGGACATCGGATCAACGAAGCGGCTGTTGACGAGCACTTCGAAATGAAGATGCGGGCCCGAGGAGAGCCCGGTCGAGCCGACATAACCGATGGTTTGCCCCTGACGTACCTTTGTGCCGTTTTCGACGCCGGAGGCGAAGCGGGACATATGCCCGTATGCGGTGTGATAGCCGTTCGCATGACGGATACGGATGTAATTCCCGTAGTAGCCCTTGTGCCCGACCTCTTCGATGACACCATTGCCGCTTGCCAGGATCGGTGTGCCTGAAGCGGTCGCCCAATCGACACCGGTGTGCATTTTGCGCGTGTTGAGAAGGGGATGGTAGCGGACACCATAGCCGGACGTCAGACGCACATCATCGCCGCGCACGGGCTTGCGCATGAGAAACTTTTTCGAGTTGTTGCCGTCTTCGTCGTAGTAGTCGACGACGCCGTCGGGTGTGCGAAAGCGATAAAAGCGAAAGTTGGCACCACCGCCATTGATGGCGGTGTAGAGCAGTTCGCCCGGCGGACCGTCGGCGGATTGCTCCTCCTTCATGTCAAAGAACAGCTCGACCGTATCGCCCGGGC
>JAYSVT010000310.1:0-3502 GCA_043718455.1 Hyphomicrobium sp.
GGCAACGCCGACGAGACGCGGACCTGGGCCAACGCCAACGGGTTTCGCAAATTGATCGTCGTGACGTCGAGCTATCATATGCCGCGTAGTCTTGCCGAACTCGCACTTGTCATGCCTGATACGGAATTCGTTCCGCACGTCGTCACACCAAAAAGTTTCCCTGAAAGCGGCTGGTGGCTGCACGTTTCAACGGCACGGATCTTGTTTTCGGAATACGTCAAATACCTGCCCGCCGCCGCGCGCCTTAGAACCCAGCAATTCTTTGGCTGGCGGCAAGATCATTCCGTTGCGCTTGGCACGCCTAAAGCCTCCGATGGTTGAGCGAATGGGCAGCTTTTTCGCCGGAATTCAAAGGCTTTCGGGGCGGCGGCCGTGGTAGTCTTACGATCCTGGATCTTTGCCGCGGTCCATTACATCATCACGGCGCTATTTCTCTTGCTCGGATCGTGGCTCTTGCTTGCACCGCGGTCGTGGGCCATGCAGGTTTTAACATGGCACGCCAAGACGAGCCTTTGGCTGCTGGAGAAAATTTGCGGCACGCGGCTTGAAGTGCGGGGCCGCGAAAAGCTCTCCCAAGGGGCTTGCCTCATCGTCGCCAAACATCAATCGATGTGGGACACGTTTGCGCTCATTCCCCTGTTGCGCGATCCCGCGATCGTTTTGAAAGACGAACTGAAGTGGATTCCGTTTTACGGATGGTTCTGCCTCAAGTTCGAACACATCTTTGTCAAGCGCGACAAAGCGGCCTCCGCCTTGAAGGCTATGATCCGCGATGCCAGAGCGCGCGCTAGCGAGGGCCGCGAGATCGTCATCTTCCCGGAAGGCACGCGTGCCGTGCCGGGCGCCGCACCGGACTATAAGCCCGGCTACGTGGCGCTCTATGAAGGCCTAGGCGTGCCGGCTGTCCCGCTCGCATTGAACTCGGGTCTCTATTGGCCACGGCGCAGTATCTTGCGCTATCCCGGCACGATCATCGTCGAGTTCCTAGATCCCTTACCGCCCGGTTTGCCCCGGGCGGAGTTTCGCCGCCGGATGGAGAGTGCCATTGAAGAGGGCGCCAACCGACTGCTTGTGGAGGCCGCTGGAGCGCAAAACCCGCCGCCGCTGCCGGATGCTGCCAGGGAGCGTCTGGGCGTGGTAAACAAAATCAGAACATAGGACGAACATTTTATTGACAGCGCGCGCTTCGGCGTTTATTTTGCGGGTGCTGTGGGTCTTCGGCAGCGCCACCCTATTTGGTTCGTATTATGACTCGTCATCCGGCACCCCAACCGCAGTTTCTGGCGCCGATCTCGAAGGAGATCTGGGAGCGCAAGTACCGTTTTAACGGTGGCAGCGGGCTGGACGCGGATGTGTCGCTCGACGCCACCTTCTGGCGTGTTGCCCGGGCGGCGGCGGCAATCGAAAAGGGTGGCAAGCGGGTTCAAGACAAGTGGGCCGCCGTTTTTCATGAGGCGATGGCCGATTTCGGCTTTTTGCCCGGAGGCCGCATTCTAGCCGGCGCTGGTACGGGCCGCGACGTCACCCTTTTCAATTGTTTCGTGCTCGGCAAAATCGGCGACGACCTCAGCTCGATCTTTGACGCGGTGAAGGA
Source organism: Hyphomicrobium sp. (assembly GCA_043718455.1). GTDB lineage: Bacteria > Pseudomonadota > Alphaproteobacteria > Rhizobiales > Hyphomicrobiaceae > Hyphomicrobium_B. The sequence continues at coordinate 1,595 of JAYSVT010000310.1, forward strand.
AGCGGCACTCACCATGCAGGCGGGCGGCGGCATCGGTCATGATTTCTCGACGCTCCGTCCCAAAGGCGCACTCGTGAAAAGCATCGGCGCGGACGCGTCGGGGCCCGTGAGCTTCATGGACGTATGGGACGCCATGTGCCGCACGATCATGTCGGCCGGTCACAGGCGCGGCGCCATGATGGCGACGTTGCGCTGCGATCACCCCGATATCGAGGATTTCATCGCCGCCAAAGCTGACGCGAAGCGGCTTCGAAACTTCAATCTCTCGGTCCTGGTGACGGATGCCTTCATGGCGGCCGTGCGCGACGGAAAACCGTGGGATCTCGTATTTGACGGCAAGGTCTACAAAACAGTCGCGGCGCGCGACCTGTGGGATCGCCTGATGCGCGCGACCTACGACTACGCGGAACCCGGCGTCATCTTCATCGACCGCATCAACGCTGAAAACAACCTCAGCTATTGCGAGGCGATAGCGGCGACAAATCCTTGCGTTCCCGGTGATACTTGGGTTCACACGGCCGGCGGGCCCCGGCAAGTGTCAGAACTCGCTGGCAAACCCTTTGTGGCCCGCATTTCGGGCGAAGACTTCGCAAGCGGCGGGGCCGGATTTTTCCGGACAGGCTTCAAGCCTCTTCTGCGGCTCGTGACTGCCGAAGGTCACACCCTAAGGCTAACGGCCGATCATCGCATTCGCCGCGTGACGGCGCTGACGCGCTTCAACATTGAGAGCGAATGGTGCGAAGCAGAAAAAGTTGTGCCGGGCGATAGGATTGTCTTGAGTAATCACCGCCAGGCACCTGAGTGGCCGGGCGAGATGACTCGCGAGCAAGGCTACTTGCTAGGGCTGCTCGTTGGCGACGGCACGCTTAAAAAAGATAAGGCGGTACTGTCCGTCTGGGCTCCTGCCGCGGTTGTCAACGGGGACGATCAGTCGCCGGGGCAGTCCGGTATCATGACGGAGGCTTTGCGTGCCGCGCAAACCCTGCCGCACCGCGCCGATTTTGCAGGTTGGCAGTCAATTACAGGCCGCGGCGAATATCGGCTGGCGCTGAGCGCGCTGCATCAGCTTGCAACAGATGCCGGTATGTCGCCCGGCAACAAAGCGATCACGCCGGTCATTGAGCGCGCAAGCAGCAATTGTTATCGAGGCTTTCTGCGCGGCTTCTTTGATGCGGACGGTTCTGTTCAGGGCACACAGGCAAAGGGCGTAAGTGTCCGGCTCGCGCAATCGGATTTGTCGCGCTTGGAAGCGGTTCAGCGGATGCTGCTGCGCCTCGGCATTGCTTCAGTCATCTATCGCGAGCGCCGGCCCGCTGGACAAACTCTGCTGCCTGATAGCCGCCGGGAACTCGCGCCTTACGCGACCTCCGCCCAACATGAACTCGTCATTTCGGGCGACAACCTGCTGGAGTTCCATAACCGGGTAGGTTTTGCGGATCGAGACAAAGCGGCGCGTTTGGATCGCGCCATGCAATCTTACAAACGTGGTATCAACCGCGAACGCTTCGTTGCAACGATAACCTCGGTCGAGCCCGCTGGCACCGCCGAAGTATTTGACGTCGAAATTCCAGGCCGGAATGCGTTCGACGCAAATGGATTTGTTGCGCATAATTGCGGCGAGCAGCCATTGCCACCCTATGGCGCATGTCTTTTGGGATCGATCAATCTTGCAGCATTGGTCGAGCACCCATTTTCGGAAACGGCTGGCATCGACAGAGTGAAACTCGAACAGCGCGTAGCAACTGCTGTCCGTTTTCTCGACAATGTCATCGATGTTTCGCGTTATCCGCTTGAGGCTCAGGCCAAAGAAGCCCGCGCCAAGCGCCGCATTGGGCTTGGCATCACTGGGTTGGCGGACGCCCTCATTTTCTGTGGCCTCGACTATGGCAAGGACGACGCGCGCCGGCA
>JAYSVT010000032.1:0-8153 GCA_043718455.1 Hyphomicrobium sp.
CAAAAAATTGCCCGCGTACCCGGAAGCCGCGCCGTTTGGATTTTGACAAGAGCCCCGCAAATAGCAGCGCGGCTATCCGAGATCTTGACCCGCCGCATCGGGGCACATCATCAAGCAGTGAAGATCCCGGCTCTGCGTGACGCTCTGCATCACTGCGGCTGGGAACGCGGGTGGGGAGAGATGCGCGCGTCCCCCCTGGGGGAGAGGACAGGCTATTGCAGATTGCCTAATCTAGCAGCGCCCTCAATTCTCAGCCGGTGCCGGTTCGCCCGTTGGCTCAGCAGTGCTTGGTGCGCCAGATGGTCCGCTGCCATCCCAACGCCGTTTGCCGCCCGTGCGCGGCGGACTGCCTGTCGGCAATTCCGATGGCAGCGCCGATGGATTGATGATGACGGGCACTGCCGGTTTCGCAGTTGACGCGGGCGGGGTTGCGCGCGGCGTTGCAATGGGATCGAGCGCTGGGGTTGGGGCCGCTGCCGGCTTATCGACTTCGGGCTTATCGACTGCGGGCTTGCTGTCCAATTGTTTTGCTGGCGCTGGCCCGCGTTCAAAACGCGGTGGACGCGCGGCCGCGACGGCGGGCTTGCCGCCCGGATACATGCCGGGTGGAACAGGTTTCGCAAGGCGGCGTGCAGGACGCGGCGCGGGTGCGGTTATGCCGTCGCCGCTTTCGCGCGAAACACCTGGGCGCGCCTCATCGGGTTGGTTTTTGCGGAACTTGCGCACGGCCTCTTCGGTACGGCGCCGCTCGGGGCGGAAAATTTTGACTTCGCCTTTGGAGCGGGCACGCCAATTGTCGAAACGGCCGGGACGGCGCAAACCCGGATCATCGACGGGCGCGACGCGAATGCGCGGCACGGGGCGGTTGGATAAGCGCTCGACGTCTTCAGGCGGCAGTCCGCGATTTCGGATATGGCGCTCGCCGCGTTCGAATCCGGATTGAGGTGTGCTGCGCACCACGAGATCGGCGTTCCATGATGGCGGACGCACGTAGCGGCGCATTTCGGGCCGCGCGAAATAACGCGGGCGCACAAACACCCAGGCGCGATTGAAGCGCTCGCCTTGTACGAGATTGGCATCATCAAAATTCTGGCCGTCGCGTCCTCGCGCTTTCGGTGGGAGCGGTGCCCAGCCGATCGCGTCTTCGCTCTGGCGCCACGAGACCCAGGCCGGCGCCCACTCGGTTCCCGGGACCCAGATCCAGCCGTACTCGTCGTCCAGGCTCCAGCGGCCATAATGATAGACAGCCCAGCCGAACGGTTCGTCCGACACCCAGGTCCAGCCGTAGTCATCCGAGTAAGCCCAGCGGCCGAGTGTGTAGGGCCGCCACGCCTCATCTACATAAGGCTGCCAGACATCTCCGTAGCGCGGGTGATTCATCCACACGCCGCCGTCATAAAGGGCTTCATAGAAGTACGACACGTCCGCGATGCCGCTATTTTTGTCGCCGCGTTGATCGATGCCGAAGTCGTATGAGTCGGCAGGAGAGCGGGGCTGGCGCGGGCGGCGCTTGTCGCGCGGTTCGTCGCGCTCTTCACCGCCGCCTCTGAAATATCCGTCGCGATCCCATTGCGCGTGAGCAGGAACTACCATCGCCGTGATGGCGCTGACCAGAAGAAGCGCACGCATGGTGCGCGCGGAAATGAATTGTCCAACACACAATCGCAAAGGCATTGGCCTCCCGCCTCTGTCCCGCCTCTGGGCATCATTGCCAAGGAACAAGCGTGCCAAATGCGACGATGGCAAGGCAAGGGGCAAATGCGCGCTGCGAGCGGCTCAGAACTTCGCCACGACCGCGTGGTCGCCGTTGAGTGTGCCGAACTTGGCGGCGGCAAGTACGGCAGGGAGAATTTTTTCTGGCGTGTCGACGACGGCGAAATGCACGTCGAGGCCGGCGCGGATGAAGGTCTCGCCTTTCATGTGAGAGAGCAGGTCGAGAAAGGGTGTCCAGAAGCCGTCGATGTTGGCGACAACAATGGGTTTGCTATGCCGGCCGAGCTGCGACCACGTCAACTGTTCGACCAATTCTTCGAGCGTCCCAATGCCGCCTGGAAGAGCGACGAAGGCATCCGAGCGTTCAAACATGAGGCGCTTGCGCACGTGCATGTCCTCGACCACGATCAACTCATCGACGTCTTGGAGCATCTTTTCCTTGGCGCCGAGGAACTCTGGGATGATGCCTGTGACCTTGCCGCCAGCGCCGAGGCAGGCGCGCGCGACTTCGCCCATGAGGCCCAGGCTTCCGCCCCCATAAACAAGGCGAATACCGTTGTCGGCCAAGGCTTTGCCGAACTTCCGGGCGGTGATGGCGTAGGCCGGGTTGAGGCCCTTGCCGGAGCCGCAGTAGACGCAGACGCTTTCCACGGCTCGGGCTGCTAACGTAGATATGTCCTGTTTTTCAGGCTGAAGCGCTTCTTTGATCTTTTTTTGCATGGGTCTCTACATCTAGGAGGACTTGTGGCCTTGCGGCACTCGATTGAATGGCATCCTTAGCGCTACACTAAGGCAAGGACGCAAACGTCGCATGAACGGCGCCAAATCGCCACCTCGCCCCCTCGAGGTGCTGCGTTTTCTTGGCGTTAGCGAGGGAGCTGTGCTTATTTGGGGTTTGAGTTGTGAGGCGTTCTGATGACAAGCCGCCAAGACGAAACGGGCGAACAAAAAATCTCCTGCCGGGCAAATTGGTTGCGGAACCAACCCTTGGCTGACCTGACGCCAGAGTTTATTTGTGAGTTTAGTTGGGATCGGCTGTCACGAACGGCTAGGCTGGCGCACGTCTTCGTGGTGCTTTGCTTTGCAGCCGTAGGTGCCGCGCCGGCTTTTGCGGCACGTGCGCCGTATCTAAGTGGCACGGCGCCTGGTGACCGAGCAGCGCGTGAGGTGACAGCTCAAGACATTCCGGTCCGGACTCAGCCGGGGTTTGTCACTGGCCCAACAATCGAACGTGTTGTGACGACCTCATCGGGAGCGATACGCGTCGAGGGCCGTGGCACGCCGTTCGCGTCTGTCGATGTCGAAGCCGATGCCAGACCGGCCGGTTCGCCGATCGTTGGTGCCGATGGACGCTGGCTCTTGAATGCCGCGGTGGACGCTTCGTCAGCCGACATCGTGATTACGACGTCAGCACGCGACACCGGTACGCTGTGGCCGGTTCCGGGGCACGCCGTGCGTGTTGCTCTTCCAGCAGTGTCGCTTGCGGCTCGAAACCACGCACAACCCTCACGCAGCTACGAATACGCGCGCATTGGACTGCTATCGAAAGGGCCGGAAATAGTCGTGACGCGCGTGCGCGTGGCGGGAGACGCCTGGAGTGAAGTTTGGAATTTGGTGAACCCTACTTCACGCGCGAGCAACGGCAAGCCATACAAACTGGCGCAGGCCGACACTGCGCCTGCTGCGCCGCCGGCTGCATCTCCGCCGCAGCCCGCGGCCGATGCCATCGTGCCGCCAGTCAAGCGCGAAGCTCCGAAGACGCCGCCTCAGGAACCAGCCACGGTTCCCGCTGCGGCACCCGCAGCGCCTGCACCCGCCGCGCCACCAGCTGAGCCTGTAGCGGCACCTGAGAAAAAAGCACAACCTGCTCCTTCGCAGAGTGCGAGCAAAGCGCCGCCCCCGCCGCCTGATGTGGGCGGAATGTTTTCGCGCGTGCAGGATTGGCTGGCGCGAGCCAATCGCGAGTACCAGGGCACGATCGTCAAAGAGCTGTCGCGGCCATCAACGGGTGGGGCCGACGCTGACGCTATTGCGGCTGCAAAAAAGCGCGAGCTTAAAAAAGCATCAGAGGCAACTAAGGCGGCAGAAGCCAAGCGGCTCGAAGAGGAAAAGAAGCGCACCGAACAGGCCAAGGCAGAGGCGGCGAAATCCGAAACTGCCAAGGCAACCGAGGCTCGCAAGAAAGCTGAGGACTTAAAGCAAGCGGCGGAGAAAAAGGCGGCCGAGGTCGCCAAGAAGGCCGCCGCAGCAAAGCCTGCGGATGAACAGAAAACTGCCGAAGAGCAGAAAAAAGCCGAAGCCGCGAAGCAGGCCGAAGCTGCCAAGACGGCGGAAGCGGCAAAGCAAGCTGAAGCCGCGAAACAAGCTGAAGCTCAAAAGGCGATCGAAGAGCAAAAACGCGCTGAAGAGGCGGCGAAAGCGGCAGCGGCCGAGAAGACTGAAACCGCCCGCGATGTCGAAGCCGAAAAGCTTCGCACCGCCAACGAGGCCGCACGCCTGGCGGAGCAAAAGCGCGTCGAAGAACAAAAACGTGCCGAGCAGCTGCGCCAGCTCGAAGCCAAGCGCAAATCGGTCGAGGAGGCACAGCGCAAATCTGATGAGGCGCAACGCAGAGCGGACGAGGCGAAGCGCAACGCGGAAGCCAAAGCCAAAACAGAGGAACGGGCGCGCACTACGGAGCCACGTGCGACTGAACAACGCCAATCTGAACCGCGCCAGCCCGAACCGCGCCAAGCCGAGCCCCGTCCGAGCGAAACCGCGGTAGACTCGTCCAAGCACCGGCGCTTGACGATCACGATCAATCCCGAGCCGATTGCCCGTCCGCGCGCGGAGCCAACCGGCGGCCGGCCGGAAGTCACGCCGCCTGCTTCAGAGTTCAAAGACCAAACTCCGGTTGCTGATCGCGGCGGTGCCGAAGACGGCGTCTATGTTGGAGGATCGCGTTTGCGCCAGCGCATTCGAGTCTATCGCGAGGCGACCTACCGCGATACGGGCCGGTATGCGCGCGGTCCCGCCGTCAAGCGCTGGGTATGGCGCGCGAAATATGGAGCGTGCCGGGCAGCAGGGCGCAAAGCATTCGCCCCGCGCCGCTATGTTGTCAGACGTGGCGATAGCCTGTGGCGCATCTCGGAGCGTCACTACAACGCTGGGCGACTCTACGCGCGGATCTACCGCGCTAACCGCGACCGCATCCGCGACCCCGATCTGATCTATCCGTGTCAGCGGTTCTTGGTGCCAAGGCGGTAGGGGACTTGAGCCTTAAGTGTGGCGCCCGCGTTGGCGTCGCATGTGAGGTGCCACATTGGACAATCTTGCCGCCGCACCCTAAATACGCACCATGATGCAACGCGAAATTTCCGAGCCGCGCGCGGCGGAGCGAACGGGCTCTGCTGTGCGCTTTGAATTGTCTCCCGAACAAAAGCGCGTTCTGAGGGGGCTTTGGCCGCACGTGTGGCCGCACGACCGGCCAGATCTCAAGAAAACTGTTCTCTGGTCACTTGTGCTGATCCTGATCGCCAAGGTCGTGACCGTGATGGTGCCCTACACGTTGAAGTGGGCAACAGATGCGCTCGTCGCAGCGGGCGGCGGCAAGGTGCTCGAAAGTGAAAGTGTCGGCTGGCTGATCGGCGCGCCGGTGCTGGCGAGTATTTTCTACGGCGCGTCGCGCATCGTGATGACGCTGCTGGTGCAAACGCGCGAAGGCATGTTCGCCAAGGTCGCGATGCACGCCGTGCGCAAACTCGCGCTCAACACGTTTGAACACATGCACCGCTTGTCGCTTCGTTTTCATCTTGAACGCAAGACCGGTGGATTGACGCGCGTGCTGGAACGCGGGCGTGCTGGAATTGAAAACATCACGCGCATGGCGTTGATGACGCTGCTGCCGACAATCGTTGAATTTCTCCTGATTATCGGCGTGTGCGCTATTGAATTCGATTGGCGCTATATCGTGACCATCGTGTCGATGATCGTGATCTACCTGTGGTTCACAATCAAAGCCACGAATTGGCGCGTCGCCATCCGCAAGACCATGAACGATAGCGACACGGACGCCAACACGAAGGCCATCGATAGCCTGTTGAATTATGAGACGGTCAAATACTTCGGGGCCGAAGAGCGCGAGGCGAGCCGCTACGACAAGTCGATGGAGACTTACGAGAAGGCGAGTATCAAAACCTATACCTCGCTCGCCGTGCTCAACACCGGCCAGGCTGTCATCTTCACGATTGCCTTGACGATCTGCCTCGTCATGGCGGCGCAGGACGTGGTGGCCGGCAAGCAGACGGTCGGGCATTTCGCCATGGTCAATCTCTTGATGCTGCAACTCTTCATGCCGTTGAACTTCATGGGCATGGTGTACCGCGAAATCAAACAAGGTTTGACCGACATCGAAAAGATGATGGAAGTGTTGGACAAGAATCCCGAAGTGGCGGATAGGCCGAACGCCAAGGATCTCAACGTCAACGGCGGCGCGATCCGCTTCGATCATGTCAAGTTTGCCTACGATCCCGAGCGCGTCATTCTGAAAGACGTGTCGTTCGAAGTGCCGGCTGGCAAAATGTTCGCCATTGTCGGGCCGTCGGGGGCCGGCAAATCGACGATCAGCCGCATTCTCTTGCGCTTCTATGACGTGACGGGCGGGGCGGTGACGATTGATGGCCAGGATTTGCGCACTGTCACGCAGAAGTCTTTGCGTGCCGCTATCGGCGTCGTGCCGCAGGATACGGTTCTGTTCAACGATACGATTTTCTACAACATCAAGTACGGCCGGCCCGAAGCGTCGCGCACTGAGGTCGAGGAGGCAGCGCAACTCGCTCAGATCGACGGCTTCATGAAAGCATTGCCCGATGGCTACGACACGATGGTCGGCGAACGCGGCTTGAAATTGTCCGGCGGCGAGAAGCAGCGCGTCGCCATTGCGCGCACGATTTTGAAAGGCCCGCCGATCCTGATCCTGGACGAGGCGACGAGCGCGCTCGACAGCCACACGGAAAAGGAAATTCAAGACGCGCTCGACCGCGTTTCGAAAAACCGCACGACGCTGGTAATCGCGCACCGCTTGTCGACGATTGTGCACGCCGACCAAATCCTGGTACTTGAGAAGGGCAACCTTGTCGAACAGGGGACGCATGCGGAGTTGATTTCCAAGGACGGACTCTATGCCAGTCTTTGGGCACGCCAGCGCCAAGCCGAAAAGGCCCGCGAGGATCTCGCGCATGCTTTGGAGGAAGCTGAAAAGACCGGGGCCATCCGCCCGGGCGACGCTTTTCTCGTTAAGGCTTAACGCCCACTTTTTTTTCGGCAAAGTTTTCCCCGCCCGTGCCCGGCAGGTTACACTGCAGGTGTGCGCGGACCATCTGCGCGCTTGATAGCTGATTGAAAGGACTGCAGTGGCGGACGGACCCGAAACATTAACCAACCGGCTGTGGCGCTGGCTCGTGATCGCCATCTGGGCAATGCGCCAGATCCTGCGCACAGCGTGGTCAATTGCGCGCGGGCCCATCATAGCGGCGCTGCAGGTTCTCGCGGCTCTCATCGTTCTGTTTGAGGAGTGGGGCTGGAAACCGCTCTCCGAACTTCTGGCGCGGCTGGCGAAGTTTGGACCCATCGCCGTCATCGAGCGCTGGATCGCGGGGCTTGGTCCCTATGGGGCCTTGGTTGTGTTTGCGCTGCCGACGACGCTCCTGCTGCCGCTGAAATTCGCGGCGATGTGGCTGTTGGCGCAGGGCAAAGTCTGGACGGCAACGGGACTTTTTGCAGGAGCCAAGATTGCGTCAACCGCGCTTGTGGCGCGCATTTTCACGCTGACGAAACCGGCCTTGATGCAACTCGGCTGGTTTGCGCATGCTTACAACTGGTTTGTGCCGTGGAAGGACGCATTGTTTGCAAAAATCCGCGATTCGTGGGTTTGGCGCTATGGGCGCGTGGTCAAGACGCGCGTGCGGCTTGAAGTGAAGCAAGCGTGGTCGAAATGGAGGCCTGTGGTTGTGGCGCGCTGGGAGTTGTTGCGGCCACGGATCGAATCCGCCAACGGGCGGCTGCGCGCAAAACTGCGTGATGCTTGGGCGCGGATTACCGGACCATGACCAACGCCAAACCCATCCTCATCGCGGGCCCGACGGCCAGCGGTAAATCCGCTTTGGCGCTTGAGCTAGCGGAGCGTTTGGGTGGCACGATCATCAACGCCGACAGCATGCAGGTTTACTCAGAGTTGCGCATTCTGACGGCGCGGCCAACGCCTGAAGACGAAGCGCGTGCGCCCCATGCACTCTATGGCTTTGTGCCAGCAAGCGAGGCGTACTCCGCCGGGCGCTTCGTCAAGGATGCGGCAGCGGCAATTGACGGCGCACGTGCGAAAGGTCTGCGGCCGATTATCGTCGGCGGTACGGGGCTGTATTTCAAAGCGCTGACGGAGGGCTTGTCGCCCATTCCCGAAGTCG
>JAYSVT010000311.1:0-3501 GCA_043718455.1 Hyphomicrobium sp.
GCGGCGCGGCTCTTGGGGTTCCCCCATTATTGTCTCCCGGCACGTCCCGTCGGCCAAAATGCCTGACCCCGTCTCAACCGCACCAGCGCGGCGGGGCATAGTATCCCGCAAATTCGCCGCTACCAGAGGGTCCAGCTGAACGGATTAGGGAATCGGCGAAGAATATCAAAACCGTTGCATTCCGGCCCGTCTTGCGCAAGTCCCTGCCCGGAAAGCCTGCTTATCGCGGGTATTTGATTGAGCCTTCTTATTGTTTGTCTTAGAGCGGAGGGTGTTAAAGACACCACCTCAAGGGTTTAAACCGGGAACCAAGTTGCTGTGATCGCCGACCTCACCATTGATACCAGCGGGCTGACCTGCCCTATCCCCATCCTCAAAGCCAAGAAGGCATTGGCCGAAATGGAAGCGGGCAGCACTCTTGAAGTCGTGGCAACAGACCCCGCCGCGCCCAAAGATTTCGAAGCATTTTGCCGGGCGACGGGGAATGTTCTCGAGCAAAGCCTGGAAGAAGCTGGCGCCTATCGATTCTTCATTCGCCGCGCGCGGTAATGGCTGGAGCAGAAGACGCCACAGTGGAACAGGTAATTGAAGTGGCCGCTGATGACCGGCGCTCTGCACCCACGCGCTACCGGCTTGACAGTACCCGCGCCACCCTACCATAAGGGCCCTCTTTTCCGGGCGGTTAGCTCAGCGGTAGAGCACACGCTTCACACGCGTGGGGTCATAGGTTCAATCCCTATACCGCCCACCATTTTTATGAGAGAACCTCGAAAAGTCCCGGCTGGGCGACGAGGTGTTTGACGACAAGGTGTTTGACACCAACCACTATAGCCTACCGCTTCGCCGCTCCCGCGCCATAGGGCGCCGCGCGCGCTTGGCCAGCTAGCTGTCCATCGGCATAGAAGTCATAGCGGTACCCGACGGTGAAGAAGAGATCGGTCGAATTTTCCTCTATTCCGTTCTGTTTGCTCGTCGTCAACTCGGCCCCGACTTCAAGCTCTAAGCTCATATCGCGCGTCACGTAGTAGTTAAAGAGGACGGACGGCAGGATTGAATATTCGACCAAATCGGTCTGATCACCGGTTCTATATCCAAGCCTCATGCGCGGGTTAATCTTCAGCCCCTCGATTAAGGGGTAACGCGCGCTTAGATCGAGCACATAATTATCCGAGGTTGAGAGATCGGCGAAGCGTACCCCGGCAATGAATAGATCTTCATTCGTAAAAACGTTGTTGCCGATGAGTTGAGCCGAATAGAAATACTCGTTGCCGGTTCCCAGTGCCGCTTCGACGCCGCCCGACGCCACGGTGCCTTCGAGATTGGTCACTGTGACGTCAGCACTGGCTTGGAAGGTTTCGTTGATAGGCCGCGAGAACCCGAGCGACGCAGACGTGAACGAGGCCGTGCGATCCAGCGCCAACTGCTCGATCTCGGCGACCGTCTTGTTGCGCAGCATTTCATAGAGGGTCGGATAGGGCTGGCCCTGCAGCGCGGTCCAGGACGAAAGGTACGGCGATTTCCTATAATCGAAGGCACCGAACACCGTCGATTTATCGGCGAAGGTCCAGGAGCCGGTCAACACAGCCGCATTGAGCTCGGCAAAGTGGATGTCGTAGTCAACCGTTGCGAAGGCCGACTTGTTGGCATCGAAATAGCGCAACTCCGCACCCACGGCGCGACGGTCCACAAGCGTGCGATCGCGCTGCTCGATAGCGAACAGGCTGGCATCAAGACCGCCGAACATTGGGCCGATATCGACGCTTGCTCCGTAAAATAGCTTTTCATCCTCGAAAGGCGTATCGCGCCGCCGCTGGACGGGGGAGCCGGCAACGGCATTCAATCGAACAAGCGGGCCGGGCTGATAGCTCAGAACCGCGCCGTCAAAGCGGCCAAGTACGCCACCCGTATTGCGGGTTTGGCGGCCTATCCGGCCATCCATTCCCAAATCGCGCACCGACGTTTCCATAAAGAGAGCGGCGACGCCAAGAATGTCGTCTCCCTCTTCGCTAAATCCGTGCTCCTCCGTTGCCGAAAAGCGAAGCTTAGACTTGACGCCTGCTCCATTGTTCCAGGTGGCAATGGCGTCAAGGCTCGAAAGGATTTCGTTCTGGTGCACCCGGTGGGCATCGAGATCTTGATTGACCGAGAATGGCAAAGTCGGGTCGCGTACGGTGCGGAAACTATCGTCGCGGATATAAAATTGCGAAGCGCTGCCGGAAACCGTCCAGGTTTGCGGGCCGGGCGCTTGGTCCCCATCGCCTTCGCTGCCGGTGCGGAGCTTGGTCCCCGTTTCGCCGTTGGCCGTGGTGATACCGGCTAGGCGCTGGCGCACGCGATCGGCGCCTTCGCCGGAGGGGTAGCGTTGGAGATAATCCTCGTACTCGGCCCGAGCCTCTGCCGTTCGGCCAGCACGCTTGTAGGCAAGTCCTAAGTATTCTTGAGCATCGGCACTGGAAGGTGTTTCGGGAAACTTCAGAACTTTAGTGAAGAGTTTGATGGCAACATCAGTGTTTTGCTTCTTGAGCGCGGCACGGCCTTCGTCCATCGCCGCGGCGGCGTCGCGAATTTGCGCCTGGGTCGCGGACCCCCTGGCCTTTCCGCGCGCACTTGGAGATGGCGCTTCTACGAACCCTGCGCCGTCCTGCGTGACCGTTGTTGTCCAACCGCCGCCTGGTCCTTGCGATGGGAATAGCGCTTTGCATGACGCGGATGGTTTTGCCCCTGATATGGCGATGACGATACTTTGGAAATCTCCACCCTGGCCCACTTGGAAATAAACCGGCTGTTCAAACTGAACGACGAGCACGGGTCCGGCGGCGTTGCCGGCTTCGAAATCGATAGCGCGGATTGCGGCGCGTTTGATTTCGGGCGCGCGAACGGCTTCGCGCCGCGTTAGAATTTCAGCGGCCGCCTGCTGTCCGTCAATGGGGCGGAGCATGATGCGCAGTTCTTGACCTTGTCCGGCCGGGAAATGGCTGATGTATCTGACACGCAGATTGAAGCCGATATTGAGGAGCGTGCAGTTCTTAGTATTTGCGACTTGCACGCCAGACAAGACGCGGTCGAGTGCGGGTTCGGCGCGGGCGGCAGTAATGGAGAAAGACCCCGCTGCAAGCGCCAGCACGAACGGCAGGGCATAATTTTTGGCTGCTAACTTCCGCATCAATTACCAGCCCCTCGTGTTGTGACACTGGCCGCAATCGGCAGTCGTTCTCGGATGGCCACTCGGCTTGCCAATCGCTGTAGTACCGTTATGGCAACTCGTGCAATTCGACGTAATCCCGGTGTGGTTCATAATCGTTCCCGCAAACGTCAACGTGCTCTTGTGGCAAGTCTCACATGGCTGCGTGGACGGCAGATGGCCGACTTTTTTGCCTATCGCCGTCGTGCCGTTATGGCAAGTAGCGCAACCCGACGTGATGCCCGAGTGATTGAATACCGCGCCTGTGAACGTGACTGTCGATTTGTGGCAGGTTTCACACGCGGCGGTGGTCGGCACGT
>JAYSVT010000312.1:0-10813 GCA_043718455.1 Hyphomicrobium sp.
GCGAGTAATCCAATTCGATTTAGTAGAACGGTTTTACCAACGCCTCTGAGACCAATCAACATGAAGCTCTTGGCGTGCCGTCCTTGCCCTGCACGGGAAAGAGTTAGATTGGCCGCTGACAGAATGTCATGGCGTCCGGCCAGCTCAGGCGGCTGATTGCCAGCACCCGGGGCGAAGGGATTTCTCACGGCATCCATATCAAAAGACCTTAGTGTTGTTTATCTATGTTATCGGCTTGAACGATAAACTATGGTAACAATCGTATATATGCAACTGCAATAGGCTAAATCACGTCACTTTTGCGCTACGAATTTCTATAACCCATCACAGTCCTATTGTTCGTCGAGGTCTTCGGAATACGCTAGTGTTCAAATTGCAGTGTGTGGCAGACGCGCGACTTCCATAGTGATATAATGGGCTATGACGTCGGCTCGGACTGCGAGGTCGCGCGAAGTTTTGCGCCTCAGCGACCCGCCAGTTCCGGACACGGCAATATCTCGAAAAGTTATCAAGTCCCGTGAAGGAGAAAAGGCGATGCAAAACACCGGCAACAAAGACACCGACAACAAAGACGGCGGCTATAACGCAACAAGCACGGAAGCGGTTGCGGTCTTCCATGACGTCAACGCCATGCAAGCGGCAATTGACGAACTACTAATGCGCGGCTTCGATCACGCAGAACTGAGCGTTCTTGCCAGCGACAGCGCCATCAAGGCCAAGCTCGGACGGAGCTACAAGAACACCACCGAGTTTGAAGACGATCCCGATGTCCCGCGCATCGGCTATGTGCCCGACGAAAGCCGTGGCGACGCCCAAGGCGCGATCATCGGCGCGGCTGCTTATTTCCCAGCGGTCATTGGAAGCCTCCTCGTTGCCGGTTCAGGCGGAACGCTGCTCGGCGCCGTTGCCGTCGCGGCCATGGCAGGCGGCGCGGGTGCAATGGCGGGCACTGCACTTGCCCAAGCCGTTGGCTCTCATCACGCTAAAGCCCTCAACGAACAACTGGCCAATGGCGGCATCCTCCTGTGGGTCCGTACCCACAATGCCGAGCATGAGCAAATGGCTCTGGACATTCTGAACCGCCACGGCGGCGACCACGTCCATCTCCACATTCTTCCGCCCGCGACAATCAGAACGGACAATATTCCGGTTCGCCGTCCGCTATGGTCGTTTGGGCCGCCTAACTAGGTCTTGCACAAGAAAAACCCCGGCTTTGCGAGCCGGGGTTTTGTAAGCTGCAACCAGCCTCAGTCTTATTTAATCCCTCAAACGTCGCCTTCCGCAATCCTGTTCGCGGCGACGACAGCGTCGCGCAGGCGGCGGTAGTTTTCAAGTTCCTCCGAGAGCGAGGCAACGCGCGCCTTTAATTGCGCGGCGTCTGAACCATTGCTATGCGCAGACCCGTTTGCCGCTCCGCTCAAACCGTTTGCAAGCGCGCCCCGGCCAGTCACGGCCCAAACCCGGCCCGCGCCACTTGGCAAGGCCGCGCCGCGCCATTTCCTAGACTTATTGAGGAACAACGTTCCGGATTTGCCGGCAGCATGCGCATAGGTTGAGGTTACGCCATTGCCGCCGGCCTTGCTCTTCGCGGTAACCCGCTTCGATGCCCCGCCAGTACCATTGCCCTTCCGGAATGCGTGCCGCGACCTTGCTTTCAGACCTTGCGTGCGCCCAGCGAAGCCGAGCGCCCGCCCTGTCGAGGAGGCACCTGCGCCAAGCTTGGCTTCGAGTTTCTCATACGCTGTTCTCAGCGCCTTGTTATCTTCGGCTTGCTTGACTGTCAGATTGCGGGTTGCAACGAGATCTTTCATCGCCGTGTCGAAGTCATACTGCGATACAGCGCTCTGCTTTCCGCGCTTTTCGAGTTCGGCTCGCAGCGTTTCAATTTGCGACGCGGCAGCCCCATATTCGCTCTTGAGTCTCGGCATGTCTAGAAGTGCGCTTGCGGCGGCCGCGAGGTCCGCTCGTAGCGTCTCCAATTCGCGCGCCCGCGTCTCGGATGCCGCGCTCGCCGCAGTGTTCTCAGCCGAGATAAACTGCAACCGCTGCTCCAGAGTCGTGTTGCGTGAAGTTTGGGTTTGAAAAGTGTTCTTCAACGTTGCGAGTTCCGTAGCCGCCGCCAGCCAGCCGGCCCGGCTTTCGGCTTCCGCCTTGTGCAAGTCGGCATTCACGCGTTTTATGGCGTCAATCGCGCCTGCGCGTCGCTCGGCATCGGCAAGGGCAATTTCCATGAATGCGAAATCGCTTTTCAGCCGCGTCGATAATTCTTCGCGTTCATCGTGTGCACGACGCAAGGCCTTGAGATCGAACAGCGCCGTTTGTAACTCCGCGGTACGCGCCCGGCCTAGACCAAGTCCACGCCAAACTGCCGTCAGCAAGACGCCCAACAAGAAACCGCCAACCGCCCACGGGAGCGCCGCGCTGAAGTCGAGGCCGAAGAAGTGAGGAAACATGCCAACAACCTTTGCCGTTTCTGTTTTTACGTTTCTGGACTCTCGCCGGATTCAGCGTCACGTGCGGGCAGTTCTGCCCATCCATGTCCAGCTGTCAAAGCCATGAGATAGCACGGCAATTTTGTCCGCGTCTGCCTGCATTTTAAGCAGAAATTGGCTTAGATTTTGTCGCTGCGGCGCCGCCCTTGCGATACAGCACTTGCAATCCGGCCCTCGGCCCAGCCCATTGGCCGAGGCCAAGGCCATCTTCGCCGCGCAGCAGGCGCATGTAGCCGCCCGCAGCGCCACTTTGCGAGGAAACCGCGCCGTTATCAGCTCTTGGCGGCGATGCGGTTCGCCTCCTGCAGGGCTTCCCGGACCCGCTGATAGTTGGCAATATCCAGACTAAGAGCGGCATTCTGCTGGTTCAGTCGCGCAATTTCGGCTCTCAATTGATTGTGTTCGGCAATGTAGGCGGCCGCCTGACCGGTCTGGCCCTGAAGCTTACCAAGTTCCGCTTCTTGCGCCGCGAGCCGTGCCGACTTGTCCGAGAGTTCGCTTCTGGTCTGATCGACCAACGCACGCAGACGCGTGATCTCGGAGGTAAATCTCGTAGCGTCAGCGACCGAAACGGGACCGGCGGGTGCTGGTGCTGATGTTGAGTGGTGTGATCCGTTTTGATCTTTCGACACGAGCGATTCCAAGCGATCGAGTTCGGCGTCACGCATGCCGATAAGGCTGGTTTTGCTGGCCACCTCATTTGACAGCCGCCCAACTTCCAGGCGCAACCGGGCGCTTTCCGCCTCGAGTTTCGATGCGTCTGAAGTTGGAGCCGGCACCGAACTCACCTTGGCGTGCGCACTATTCAACGACACGACTTTTGCTGCAGTGTTATTGTTGGCCAGAACGGCCTCAAGCCTATCGAGCTCAGCATCACGAATGGCAATGAAGCCTGACTTATTCGATAATTCTGTCGTTTGCGCATCGACCTTCGCCTTCCACTGGGCGACTTCGGACGTCAAGCGCTTAACTTCCAAGTCTGCAGGCAACGGCGCGGCGAGCTGAGCCTTTAGCCGGACAATCTCAGTTCCAGAAGCGCGATCTTGTTCTGTGTGAGCGCTGTCGCTCCGGCGCAACGCCCAAAGCTCGGCGTGCAAGTCGGCCAATTCATTCCTTCGGCGAATGTCGAGGTCTGTGAGAGCCGCAGCGGCTGGTGGCGTGCCCGCTGGCGTAGCACTTGCTGCCGGCGCTGAGACGATTGTGGCTGCTTGCTGCACCGCCTTGCGCAACTCGACTTCCAACTTTGACTTTTCATCGGCGTAGCGTACTGCGGATGCCTTTGCCGTCGCGAGTTCGTCCTGAAGTTGAGCCAATTGGTCCCCTTGGCCCACACTACTTTGCGCCGGCGAAATGGCGGACAACACGCCCTTCTTCAGTTCAGCTTCTAGTCGGACTTTCTCATTGGCAATTTGCAAAGCCGACGTCCGGGCGGAATCGAGTTCGGCCTGGCGCTCATCTAAGTGCTCTTGAAGTTCCGCCAACTGTCCGGTCAATCGCGAGTCCGGTGCCACAATCGTTAGGGGCTCCGACGGTCTGCTGCGGCTGCCTGACAAGAAGCTCCAAAGGCCGAGAATGCATGCGCTGAGCAGGAAACCCATCAAAAACCACGGCAGGGCCGCACTCAGATCGAGACCAAAAAAATGGGGATACATACGCGGACGACTTTCCTCGGCTGTTCAGCCGAACTGGAACACACTTGGTTGACCGGTGGACCTTGCGTTGATCAGTGCCGGATCGTAGCCCCGTCCACCTGCCTCTAATAGCATGAGTATGGGGTAGTTTGAAAAGGCTGTACGTTCGCGGATGCGAGATTTTGCGATTGGATCACATCCCGCAGCTTAACGGCCGCACAATGCCAGGGGACGCCCGTTCAAATGGAACGTAATTCGACCAGAAACCTCCCGAATCCGCTAAGGTCCAGTGCTCATCCGTAGCCAAGGACCCAACACCATGACCGCGCCAGCCACTGAGAGCGCCACGCTGACTGCGGCAATGCCCCGGCCGTTTTACGCGCAACTCTACGTCCAGGTCCTGACCGCCATAACGCTTGGAATTTGGCTTGGGCACTATTACCCGGCAACTGGCGAAGCCATGAAGCCCCTGGGCGACGGTTTCATCAAGCTCATTAAAATGATCATCGCGCCCATCATTTTTGTGACCGTGGTGCACGGCATCGCCGCGATGAGCGATATGAAGAAAGTCGGCCGTGTCGGGCTCAAGGCGCTGATCTATTTCGAGATCGTAACCACGCTCGCGCTTGCCGTCGGACTTGTCGTTGCCAATCTCGTGCAGCCGGGCGCTGGCATGAACATCGATGCTGCCTCAATCGACACCAAGGAGATCGCGAACTTCGTTACGCAATCTAAAGACCAGAGCACGATCCAGTTCGTGCTCGACATCATCCCGAAAACACTCGTCGGCGCTTTTGCCGAGGGCAACATTCTGCAAGTCTTGCTGATAGCGCTGCTCTTTGCGTTCGGTCTGCAAGCCTTGGGCGCACGCGGCGAACCTCTCCTCAACATCATCGAACATGTGGCGCAGGTGCTGTTTAAGATCGTCGGCTACATCATGCGTCTTGCCCCGATTGGTGCTTTTGGCGCCATGGCCTTTACGATTGGGAAGTATGGCCTAGGGTCGTTGAAAAGCTTGGCTTGGCTCATGGCCTCGTTTTATCTCACCTGTTTACTGTTCATCTTCGGCGTGCTGGGATTGATCGCCCGCTTCTACGGCTTTTCGATCCTGAAGTTCATCCGCTACATCGGCGACGAACTACTCATCGTGCTTGGCACGTCGTCTTCTGAAAGCGTGTTGCCGCGCATGATCGACAAGATGGAAAAGGCCGGTGCTGAAAAGAGCGTCGTCGGTCTCGTGATCCCAACCGGTTACTCGTTCAACCTGGACGGCACCTGCATCTACCTAACGATGGCCGCGCTATTCCTGGCGCAAGCGACCAACACCGATCTCTCAATCTGGCAGCAGCTCGGCATCCTTGGTGTGTTGCTACTGACATCCAAAGGCGCGGCGGGCGTAACTGGTGCCGGATTTATTACGCTCGCGGCAACACTTGCCTCCATCGGCACAATTCCCGTCGCCTCGATCGCCATTATCTTGGGCATCGACCGTTTCATGTCGGAAGCCCGCGCGTTGACCAATCTGATCGGCAACGGCGTTGCAACAATTGTCGTGGCTAAGTCAGAAGGTGCGCTCGACGAAGCACAGTTCAAGCGCGTATTGGACGCTGGCCGCCCGTAAACCGCCAAAGACGCCGCCGCTCAGGATGTAATGCTAAATGCTGGGAAACGGCGGGCTCTACGACTTTAGGATCGGCCGGATGCCCGCAAATGCAAACGCCCCGGGCGCATTAACGCATGCTAGGATCGTCAGCAACGACACCTTCGGACGGGGACCTTAATGCAAAGACTGCGATCAGGCGGCACGCGCGCCGCAATAATGGCGTGCGATGTGCTGTGCGCGATCAAGTTGTCATTCCTGGTGATCGCATCGATCGTTGGTGGGTGCTTTTTCAATCCTGCAAAAGCCGGCGAACTCGATAAGGCTGCACTCTCGAAGCACTTCCCCGAACCCTACTACGTCGGCGAGCGTGACGCCGATTTGCCCATCTTTTCGCTCTTCCGGCACAACATTCCCCAGTCTGACGACTTTATCGGCTACATCTTTGAATCGATCGATCTCGCGCCCATCTCTGGCTATGCGGGAACACCGGTGAACATGCTGGTTGCCATCAATCCGGAAGGCACCTTCATCGCCGCATCGCTCATTTCGCATCATGAACCGATCTTCAATCACGGCGTCGGTGAAGACTTGCTGTTTCAGTTCATCGAGCAGTATCGCGGGCTAACGCTGAAGCAGAACATCAAGGTGTCCGCGACTCATTCCTCTGGACAGAGACAGGCGTCCCTCAGCAAGTACATCGATGGCGTCGCCAAGGCCACCGTTTCAGTCCGGATCATCAACGAGACGGTGCTTACGGCAAGCCTCAAGGTTGCACGTGCAAAATTGAAACTGGGACTGGGGCAAGAACAGGGACAAGCACCAACTCTGAAGCACGATGACGGACTAACTGCAACGGACGACGTTTTGATCACCAAGGACTACTTGCACAAGTCAGTCATCAAGACGTCCGATGTCGACAAAGTCTTTGGTGATGAATTTCCAACCGACACCGACGGCGGCCCAAGCGTTGATCCCAAAGCAGAGACGACAGAACTTTGGGTCGCCTATCTTAGCGTGCCGCAGGTCGGCCGCGCGGTTATGGGAAAAGCCGGCTTCGACACTTTGATGCAAGACTTCCGCCCGGGAGACCATGCCATCCTCGTGGCGACCGGCGGACGCTACGGGCTTCAAAGCGCGCAGCATCGGCTGGGTGGCGTTCCCGACCAGTTATCGATTCTCCAAAACGGGCTGGCGATCAACATCAACGACGCCTTGATCCGCCTCCTGCCCGTGACAGCGGCTTTGCCAAAGAATACCACTTGGACAGTGCTCAAGATTTTATCCGAATCGGGTTTTGACCCATCGCGTCCTTGGCAATTGGCACTGAACGTCAACAGGCAGAACGGGTCGTTGTTTCCGCAACGCATGTCGAAGGACTTTCCAGTTGATTACCAAGTTTCGGCCGCCTTCTTCACCGCAGCCCCTGTTGAACTGACAGGCTGGCGCGCGGTCTGGTACGATCAATGGCCTAAACTTGCGCTCACTTTGGCAGCACTCCTGATTTTGACAGTTCTTTTGACTAACCCGAAGCGTCTTGCCGCTAACCCCAAAGCATTCCAAACCGTGCGGCTGGTATTCCTCGCCGTCACGCTGGTTGGTATCGGGTGGTGGGCCCAGGGCCAGCTTTCGATCAATAACGTTCTCGGCATCATCAACACTGCGAAATCGACCGGAGACTTCGGCTTCCTGTTGCTCGATCCCGTTTCGACACTGCTTTGGGCTTTCGTTCTGATCAGCATTGTTGTTTGGGGGCGCGGTACCTTCTGCGGCTGGCTCTGTCCGTTCGGCGCTTTACAAGAATTCGCGGCAATTGCGGGCCGCCGTCTGAAATTCCCACAACTGCAAATTCCTTATGCCATCGACCGTGTGTTGCGTCTGACCAAATACGTTGTTCTGGCAGCCATCATCGGCACGGCGTTCATATCGACGCTTGTCGCCGAAGGCATCGGCGAAGTCGAACCCTTCAAGACAGCAATCACCCTCGGCTTTGACCGGGCTTGGCCGTATGTCCTTTACGCCATCGCAATCCTTGTACTCAGCGCCTTCGTGTTCAAGGGATTCTGCCTCTACTTGTGCCCGCTCGGCGCCGCACTCGCGCTCGCCGGCAGGCTACGCGCCTTCAATTGGATCCCGCGCCGGAAGGAATGCGGCTCACCTTGCCAGCTCTGCAACGTGCGCTGCCGCTATGGTGCAATCGAGCCCAAGGGCGAAGTGAAATACGACGAGTGCTTCCAGTGCATGGACTGCGTGATCATCTATCACGACCCCAAAACATGCGTGCCAGAGGTGCTCGCGCGCAAAGGTCGAACGTTGGCGATGCCTGTACCTGCGGGCGCCATGCGCAAAAACTTGCGTCAACCGAAACCGGCGGAGTTCGTGACATGAGCCAACACACATCCTGGAAACCGTCCCGCCGCAACGTTCTTATCGCCGGCGGGCTTATCGGGAGCGGAGTGGGCGCGGGCGCGATGTTGCTGCCAGCGGCCGGAATGAAAACCGCGCAGCGCAGCGGCATCGCCTTTGGCACAAAGGTATCGCTGAAAGCCTCTCATGAGGACGCCGCGCGCCTCGACCAAGCACTCGATGCCGCGTGGCAAGAGATTATCCGTGTCGAGCACGCAGCAAGTCTCTTCCGGCCCGAGAGCGCGCTTAACATGCTGAACCGCACGGGCGCGCTCGACAATCCGCCTGAGGCCCTTGTCCAAATGCTGACTGAAGCCATCGGCATTGCCCACCTGACAGACGGCGCTTTCGATCCGACCGTACAGCCCCTCTGGCGCGTTTACGCGGATGCTTTTGCTGCCGGACGCACCGCAAGCGAAAAGGACATCGTCACCGCGAGCGCCCTCATTAGCTGGCACGATATTGACGTTGGATCGAACCGTATCCAGCTGGCGCGGCCCGGCATGGCGCTCACACTCAACGGCATCGCGCAGGGGTTTGCGACAGGGCGTTGCCTTGCTGTACTTGCCGGTCGCTGCATTGAGAACGCGTTCCTCGACACGGGCGAAATCGGCGTGGCGGGAAAACGCGCCGACCGCTCGTCTTGGACAGCCGCCATCGCCGACCCCCGGCACCCTGGCGAATATGTTGGCCTCGCCCGGCCGCTCTCAGGGATCCTCGCAACCTCGGGCGATTACGCGACCGTGTGGAGCAGCGACTTCACGCACCATCACATACTCGATCCCGAAACGCGCCGCTCGCCGCCCGTAACAGCATCCGTTTCCGTGCTCGCCCAGTCAGGCAGCATGGCCGACGGTCTCGCGACCGCCATGATGGTCATGGGACCGGAAAAGAGCCTCGCACTTGCGCGGCGCTTACCCGGCGTTGAAGCTCTCATTATCACGAAGAGCGGACATCAATTCGAAACAGACGGTTTTCCGCGCGCCTAAGCACACGTTTAGGACTGTCCCTCTTAACAAAAAAGAAAAGCCCCGACAACGGAGCCTTCCTAGAAGTCAATCACGTACAATCAGCAACTACCCGACAATTTCATCGAGGCGGAAGTTGAGGGCAATTTCGCGATCAGCGGAAGCAGCGCTGTCGGAGCCATGCGACGAGTTCGAACCCTTCGATTCCGCGAACAGCTTGCGGATAGTCCCGTCTTTGGCTTCCTTGGGGTCGGTGGCGCCCATAACGTCGCGGTACTTGGCGATTGCGTCTTCGCCTTCCAGCACCTGCATTACAATTGGTCCAGACGTCATGAAATCCACGAGCTCGCCATAGAAAGGCCGTGCCTTGTGTTCTTCATAGAATTTCTCAGCCTGGGCCCGGGTCCAGAGAACCCGCTTTTGCGCCACAATCCGGAGGCCGGCGTTTTCAATAACTGCGTTGATTTTGCCAGTCAGGTTGCGCCGTGTGGCGTCGGGCTTCAGAATGGAAAAGGTGCGCTCGATGGCCATCAGTCTGTCTCTCTTTCATATTCCGCGATTAGCTTGGCGGGATTCTGGTCAGGATTCTGGGCCGGGTTATAGCGGCGCCGTCCCACCCCAGCAAGCGCGGCCCTTTGACGTGGAGCGAGCCGCGGCTAAATCGAGGCAGACTGCCATTGAAATGGTGATACAATATCCGGCGAACCACCCGATTGACGGGCGAAGCGGCGTATGAACACTGTGGGTATCGCGCGGGGGGCGCACGAGGAGCGGAGGGCGCAAGCCCGAACGTGTGCTAACGGACGGCTATGAACGCACCAACTAACGAAGCCCAGTGGTATATCGCTCGTGATGGAAAACAGCACGGGCCCTTGACCGACGTCGAGATGAAGACGTTTGTCGGGCATAACTATTTGCGCCCGACAGACCTCATCTGGAAGCCCGGCATGGCCGACTGGCTGCCTGCGCCGCAAGTGTTCGCTGGATTGTTCCAGCCGCAGATGCCGAATGCGGCGCCTGTCACTCAGCAACCGATGCAGCAAGTGGCAGCCGCGGCTCAGCAACAGCCACAACAGTTGCAGCATGCGCCTGCGGCCGCCGCCACGCCGCACCCTACAGATTTGGCTGGTGATCAATTTGATGACAAGGCGTCGCGCCGCAGCCTATTCCGGCAAGTCGCAGTTGCAGGAATTGCCATCGCCCTCATCGGCGGTGGCGCCTTCGCCATCGCCGCTTATCGCGAACCCTTGATGCGCATCGTCTCCGGCCCGCAGAAGAAACCTGCCTCGGCCACCAGCGAGGAAACAGCAGAAAAGACCAAAGCGACAGACTCAAGCGTTGCCGAAGTCAAACCTGAGATGAAGACGGCAGCCCTCGATCCAACCGCACCAGCGCCGATGCCGGCACCTGTCGCATCAATCGAGAACTCGCAGACCGACCTGCGTTTGCAGAAGATTCCAGTGTGGGGAATGTTGAAGCGCGATTACCCAGACTGGTATGCCAATCATATCGCGGCCGCCGACAAACTCACGGCCGAAAAGAAATCCGAAACGGACGTTGCAACGCATCTGCTGCAAGGCCTCGTGGCTTTGCGAAAGCAAAATGCCGACAAGGCGCTCACCGCGAGCCCGGAAAAATTGAAGCGCATTGCGACAGCATTTCTTGAAAACTTGCGTACATTGCAAGCGCAGAGCGTCGGCGCCTGTTACGGCTATA
>JAYSVT010000313.1:0-10779 GCA_043718455.1 Hyphomicrobium sp.
GAGTGCCTGCAACAGATCATCGCCGATGAACGAGCCGGCGGCAGAGCCCCGAAACCTGGAAAAACCGAGTAGCCCCTGCGGCCCTCACCGCATGCTTACTGGACGACCGGTTTCGCGAATCAACTCAGACCTCACCAGCGGCACGTTCGACTTATCTACGGTCCAACGACTCAGCGAGAATCGCAGTATCGCGTTTATGGGCGATACAAAAGGGGGCTCATTCGAGGTTATAGGCGAACTTGCGCGCAAGTGGCTCTTACAGCCGGTCAATCCAAACGGTCGAACAAATGTCGATGTGTTGCGCCCTTGGGTCAATGGCGAAGACCTTACGGGTCGAAATTCTGGAAAGTGGATAGTCGATTTTGGCGTCGCGATGACCGAGACCGATGCTTCACTGTTTGAGGCACCATTCAATCATGTTTTTCAAAATGTGAGGCCCGAAAGAGAGAGTAATAATCGCGAGAATTATCGTCGTTTTTGGTGGCGTCACGTTGAGCCTCGGCCAGGAATGTGGGCCAAACTGGCTGGGCTACATCGATACATTGCAACCCCGGAGGCGGCAAAGCATCGACTCTTTGTGTGGCTATCATCACCAGTCGTTCCCGACCACCAGCTCCAAGTGATCGCCCGTGACGATGATACGAGTTTTGGCGTGCTGCATTCGCGATTTCACATTGAATGGGTACGCGCGCTAGGCTCTCCATATGGAAATCACCCAACGGCTCGGCGATACAATATTACGCGCGTGTTTCATACCTTCCCGTTCCCCGAAGGGCTGACGCCCAATATCCCGGCGGCGCAGTACGCCTCCGATCAGCGCGCTATTGCGATTGCCAAGGCCGCCGCTCGGCTCAACGAACTGCGCGAAAATTGGCTGAACCCGCCCGACCTCGTGAGCCGCGTACCCGAAGTCGTGCCCGGCTATCCCGACCGCATTCTGCCCGTTGACGACAAGGCGGCGGCGATCCTCAAAAACCGCACGCTGACCAAGCTCTATAACGAACGCCCCGCTTGGCTCGACCACGCGCACAAGGATTTGGATTCAGCCGTCGCGAGCGCCTACGGCTGGCCCGCCGACCTGACAGACGAACAAGTTTTGGAAAAACTGTTCGCCCTCAATCAAGAACGGGCGGCGAAGCAGTGAGCGAGTGGCCTGGTGTCTGACCCTCCGGGTCTGACACCATTGCTCTGCTCATTCCGGGTGTCAGACCCGGAGGGTCAGACACCACTTCCGCGCGAAACCCAACAACCAGGAATTCGAAAGACCGAACCGGCTTTTGTCACTGGTCTTGATTGTTGGGTTTCGGCCGGTTCGTTTTGCACGATCTCGCAAGTGGATAACCGGCCTCTACCCAACCTACGTTTCTTTTCCTTGGCGGGCAGGGATTTGCCCGGAATGCCGCGGTCTGATAGTCCAATGCCGCGCGGCCAAACAATGAACCGGTGACCCATGCCATTCGAGAAATGCCCGGAGTGCGGGGATACGAATTACGAGGAAGATATCGACGGCGACCGCACATTCGATTGCGGCTTCATGAGCAACGAAGATCGGCGCGCCTCGCGTTGCGACAATCCCGATCCGAGCGTTCGCGATGTTCCAGCCGAGATCGCGCGGCTCCGCTTGGCGCTTTTCGATTGCGCGCAGGCGGCTGAAACAATCGGCAACGACATGCGGGCTAAAGGTGTGGCGGGCGAATTTACGGAGCGCTGCCGCGATCTCGCACGCCAGATGCGCGACTTCGCCGGCAGCGGCGATGACTTCGGCGGCCCTGGGCAAGGTCCAGGCTCTGGCGGCACACCCGCCGGTAAAGTGTTGTCGATCTTGCGCAAGCCTTGGCTGAAGTGAAGGTTGGATTTCTGACCCTGGTCTTGGTTGTTGGGTTTCGGCCGTGTGAAAATCGGCCTCTACCCAACCTACGTTTCCCGCCTGCGCGGCCCCCCTCAAAAAAAATGAGGCGGAGCTTTAAGCTCCGCCTCGCGAGTTTTTGGGACAGGTCGTCAAGAAGTGCAGATCGTCGTGCAAACCCTGTTCCGGTTCCGCACAGTGTGCGGATGATGGAGCAGGGGAAATTCAATCGGCTGTTATTGCCACGGCCCCTTTGACGGAACGGAAAGCCGCGCCCACCGCAGGCTTCCTTGCAACCCAGTGTGCTGCAAGGGTCTCTTCAAGTGCTAACGGCGGCCGTTCAAATGCGAGGCATTGGGCCGCCCGCGTGCTGCCTTCGCGCGGCGTGGTTTAGGCGCGCAAAAGAGAGCGCCGCGATCTCGCATCAAAGTTCCAGCAAATGCGAGTGAGTTCGTTGACGAAGCGTTAGGATTTGATGGCGGGCCAGCACCGGTCTCTGCTGCCTCTACGGTCATCAGCTTAGATTGACTACTCCGCCGCAGGCGGCAGCCGTAGCGATTGCTGCGTGCCCCGGATGTCATCGATGAGGACAAACTCGCCATTGTCTGCACTTCGGATTTGCTCATTGGCATTCAGAAACTCGATGCCATAGACGCGGCCATCGGGCGTGATGTCGATAAACAGTTCATCGCTGATCTTAAGTGTTTCAACATCGTCCGCCTGTTCGCGAAGGCGAATGTAGGCGACGTTGTGGCGTGCATCGTAGGTAAGTTTCATCGCTCGAACTCCTGTCATCTAGAAATACTTCACAATGACCGTGATGACCAGCCATTCGTTGTTCTCGTAAACGGCATAGGCCTCGATTTGTTTGGTGGCGTAAGGTTTGCCGCGCCACACGCCCCCAACGGTAAAGTTCCGGCGGAAGCCTTGCCGGCTGAATTGGGCTGGAAAGTGTTCGCCCTCGTTAACAGTCTGTTCCACTTCCTGCTCAGTGGCGCCGCGCTCCGTCATTCGCTCCGCGGCATGCGGATGGACTCGGACCATTCTACACCTCCGCGTGGCCGGAAATCTTGAGCGCAAAGGCATACGTCAGCGCCGTATCCTTCAAAGATTCAAAGCGGCCCGACGCGCCGCCGTGCCCGGCACCCATGTTGGTCTTGAGCAGCACGAGATTTGAACTGGTGTTGAGCTGGCGCAGCTTGGCGATCCACTTGGCCGGTTCCCAATAGGTGACGCGCGGATCGGTGAGACCGGCAACTGCGAGGATGTGCGGATAGGCTTTTGATCCGACGTTGTCGTAGGGCGAATAGCTTTTGATTATATCGAACTCGTCCGGGTTGAGGATTGGGTTGCCCCACTCGGGCCACTCGGGCGGCGTCAAGGGCAGCTGCTTATCGAGCATGGTGTTCAAGACATCGACAAACGGTACTTCGGCAATGATGCCGAGAAAGAGTTCGGGCGCCATGTTGGTGACGGCGCCCATGAGCATGCCGCCAGCCGACCCGCCTTGCGCGACGATGCGGCCGCGTTGGGTCAAGCCGCTTGTGACGAGATAGTCGCCGGCTGCAATGAAGTCCGTGAAGGTGTTGACCTTGTGCTTCATCTTGCCGTTCGTGTACCAGCGGTAGCCCTTGTCCTTGCCGCCGCGAATGTGGGCGACGGCGTAAATGAATCCGCGATCAACGAGCGACAGGCGCGCGGTGGCAAATGCGGCAGGCATCGAAATTCCATAGGCGCCGTAGCCGTAGAGCAGCACGGGCGCCGAGCCATCGAGGGCTGTTGATTTCTTGTAGAGCAGCGTGACGGGCACCGTTTCGCCGTCGGCTGTTGGCGCGAAGACGCGGCGCGTGACGTAGTCTTGTGGGTTGTGGCCGCTTGGCACGTCTTGGCGTTTGCGCAGTAAGCGTTTGCGCGTTTGCATGTTGTAGTCGTAGGTCTCGGCCGGCGTTGTCATAGACGAGTACGTGATGCGCAGGTTTGTTGTTTCGAATTCAAAGCCTGAGGCCATGCCGAGCGCATAGGCTTCTTCGTCGAACTGAATGTTGTGTTCATTCGCGATATCGAGGATCTCGCCGTTGAATGGCGTAATGACGATGCGCGGCAGGCTGTCTTCGCGTTCGAGCCGGGCCATGAAGTTTTCGAATATGGCCGTATCGATGATGAGGCGGCCCGGCTTGTGCGGCGCGATTTCGTGCCAGTTGCTTTTGCCCGGCGAATGCACCGGCGTTTGCACGATGCGGAAGTCTTCCGAGTTTTCCGAGTTTGTCGTGATGATCAGCATCGACGAGTGATGCTCGACGCCATATTGGTGGCCCTTTACGCGCGGTTCGACGAGCCGCGGGGCGGCTGCAGGTTCGTCCGCATCGATCAGGCGAACTTCGCTGGTCTCGTGGTCGTGGATGTCGATGCAGATGAACTTCTGCGATTGAGTTGCCGAGAGGCCGACGTAAAAACCGATGTCTTTTTCTTCGTAGATGAGAACGTCGTCGCTGAGTGGCGTGCCGATGGTGTGGCGGTAAACATAGAGCGGGCGGTGATTATCGTCGACGCGCACATAGACGAGCGTCTTGCCGTCGCGCGCCCAAACCATGTCGCCGCGCGTGTCCGGAATTTCTTCAGTGAGCGTTGCGCCGGTCTCGAGATTGCGGATGCGGATGGTGTAGAGTTCCGATCCCTTGTCGTCGATGGCGTAGGCGAGGTGTTTGTGATCGAGCGAGTGGGTAGAGCCGCCCAAGTGCCAATAGGTTTTGCCTTTGGCTTCGGCGTTGCCGTCGAGCAGGATCTGAGGCTCGTCGCTTTTGTCACCGCGCGGGATGCGGCACATCTGTGCGTACTGGCCGCCTTTGACGAAGCGCGGGAAATATTCAAACGGCCCATGCGGCGTTGGCACCTGGCGATCGTCTTCTTTGAGGCGAGCTTTCATCTCCTTGAAAAGCGCGTCTTGGAGGTCTTGGGTGTTTTCGAGTGCGGCCCTCATGTAGGCGTTCTCGGCTTCGAGATAGTCGCGGATTTCAGAATCCAACAGGGACGGATCGCGCATCACCTCCTGCCAGTTGTCAGCCCGGAGCCAGGCGTAGTCGTCGCTGAGCGTGACGCCGTGATGAGAAGAGACTTTGGGCGCGCGGCGGGCTTGCGGCGGGGAAGCGGCAGTGAGCGCAGACGGCGAAGTGGAGACCGGTTTCGTCATGGGCTGGATGGCGCCTTGGGTTTGAGAAAGGTTCAGGTAGGCCGGATGGACGTAGCACGACGGCCTGTAACTAGGTATTTTCCCGAGTTTGCCCAAGTCCGTGTCAAGAATTAGCGATGTCAACAACTGGCAAAGACCGAATGTTGACAATCGAATTCGAATGTTGTCCTAAGTAATGCAGTCTTCATGTTGATTAGGGATGGCGTGCTGCGAGCATAAATCGAAATTTCGCGGTATATCTAAGTTTTAGAACCCTGAAGCAGAGGAACAGTAAAGGTTATCCTGGACATTACTCACGCTGCCACGGCTGAAGCATTGGAAGGAATTGGGAATGGAAGGCTCAGGCTCGCCGGAACTCGTGAATATTACGGCCACGATTGTTGCCGCCTACGTCAGTAATAATTCCATTTCATTGAACGACCTTCCCGGATTGATCGCCGATACGCACGCAGCCCTGAGCCGTGCCGCGGGACGCGCGGTGCCGATCGAGCGTGAGGAAAGCAAGCCGAAGATCGCGGTCAAGAAGTCGGTGATGGCGGATTACATCATCTGTCTTGAAGACGGCAAAAAGTTCAAGTCTCTGAAGCGGCACCTGCGCACCCACTACAATCTATCGCCGGAAGAGTATCGCGAGAAGTGGGGCTTGCCGCATGATTATCCGATGGTCGCGCCGAACTACGCGCGCGCGAGATCCGAGCTGGCGAAGAAGATGGGCCTCGGCACGCGCCGTTAGAAACACGCAGCGTCCGGCAAAAGAAAAACGATTAAAGGCTCGCTAGACGCGGGCCTTTGTCTTTTGTGCCTCGGATTTTCGCACCAAGTGCTGGTGGCGTTCGCCGGATTCGCAACATTGCAGTGCCGCTTGTTCGGCGCGCAAGATCCGCGCGAGCTGTTGGTGACGCGCAACGTCATAGGCCCAGTGTCCGGCACGCATCCGGCACCGCTCCTGACGCAAGGCCTTTGCTAACCTGCGCACTGTCCGGCGGCGACCGGCGACTGAGGCGTCGGCGATTTCGTTGGGCCAAGCCGCAAGCAGCCGCTGAATGTCTTCACATCTCCGGCGTTCGTTTGCCTGAACAATTGGCTCGAACGTTCCGGCGCCTGTATCGGTTGTTCTGGGTTTTTCCATACCCCCATGATTGCTTGGCACAACAGGGCGGGGAAAAGCCGGGCAGAAAATTTGTGAGAGCATGGTGAACGCGAAATCGAAATCATGCGATCCGTCCCGCCCTTTACAAATGGGCCGACATTTAGCTGCAGTTTTGGGCTGCGTGCCGTATCATCCTCATCGTTGTGATCAAGGGGGTGCGTTCATATGCTTCAAATGCCACAAGCTGTCTTTGAGACCGCCGAACCAGAATATGAACCCTCGGAATTGTGCGACGGGCCCGCATACGCAGCCGGCCTTGAGGCACGCCGGATGATCGAGATGGCGGTGTTTTGGGTATTAGGTGCCGGCAGCCTTAACCGTTCGCACGCCGCCGGGTTAGAGCCGCGCCTCATCCTGGCGCGTCACGTTTCCATGTATCTGGCGCACGTCTCTTGCCGGATGACTTTGAGCGACGTTGGGCGGCTTTACGCGCGTGACCGCACCACGGTTGCCTACGCATGCGCCGTCATCGAAGACCGGCGCGACGACCCGAAGTTCGATTCAGCCCTAGAGCTACTCGAATGGGCCGTACCAATGATGGCGACCCGGCCCGCGGGTTACCGGCTCCCCTTCTGAGAACAGGAATGCAAACATGAGTTCCAAGAAAAGCGGCCGCACGCGGGAATGCAAGATCGAGGATTGCGTGCAGACAACGCCCGTCATCAATGCCGACGAGAGCCCGCTCTCATGGCTCGCGCGACGAAAGGACAAGGACGGCCGCCCCCTGATTTCGCATGCTGAGTTTGATGCAGGCGAACGCTTGCGAGCCGATTTCTATTTTTCGCAGATGACACCGCGCGTGACGGGCAACTGGTCGGGCGTGACAATCGATAAGAATGCGCGGCGCGGGGCCCCTGGATTTGGGGTGGATCTTGCCGACAACATCATCGCGGCGCGCGAACGTGTGCGCCTCGCATTGCGCGCCGCTGGACCCGAACTTTCAGGCATTCTGATTGATGTGTGCTGCTTTTTGAAAGGGCTTGAATCTACGGAAAAGGCCTCGGGATGGCCGCAGCGATGCGGAAAGATTGTGCTGCAAATTGCGCTGGCGCGGCTCGCCCGTCACTATGGCCTCGTGCGCGAAAGCGTTGAGGATACTCATGCCACCTCGCGTGACGTGCGCGTCAATCACTGGGGCGCGGCGAACTACAAGCCGCGCGTCGGTCCCGATCAGTTGTGAGTGGCCCGTTCGCCGGCGGCGACAGCACGTGCATCCGAGCGGATACGCGAGACCATGGAGGCAAGGCCATTCGAGCGCTGCTGGGTCAAATGTTCCTTGAGGCCAAGATCGGCGAAAATCGCTTCGGCGTTGGTGGCGATGATTTCGTCCGCCGTTTTGCCGTCGTAGAGCGCGAAAAGGACGGCGATCAGCCCTTGAACGATCATGGCGTCACTGGCGCCGCGCATGGCAAGTTTATCGCGTCCGCCGCCGCCCGCAGGAATACGATCCGTCACCAGCCAAACCTGACTGGCGCAGCCCCGCACTTTCGTTGCCTCCGTTCTCTGTTCTTGCGGCAGGTCTGGGAGTTCTCGCCCAAGATCGATCACGTAGCGATAGCGGTCCTCCCAATCGTCGAGGACGCCAAAATCTGATTTTATGCTGTCGAGGGTCATGTCGCGCCTTGGATCGGCGGGCTGAAGAGGCTCCGCGCGTGATCAACACATAGGCGCTGGTACGGCCGGGCTGCAAGACCGGCGAAGGGAAGCGGCCCGATTAGCCGCGCTTTTGATCGGATTTTCCGCGCCAGGCGGGCTTGTAGTCGCCGGGGGCAAGCGTATGCGCCGGCGCCTTGGGCGCGGGTGCTGGGGCTCCGACTGAAATCGCACCCGTTTCGAAGTTGGCTTCGCCTTTGTCTTTCATCATGTCGTAGGCCAGTTTTGCGCCGAACTCGGCTTTTTTGACGAACTGACCCCAGAAATCGGAACTCTGCGCGCACGTCGCGGCATTGCGATCACAGAACGTAACGGCCCAGTTGGCAGCAAGTGCCGCGCGATTGTACAGCATCTCCTGCTGCTCGCGGTCTGCCGGTAACAGCGCTATGCCGACAGCAGCAACGGCCGCCAATTTGAAAAGTCCCATCGTCCCAACTCCAAAGCAATTGCAAGCAGACCCGATAATGCCGCCCGCAAAGGCCTTCCATCCATTCGAGTGGTGACCGTACCAAGCTTTGCTCAAAAGAACGCGTCCGCGCGCGGCGCAATTCGATGGAGTTTTGCGCCAAGTTTGGATTGCATTTGTCTAAAACTCGAAAGACCGGCCGCCGGCTCGGGCCGTCCTTCTAAATCGCAAGCAAAACCAGGAATTCGACGGTTAATGGCTCCTTAACGGGCGCGCGGGATACTCGGGCCACGTAACGCCCACGGGTAAAAAATTTTCGAGTAGAAGCGGACAAGCGATGCTGCACAAAGTCACGTCTTTACGAGTCCGCATGGCGGGAAGCGCATTTTTCGTGCTGGGCGCCATGGTGTGCGCAAATCTTTTTTTGTTCCAGGAGCGGCGCCGCGTCAGCCCCGTCGAAACAGCGGCACTGACTGCGAGGATGACGTCAGATGGGCTCGCAGCACCAAACCTTGGTGCCCAAGATTATGCGAATGGTGGCCCTATTGTGCTTCGGCCCAATGCTGGTGCTGCAACTCAATCATCATTGCACGCTCAGTTTCCGGGCAGAACCGTTTCCGAGCCGGCGATGGGCCGGGCCGACGTTATTCGCGGCATTCAGCGAGAACTCAACACGCGGGGCTATGCGCCGGGTGCGCCAGACGGCGTTGCCGGTCTCGTCACGCGCGCGGCCATCATGGCGTATGAGCATGACACCGGGATCGCCCTGACGGGAGATGCAAAACAAGAACTCTTGGGCCGCATTGTGCTCGGGCCTGCAGTGCCGGCCGTCGCGCGGCCGGGAAGATCCGAAGTGAAGGGGGCTGAAGCCGCCGCCGTCGTCAAGATCGTCAGCCAATCTCTGGCAGCGCAAGGCTATGGCGTATCAAAATCCGATGGCATGCTTGACGCGGCGCTCGTTAAGGCCATCCGCGAGTTCGAAGCCGATCAAAAAATGCCAGATACTGGGCGTGTTTCGGCGGCGCTCGTTAGCCGTCTCATCCGCCTGCAAGGGCAAACGCGGGCAACCGCGCAGCGTTAAAGGGTTTGCTCACGCATGGAAGTGCGTTAGGGACAAGCTTTTGAGAACGGGCGCTTGGAGCCGGCTGCGCGATGCGCTTGAAATCAGAGTTCTGGGTTAAAGCTTATATTCGCCGTTGCGCGGTGGCGGGTGCTGCGGCCGTGGTCGTCAAGCATGGCGATGACGACGCCGGCGCCATCTATATTCGAATTTCGCGCCTCAACGGGCAAGCCGCCCTCTTTGGGCCAGCTCCGGCCGGATTAAGCGAGGCCGACTTCGACAGGCGCTGGGTTTCTCTGCTTGGTGAAGACTTCGTGAGTGAGGCCGAGGTGCAAAGCTACCTGGATCGCGAAGCGCGCTTTGACAGCGACCTATGGATTGTCGAAGTCGAAGACCGGCAGGGCCGCCACTTTCTTGGCGACGATCTCCTGAATGGCGCAAGGAATGGCGGCGATGGGCTGGCCGATTAACCGGCCTTTAAGACGTTTACCCCTCAATTCGATAATAGCGCTGATTCTGGCGGCCGCAGCGCCGCGCCTCTGCTCGAGAGTGGATCTCGAAAGAGGCGTCAAGACGGACGGAACAGGGACGCCGATCACGGCCACGAGCCGTATAGTGGGGCCAACATGGCGACCTTATTCGAATTCAGAACCAACGCGCCGGCGCGCAGATCCGCGTCAAACGCCAGCAGATCGTCAGGCTCAACTTCGGCAGAGATCGTATTCTTTCCGGGCGTGCGCTACGAGCAATGGGACGATGCCTCGCAAGAGGCCAAGCCGAAGCGCAGACCTAAGAAGCGCGACAAGCTTGAACTCAGAGATTGAGAGTTCTGTTGTTTGAGGCCGAGCGAAGCGGTGACCCAACAATCTTTTTGAGCCTCGGTTGGGTCTGCGCGGCTCTTTCAATTTGCGTCCCCGGCCGAACGAGCGCCGCAAAGCAAGTGAGTGAAGAGCCGGGGCCTTGACCCGAATGAAGCAGGTGAAGATCCCGGCTCTACGCAATCGCCCTGAGGGCGCTCGCCCGGCCGGGAACGCAGAAAGCTCAATACGATTTTGGCCCGCATGAGGCTTGCTCCAGCCCTTCTTCGCTCTCCGCGCGATATGCCATGCCGCGATCAGGAGCGCGCACCACTATCAATCCTTCGCGCGCAGCAACGGACAACGGCGCTTGGCCGGCATTGATGATGCCCTTGGCTTCCGGCGTAAGTCCCATGAAGCGATCGTCGGCTGGCACGATGGTGAGGGCGATCGACGTCGCACGTCCCGGAGATGCGGCGGCAAAATAGGCACTCGATCCATCGGGATTAAAAATGCCGAGTGTCCAGCCGTGATCGGGAAGTTTGGCGTTGACCGCGACTGGACCGCTTGCAGTGTCGAAGTGGCAAATTGCATAGCGTGCGTCCGGAGATAAAAACGGCAAGGGCTGGTGGCCGGGTGCAATGGGTGGAAGCACAGCCATTTTGTTGACAGGCAGTGCC
>JAYSVT010000314.1:0-10771 GCA_043718455.1 Hyphomicrobium sp.
TTCGCAAGCGAACATCAAGAAAACTGGAAAGTCATGCCGTGCGTCACGGACCGGAACGGGCCTCAGCAGTATACGGATGCGGCTCCGGGTGCCAATGCGTGGATTAATGCCCACAGCGGTAAGCGGTTTCCGATGAGCGATGACAGTACCGATACGCCGCTGACGTCGAAACGGGGGATTGTCAAAACAGATCCGGCGGATCATTGGGATTACAACGACGATGGCAGTTGTGCGGATGTTACTGAGAAAAACGTTGTCAGGCCGCTGACGTCCAGCAAATCCGAACTGATGGATGCCATCGACGATCTCGAAGCCTACGGGGCAACGGGTGGTGCACTAGGTACGGCTTGGGCATGGTACATGCTGTCACCGAACTGGTCGTCGATTTGGCCAGGCGCCAGCGCGCCAGGGAGTTATAGCGACTTGTCGGCTGTGAGTGGATCAGGGGCGCCGAAGCTGCGCAAGATTGCCGTGCTCATGTCGGACGGCGTATACAATACAATTCGCGGCTGGAAGGATGCTGACAAAACGACAGTGTCCAACGACGCCGTGACAATCTGCACGAACATGAAAGCGGCGGGCATCGAGATCTATACCGTTGGATTTAATCTCGATGAGCTAGGTGCCGCCGACAGGGCGCGCGCCGAGAACACGCTGATGTCCTGCGGCACGGATGTAAGTCACTTCTATAACGCGCTGAGCTCCGAGCAGCTGCAGGTGCATTTCCGCGATATTGCGATGAAGCTGTCGACGCTCTTCCTGGCGAAATAAGCAGGGTGGCAGGTCAAGCCCCATCGCTGGCCGTTCTTCATTTGAACCTCCGTCTGGGCCATCAGAACCCATTTATCGTGGCCCCGCCGCCCCGGTCCGTGTTCGTCCTGTTGAAATCCTTAATAATCCATTGACGACCATAAAATCCCATGTAATCCCATATGTGCCCGACCGCACCGGGTAGGGTTTCGTGGCAGGGCGCCAGGCTGGAAAGAGGGCTCAGTCTGAGCGACCGCCACGACCCACCGGGCGGCCGGGAACGTCTCGCCAAGGTGGGTGGTGGCAAGGTTGCAGCAGTCGGGTGCAAGCGTGGAGGGCGAAATTTTCGCTGCAAGAGGGATGGACCGCTTTGTCTCGACATTCACCAATAAAATCGACGCCAAAGGGCGGGTTTCGATGCCAGCATCCTTCCGCGCCGTCCTCGAACGCGACGGATACGGTACGGGCGGCGTCAGCGGCATCTACTGCTACCCCTCGCTCGATTGTGCTGCAATCGATTGCGGCGGCGAAAGACTTGCGAAAAAGATCGATGGGCTTCTCAGCGGCCTGCCGGACTATTCGGACGAGCGAGACGAGCTCTCTGTCGCGCTCTACGGCGATGTCCAGGTTCTCGGCCTCGATGGGGACGGCCGCATCATTATTCCTCAAAACCTTCGCGCCCACGCGGGGCTCGACGGTGCGGTCACGTTTGTCGGGCTTGGTGACAAGTTTCAAATGTGGGAACCTCAAGCCTTCGAAAAGCGCCGCGAGGAGGCCCGCAACAAAGTGCAATCCACACGCAAACTCTTCGGCGCGGTCAACCGAAGCGGCAACGACGGCGACGAAGGTGCGCGCGAATGAAGCGCCCGCCACGGCTTCCGGCTCGCTTAAGCGACACTGACGCGAAAGATGCCCGTCACTTGCCTGTGCTTCTCTCGGAAATTGTCGAGAGCCTCGCGCCACATGACAATGACCTGATTATCGACGGTACATTCGGAGCAGGCGGTTATTCGCGCGCAATCCTTGAGGCCGCCAATTGCAGGGTTCTGGCGTTTGATCGCGATATCACGGCGGTACGCGCCGCTGCTGAAGTTTGCAGCGAATTCCCGAACCGCTTGAATGTCATCAACCAACCCTTCTCGCGCATGGAAGAGTTTGCGCGCATTGAGGAAACGCCTGATGGAGCGCCACTGATTGAAAGGTCATTCGTGGATGGCGTCGTGCTCGATATTGGCGTGTCGTCCATGCAGCTTGACCAAGCCGAGCGCGGCTTCTCGTTTCAGAAGGACGGGCCGCTCGACATGCGTATGTCGGCGGCGATCGATCCGCTCGACGGCAGTGCTGTTGAGGCGGGCGAAAGCGCGGCAGACTTTGTCAACACGGCCGACGAAGAAACGATTGCCAACGTTATCTACACCTACGGCGAAGAACACAAATCGCGCACTATAGCCCGCGCGATTATAAAGGCGCGGCTTGAGAAAGAATTTGTGCGTACGCTGGAGTTGGCGGAAACCGTGAGCCGCGTCTTCCATGGACGAAAAATAGATGGGCGTCATCCAGCAACACGCACGTTTCAAGCTCTGAGGATCTACATCAACGACGAACTGGGCGAGCTGGCGCGCGGGCTTGCGGCGGCGGAACGGATATTGAAACCGGGCGGGCGCCTCGCTGTCGTGACGTTTCATAGTCTTGAAGACAGGATCGTCAAACGCTTCTTGACGGGACGTGCTGGTAAGGAGCCGGGCCAATCGCGGCATTTGCCGCCGCAATCGGTAAAACTTGAGGGCCCAAGTTTCCGGATTGTTAACTCGAAGGCGTTAACACCTTCTAAAGGTGAATTAGATCTGAACCCGCGTGCCCGCTCGGCACGGCTGAGAACGGCGATCCGGACCGAAGAAGCGCCCCATGCGCTCGACTTCGCCGAGATCGAGGTGCCAGTGCCGAAGCGGTAGCAGGGTCGGTCGACGATCGGAGAATTAACGATGCGTATCGCCAACTTTGCAGCGTTCTTCTTCGCCATGGCCAGTGCGTTCATGCTCTACGGCCTTAACTACGAGACGCGCCGGCTTGAGGCGAACGTACAAGCGCAAGAAAAGGCCGCCGGAAAAGCACACAGCGACATCGCCGTATTGAAAGCCGAAAAGAGCCACCTGAGCCGGCCCGATCGGATCGACGCCTTGGCCCGGGCGCAGGGCCTTACCCCGCCGCGCCCAGGGCAAATGCCGAATAATGCCCGCCTTGCGACCGCGACGGATATTGTTGCTGGGCAGCGTTGAAATGAAAAAGCGCACGGCACAAACTCAGACCCGCACTCACAATACCACGGCCGGAGTATTGCGCCGCCGGATTGCGAACGCGCTGCTGTTTGGGGCAGTACTGGCGATGTTTGGCGCTGTCGGCGGCCGGCTTGTTTATCTCGGCATACACACCGGTCCGCAAGTCACCCTTGCGGTGAGCGACGCCGTGCCAACGAGTTTCGCGCGGCCAGATATTATCGATCGGGGCGGCAGGTTGCTGGCGACCGATGTCGAAGTTCCGTCGCTCTTTGCCGACCCCGCGATCGTCCTTGATCGCGACGAGGTGGTCGAGAAATTGGCCAGCGTTATTCCCGATCTTGATCAGGCTGAACTGCGGCACGCACTAGCCGACAAGTCACGGCGGTTCGTATGGATCCGGCGCGGCCTTGCCCCCAAAGTCGCGCAGCGGATTCACGATTTAGGCCTTCCGGGTCTGGCGTTTCGCAAAGAGCTGCGCCGTGCTTATCCTGCTGGTGAACTTGCGGGCCACGTTCTCGGTGCTGTCAACGTCGACAATAAAGGTGTGGCGGGCATTGAAAAGCACATTGACGACGTCATCGGTGTTGACGCCGTTCATGGCGCTGAACTCTCGGCGCGCGCGCCCGTAAGGTTGTCGCTCGATATCGGCGTGCAACACACACTCGAAGACGAACTAGAGACCGCCGTCCGCCGCTATCACACCAAGGGGGCCGCCGGTGTCGTTATCGATATTCGCAGCGGCGAAGTTCTGGCAAGCGCCTCTCTGCCGCGCACCGACCCCTCGCGGCCGGCGATGGGTCTCGATCCCTCGCGGCTCGATAAGATTTCGGGCGGCACCTACGAATTGGGGTCCGTATTCAAGACTATGACTGTCGCCATGGCACTGGACGAAGGAACGGCCACCTCTGCGACGATTTTAGATGTGCGTGAGCCACTGACTGCGGGGCGCTTCACGATCACT
Organism: Hyphomicrobium sp.; assembly: GCA_043718455.1. GTDB lineage: Bacteria > Pseudomonadota > Alphaproteobacteria > Rhizobiales > Hyphomicrobiaceae > Hyphomicrobium_B. The sequence goes on from JAYSVT010000314.1 coordinate 3,988, forward strand.
GATTTCCATCCCGCTGGACGTCCACTCTCGGTCAGCGAAATTTTTACCCTCTCTTCCAATGTCGGCAGCGGGATGCTGGCGCTTCAGGCGGGGCCTGAAAAATTTCGCGGCTTCATGCAGCGCATAGGCTTGATCGATCCCATCCACACGGAAGCGGGCCCTGTGAGCGCGCCGCAATTGCCCGCACGCCTGGACCGTATCGAACTCATCACCATGAGTTATGGCCATGGCATTGCCGTCGCGCCCTTGCAGTTTGCAGCGTCCGCGGCTTCGCTGCTCAATGGCGGCATACTCGTGAAGCCCACGTTCCTGCGCTTCCGGCCTGAGGCTGCAACAAAGCCGATACAAGTTGCGAGCGATCTTACCAGCCGTGAAATGGCGCGGCTGTTCCGCCTCAACGTTCTCGATCCGAATGGCACGGGTAAGCGCGCGGATGTTGAAGGTTATCGTGTCGGCGGCAAGACAGGGACTGCGGACCGGGCTGAAAGCGGACGCTACGAAGAGAAGACGGTCGTTTCCTCGTTCCTTGGCGCGTTCCCGATGGACGCTCCACAATATCTGACGTTCGTGCTGCTTTTCGAACCCAAAGGAACAGTTGAAACGGGGGGCCAGCGGACGGCCTCGTTGAACGCCGCGCCCGTGACTGGCCGTCTCATCCGCAGAATTGCACCGCAACTTTCGGTGGCCCCTTTGATGGCCGAAGTCACACAATAAGCAATCAAGTTTGACGCAAGGCCCGGCGCAACCTACAACCCCGCAGGTTCTGGCGCCGGCGTGCGCCGATTGAAGCCAGGCGGCCATGCGACTGAGCGACGTTTTACCTCCTGAAATCATTGCGCCAGCAGGCGCTGGCAATATTGATGTCAAAGGCATTACGGCGGCCAGCAGCGCGGTTGGTCCGGGATGGATTTTCGCCGCTTTGCCAGGCGCCAAGACAGACGGCGCGCGCTTCATTCCGGATGCCATCCAGCGCGGCGCATCAGCGATTATTGTGGGCGAAGGCAAGGGTGTCGCTAACGATGGTCCAGTGCCTATGTTGTGCGTCAAGAACCCGCGCCGTGCGTTAGCCCTCATTGCCGCGCGCTTTCATCCGCGCCAGCCAGACGTCGCGGTCGCAGTCACGGGAACCAGTGGCAAGACCTCGGTTGCCGATTTCACGCGCCAGATTTTCGCGAGCCTCGGCCGGCAGGCAGCGTCCCTTGGAACCATCGGCCTGATTAAACCGGATGGCGCCATCTATGGATCGCTGACAACGCCCGATCCCGTCACCTTGCATGCAACGCTTGACGGACTTGCCGGAGACGGCATTACGCATTTGGCGTTCGAGGCCTCGTCTCACGGTCTCGATCAACACCGGCTCGATGGGGTGCGCCTCAAGGCGGCTGCTTTCACGAATCTTGGCCGCGATCACATGGATTATCATCCGACGGTTGACGACTACTTCAACGCCAAGCTTCGCCTTTTCACCGAGTTACTCCAGCCCGGGCAGGCAGCGGTCATCAACACGGACGGCGCTTATGCCGAGCGTGTCATTGCGGCTGCACAAGAGCGCGGTTTACGCGTTTTGACGGTTGGCAGCATAGGCAAAACGCTGCGGCGCCTGTCGCTCAAGAACGAAGGCTTCGCGCAGGTCATGCGCGTCGAAGCCGAAGGGCGTACCTACGACGTCGCACTCCCGCTTGTCGGCGCCTATCAAGCCGAAAATGCGCTGACGGCCGCAGGTCTTGCCATTGCCGCGGGCGAAGAAGTCAATCTCGTGCTCGCAGCCTTGCAAACGTTGCACGGCGTGCCCGGCCGTCTCGAAATTATCGGCGAAGCCAAGGGCGGGCTGGCGATTGTCGATTATGCGCACAAACCGGAAGCGCTTGCCGCCGCGCTCGACGCGTGCCGCCCATTCGTATCTGGAAAACTTATCTCCGTTTTCGGCTGCGGCGGTGATCGCGATAAAGGCAAGCGGCCGCTCATGGGGCAGATTTCTGTGGGGAAAGCCGATGTGACGATCGTGACGGACGACAACCCGCGCACTGAGCAACCGGCAGCTATTCGCGCCGAAATCCTAGCCGGGGCCAAGGGTGCCAATGAAATCGGTGACCGGGCGGAGGCTATACGCACGGCCGTCGCCATGATGGGCGAAGGTGATGTTGTTCTGGTTGCCGGAAAAGGCCATGAAACCGGCCAGATCATAGGTGATCGGGTGATCCCGTTTTCGGACCATGAAGTTCTGCGCCGCGCGCTTGAGAGCCCCTGACCTATGACCAAGCCGCTTTGGACCTGGCCGCAGATATTGGATGCGCTGTTCTTCGCGTCAGGAGATGGCGTGCCGGATGCGCCCATAACCGGCGTATCGATCGACACGCGCTCGTTGCAACCCGGCGATTTGTTCGTCGCGCTTAATGATGCGCGAGACGGGCACGAGTTCGTCACAAATGCCTTTAGGGCGGGAGCTGCGGCGGCGCTCGTTGGCGCTCATTACGAACGCAAACGTGGCGATGGTGCGCTGATCCGGTGCGAAAAGAATTTCTTACGCGAGAATTTTGAAAGCGATAGCCGCGACGGCGATCCACTGCTCGGCCTTGAGGTACTTGGCAGCTTGGCGCGCCGCCGCCTAGCGCCGGATGCGCGCATCATTGCGGTCACAGGCAGCGCTGGCAAAACCGGAACCAAAGAAATGCTTCGCGCATGTCTCAATGCCGTGGCGCCGGGGCGTGTGCATGCGTCAGAGAAATCCTACAACAACCATTGGGGTGTGCCTCTCACGCTGGCGCGGATGCCGGCAGACACGCAGTACGGCGTATTCGAAATCGGCATGAACCATGCGGGAGAAATTGCAGCCCTGACGCGGTTTGTAAATCCGCACGCCGCCATCATCACAACGGTTGAGGCCGTTCACCTAGAGCATTTCCCTTCGGTCGAAGCGATAGCGGATGCCAAGGCCGAAATCTTCGAAGGTCTGGTCTCAGGCGGAACGGCAATCATCAAGCGCGCAAGTCCGCATTTCGACCGGCTGCGTGTGCGCGCGCAAATTCAAGCCGCCAAGGTCGTCAGCTTTGGGCTTGAGCCGGGTGCGGATGTGTTTGCCGAGAGTATCTTACTGGGTGACGAAGGCAGCGACATCACGGCGAACGTAAACGGAGAACGCATTGCGTTCCACATTGCTATGCCCGGCCACCACATTGCGGAAAATGCTATGGCCGTCGTCGCCGCACTGCACGCGGCGGGTGCCAACGTCAAAAACGCCGTTTCGGCTCTCGCCACCTTGCCGCCGCCCGCAGGGCGGGGAGCGCGTGCTATTCTGAAAATTGGGGAGGGCGAGTCGCTCCTTATTGATGAGAGCTACAACGCCAATCCAGCCTCTATGCGCGCGGCGCTGGCAACGCTCGCAACCGTGCCGCGTTTGAGATTTCCCAGGCGAATTGTGGTCTTGGGCGATATGCTCGAGCTCGGGGCGGCTTCGACCGATATGCACACAAGCCTTAAAAGCGCCGTTGATGGCGCGGGCACCGATTTATTCTTTGCCTGTGGGCCGCACATGAAAAGCCTTTATGATTGTCTTCCAGACGCTATCAAGGGACACTACGCGGAGACGGCAAGCGGGCTTGGGGATGCCATTAAGTCAGCGCTGCGTGCCGGCGATGCGGTGATGATCAAGGGCTCGAACGGCATGCGGCTTCAGCCGCTTGTCGCAGCACTTCAGAAGCAATACGCGAATGGCGGCGGTTCTCGCTAGAGGATCGGCCCCCGGGGGAATTGACGGCGGATGCTGTACGAACTCGTCAACTTCAGCGACCAGATCAACGCGCTCAACGTGTTTCGCTACACAACGTTTCGCACGGGCGGTGCCATCTTCACGGCGTTCCTGTTCGTAATGATGTTTGGCCCCGCAATCATTGATCTGCTGCGATTGAAGCAAGGCAAGGGTCAGCCGATCCGCGAGGACGGGCCGCAGTCGCATTACGTCAAGCGCGGCACGCCCACGATGGGCGGCTTAATGATCCTTGCGGGCGTTACCGTTTCGACGCTGCTTTGGGCGCAATTGTCGAATGCCTACATCTGGATCGTATTGCTTGTGACGCTGGCTTATGGCGCCATCGGTTTTTACGACGACTATCTCAAGGTATCGAAACGTTCGACCGCGGGGTTTGAAGGCCGCACACGGCTGGGGCTTGAACTCTTGGCGGCGGCTATCGCCACACTTTTAATGATGCGCGTTGGCACGCCCGGTACTTGGAACCCGCTTGATCCCGTGTTTTGGACCAGTCTGCACTCAGGCTTTACTTCGTCGCTTGCAGTGCCGTTCTTTAAGGACTTGCTTATTCCGTTCGGCATCTTTTTTATCGGTGTCGGCGCTTTGGTCATCACGGGCGCGGGCAACGCCGTCAATTTGACCGACGGGCTCGATGGGTTGGCGATTGTGCCGGTCATGATTGCGGCGGCAACTTTTGGCCTGATCGCCTACCTCATTGGTCACGCGAATTTCGCCGATTACCTCAAGGTGCATCACGTTCCAGGTGCGGGCGAACTCTCCGTGATCTGCGGCGCGCTGATCGGTGCCGGGCTCGGGTTCTTGTGGTTCAACGCTCCGCCCGCCATGATATTCATGGGCGATACCGGTTCGCTTGCGTTGGGCGGGTGCTTGGGCGCCATCGCGGTTGCCACCAAACACGAGATCGTCTTGGCCATTGTTGGCGGCCTGTTCGTGCTCGAGACGATGTCGGTCATTATCCAAGTTGCCTCGTACAAGTGGACGGGTAAGCGCGTATTCCGTATGGCGCCGTTGCACCACCACTACGAGCAGAAGGGGTGGAAGGAATCGACGGTCGTCATCCGCTTTTGGATTATCGCCGTGCTGCTCGCGCTCGCGGGCCTTGCGACCCTGAAACTGCGCTAGACCCGCCCATAAGAGCGCCCATGAGACTTCCGATGACACCTCCATGCGAGCCGCCACGAACTGAGCTACATTCCGCGCTATGATTCGCGCCACCACTTTTGCCGGCAAAACCGTTGCGGTGTTCGGGCTCGGGGCCTCGGGCAACGCGACCGTGCAGTCTCTTGTTGCGGGCGGGGCAACGGTTGCCGCGTGGGATGACAGCGTAGCGGGGCGGGCTGCTGCTGAAAAAGCAGGCGTTCCGCTTGTCGATCTCTCCAGGGCCGACTGGTCTCAATTTTCGTCGCTCGTGCTGGCGCCTGGCGTGCCGCTGACGCACCCCGAACCGCATTGGGTCGTGCTGAAAGCGCGCGCCGCGGGCGTCGAGATCATTGGCGACGTTGAAATCTTCGCGCGCGAGCGGGCCGCGCACTGTCCTGAGGCGCCATTCATCGCGATTACCGGCACGAATGGGAAATCAACGACGACCGCGCTCGTCGCGCATATTCTGAAATCAGTCGGTCACGACGTTCAAATGGGCGGCAACATTGGCCGCGCAATTCTGACGCTAGAACCGCCCGCGCAGGATCGCTTCCACGTCATCGAGATGAGTTCGTTCCAGATCGATCTGACGCCGACCTTGCGGCCAACTGTCGGCGTGTTGCTCAATGTCACGCCCGATCATCTCGACCGGCACGGAACGATTGAGAATTACGCGGCGGTCAAAGAGCGGCTGGTGCAGGGAACAGACATTGCCTGCATCGGTGTCGATGATGACATCTGTGTCGCGCTGCTCAAGCGGCGGCTTACGACGGGTCTCGCGTGCGCCTTCAGTGCGGATAAGAAGTTGGCGCCGGGTTACAGCATGCTTGGCGACGAAGTGGTATGCAGCGATGCAACGGGGCTTGCCGTTAAGCTTGGAAATTTGGCGGGCATTGCGACGCTTCGTGGCAAACATAACGCGCAGAACGCGCTCGCTGCTATTTCGTCAGTGCGTGAATGCCTTGTGCGTACCGGCGACAAAACAAGTATCGACTGGCAAGCGGCACTTTCATCGTTCCCCGGTCTCGCGCATCGTATGGAAGAGATCGGAAGATTAGGCCGGGTTTTATTCATCAACGACAGCAAGGCGACCAACGCCGATTCAACGGAAAAAGCGCTGCTTTCGTTTCCGAAGGACGTCTTTTGGATTGTGGGCGGCAAAGCGAAAGTGGGCGGGATCGAACCCTTGCGCCCATACTTTGACGGTATCGTGCGCGCTTATCTGATCGGCGCCTCGTCAGACGATTTCTCGAAAACACTCGACGGCGACGTGGCGATAATTCCTTGTGGCACGCTTGACGTGGCTATTGCCCGTGCCGCCGCAGACGCTGCAGCATATGCGCAGGGTGAAGTGATGTTGTTGTATAATGTGCAAGGGTCGATGGGCGTGGGCACACGTGTGCCAGGGATCGAACCACATCCGTCGGCCTCAAAGCACGCTGAGCCCGTCGTCCTGCTCTCGCCCGCGTGTGCCTCCTACGACCAATACAAGAATTTTGAAATTCGAGGCGAAGCGTTCCGCGCGCTTGTTGCGGCGTTGCCCGGCATCCAGCTCAGGGCCAAAGCATGAAACTCAGCCGCACCGATCGCAGCCGCTTCGCCGAATGGTGGTTCACGGTCGACCATGTCCTCTTGACGTCCATCCTGGCGTTGATCGGTATCGGGCTTGTGTTGTCGCTTGCGGCGTCTCCGGCAGTGGCGCTGAAGAAAGGGCTTTCGACGTTTTACTTTGTCGAACGACATTTCATTTTCGCGGCGCTGGGTGCGATCACGCTTGCGGCCGTATCGTTTTTGTCGCCCGCAGGCATCAGGCGTCTCGCCGCCACGATTTTCGTTCTATCCGTTGCAGCGATGGCCGCGGTTCTTTTCACCGGTCAA
>JAYSVT010000315.1:0-3479 GCA_043718455.1 Hyphomicrobium sp.
CAAAGATTTTGAAACTCATCTCAGATACATGCGCGGCAACGAAACCGGCGTTAAATGCTACAAAGAGCTGACCAACCGGCCGATCCGGGTGTTGACGCAAAGGCAGGTTCAAGACCTGTTCAAAAAGACCCGCGAAACGGAGGGCGATAAGGGGGGCTATCACCAGTATTTTTGGTGAGTGGTACTTTCTTGATCGATCCTTGCGAACTATGGCTGTCGCTCCCGATCACGGCTAAGGTCTCTCTGGATGTGCAACGGGGAGCGTGCGATGGCAGTCCACAAGGGCGAATGTTTCTGCGGAGCAGTGAAGATTGAAGTCACGGGCGAGCCCCATGCGATGGGCTATTGCCATTGCGCGTCGTGCCGCGCCTGGTCAGCCGCTCCGGTCAATGCGTTTTCGCTTTGGGAGCCGGGCCAAGTGAAAGTGACGGCGGGCGCGGAGCACATCGGCACGTATGCCAAAACCGAAGTCAGCGAGCGCAAGTGGTGCAAGACCTGTGGTGGCCATATCATGACCAATCATCCGACGTTCAAGCTCGTCGATGTCTATGCGGCAACGATCCCGACATTCCCGCACAAGCCCGGGCTGCACGTCTTCTATTCTGAGAAGACGCTGCAGATCAAAGACGGCTTGCCGAAGTTCAAGGATTTCCCAACAGCGTTTGGCGGTTCTGGCGAAGAAGTGCCGGAGTAAGGGATGCAGCGCCCTTGGCTGTCCGGCTCCAATGAAAGACTTGTAGACATGACGAATGCTCCGCCGCGCAGCCGTGCCAGATTGCCGGCGCGTTACGCACCTATACTCGGGCTCGTGGTTCTATCCCTCTTCATGACGTGTATCGTGTCGGGGATATCGACGTTGCGGAGCATTGGCTTGGCGCCCAACTTCTTTGAAGTATGGCCGGTAGCGTGGGCGATGTCGTGGTGCGTCGCCTTTCCGACTTTGATGGTCGTGACACCGCTGGTGAACCGGATCGTTGCGGGGTTGGTGGAGGGGGAGTGAAGGGGGTAGGGATAAATGCGCTACCCGCTTTCCCGGAGACCGCGCGTGACGCGTCAGCGAAACAACGCGGTCATCCGGGATCTTTACCTATCGATGTCGAGCACAAATTCAACTAGCTAAAGGCCCCGGCTCTGCGCTTACTTGCTTCGCGGCGCTAGCTCGGCTCGCCGCGCAGGCGCTTGTGCAGCAGGCCGGGGATGCAAGTGGTGGGAGTTTCGCGAAGTCCAAGCCACTTGCTTTCCCGGCCGAGCAAGGATGCGGCACGCATCGTTGCGCAGAGCCGGGATCGCGTCCAAGATATTGGAATGTTGAACGAGCCAAAGCGCTTCTGGATTTACATTACGGCAAGCGGCCCTCGTGGTGTTCTCTACGTCGGCATGACAAGCGATCTCGCGGGGCGTGCTTGGGAACATCGCGAAAAAATTCTCGAAGATTTACTAAACAGTATGGCGCGGACCGTCTCGTCTACTTCGAAGAGCACGATGATGCTGCCAGTGCGGCACGGAGAGAGCGCGCGATGAAGCGCTGGCGCCGGGACTGGAAAATCCAGATGATCGAAGCGTTAAATCCGACTTGGCGAGACCTGTTTCCAGACGTCGTCCGCGCGGAGGGGTTCGAACTCTAAGCTTGTTGGACGCGGCCCCGGCTCTGCGATGCGCTTTGCGCATCTCCGGCCGGGAAGGCCAGCGGAGAGAAATGTGCGCAGACCTATTGGCTTTGTACTTCACTCCGCCGCGTCGGCGTTGCCGGGGCTCAGCAGCTTTGCATCCCGCAATTCCATATAAAGATTAATCGGATCGAGATCGAAGCCGTTGGGCCATGATGGTGCGCCGGACTCGATGAAGACGCGCGCAAAGAAAGTTTGATCCCTGAGTGGTTCGACCATTGGCCCGCCGCTCGCGATGTATTGGGATAAATTGCGCACGCCCTCCCGGCCGTTCGAGAAACGCAGCCAGAGCTTGTGACCTTCCAGCGGTCTCAACCGGATTACATCGACGAAAGGTATTTCAGCCTTGTCCATCGGGTCCTGCGATGCGTTCGAGCGGCACTTGTCGTTGGCCGCGCTCCCAATTCTGCTCCAATTCGGCGCGGTGGGCTAGAGCCCAATCGCGCACCATGCGCGCCGCTGTTGGCGGTAACTCGCCGGCAATGATCTGGCCGTCGGATATCCGAAACAGTGCTTTCGCCCGGCCATACCTCGCGTGGAAGTGCGGAGGATTGTGGTCGCCAAAGTACATGCTGATCGCGATGCCGTAAAAATAAGCTATCGTCGGCATCGCAATCCAAACTTAGTTATCGAGGAACGAGCGCAGCTTCCTTGACCTCGACGGATGCTTCAGCTTGCGCAACGCCTTCGCTTCGATCTGGCGGATGCGTTCGCGCGTCACGGAGAACTGCTGGCCTACTTCTTCGAGCGTGTGGTCGGTGTTCATGCCGATGCCAAAGCGCATGCGCAGCACGCGTTCTTCACGCGGCGTGAGGGACGCCAGCACGCGCGTCGTGGTCTCTCTCAAGTTCGATTGGATCGCCGCTTCGATCGGCAGAATAGCGTTGCGGTCTTCGATGAAGTCGCCGAGGTGTGAATCTTCCTCATCACCAATCGGCGTTTCAAGTGAGATCGGCTCCTTGGCGATTTTTAAAACCTTGCGCACTTTCTCAAGCGGCATGGCCAGTTTTTCAGCCAACTCTTCCGGCGTCGGCTCGCGGCCAATTTCGTGCAGCATCTGACGGCTCGTACGCACGATCTTGTTGATCGTCTCGATCATGTGCACGGGGATGCGGATGGTGCGCGCCTGATCCGCGATCGAGCGCGTGATGGCCTGCCTGATCCACCACGTGGCATACGTCGAAAACTTATAGCCGCGCCGGTACTCGAACTTATCGACGGCCTTCATTAGGCCGATGTTGCCTTCCTGGATGAGATCGAGGAACTGCAGGCCGCGGTTGGTGTATTTCTTCGCAATCGAAATGACGAGGCGCAAGTTGGCTTCGACCATTTCCTTCTTGGCTTGACGCGCTTCGCGTTCGCCTTTTTGAACCGCTTTGACAATACGCCGGAACTCAAGGATTTCCAGCCCCGTATCCGTTGCCAACTGGTGGATGTCGCCGCGAATGGTTTCAATCTGCGGGCGCTCGTGCTTGACGAACTGCGTCCACTTCTTGCCGTTGGTGCCCATGCGGTCGAGCCAAGTCTGGTCAAGCTCGTTGCCGAAGTATTCGTCGATGAACGATTGGCGCGGCACGCCGTAGCTATCGCCCAAGCGCATGAGGCGGCCTTCGAGGCCGATGAGGCGCTTGTTGATGGAGTAGAGCTGCTCGACGAGGCTTTCGATACGGTTGTTGTTCAGCGACAGCGACTTCACGTCGGTGACGATTTCTTCGCGCAGTTTTTCGTAAGCCTTCTGCTGCTGGCGCGTACCTTGTTCGCCCGCGACCTGCTGCTCGAGTTTCTTGTCCTGCTGCTTGCGGAGCTTCTTGT
>JAYSVT010000316.1:0-10684 GCA_043718455.1 Hyphomicrobium sp.
TGCAAGAGACCGCCAAGAACCACGCCTTGCGCGAACGCGGCAACGATCGAGCCCCAACTAAACGCCAGATCCCATAATTCATGTTTGGGTTTTGACACCCAGCGGAATTCGAATGCGACACCGCGAAAGACGAGGGCCAGCAGCATGATCGTAATGGGCAGATACAGGCCCGACATGATGACGCCATAGGCCTTGGGGAAGGCAACGAACAATCCGCCGCCGCCAAGCACGAGCCAGGTTTCGTTGCCATCCCAAAACGGGGCGACGGTATTCATCATCACATCGCGGCGCTCTTCCTCGGGCGCGAACGGGAAGAGGATGCCAAGCCCTAAATCGAAGCCGTCGAGAATGACGTAGAGCACCACAGCGACGGCAATGATCGCGGCCCAGACGAGCGGCAGCCAATAGGCGATATCGTCCATGACCTACTCTCCCGATTGTATAGCTGCGCGGGCGCCGGGTTCGGCCGCCGAAAGTGGGCGCGATGGCATGCCGTGGCCCGTTTCAAGTGCCGCGCCAGAGGGACCCTTTTCAATCAGCTTGCTGATATAAAAAATGCCCATCGAGAAAACGCTTGAATACACCAGCACGAATAGAATGAGGCTCGTTAGAACCGGCCAGAAGGACACGTTTGAGACAGCGTCCGCAGTTCTAAGAACCCCATAAACAAGGAACGGCTGGCGGCCCGTCTCCGTCACCCACCATCCAGCGACAATAGCGATGAAGCCGAGGGGCCAAGCGTAAGTGAGCGCGCGCAAATACCAGCCCGTGTCGAACAGGCGGCCGCGTGCCCAGAGGAAAACGCCATAGAGACCGATGGCGATCATCAACATGCCGATGCCAACCATGGCGCGGAAGGCGAAGAAGACCGGCAACACGGGCGGGCGATCTTCAGGCTTGAAATCCTTGAGGCCCTTAAACAAGCCTTGGGGATCATGGGTGATGATGACGCTCGCGAGATTGGGGATTGAGATTTCGAAGTCGTTGCGTTCTTCTTTCTGGTTGGGCCAGGCGAAGAGCACGAGATCAGCAGGTTTTGAGCCATCCCAATGGGCTTCCATAGCTGCCACTTTGACGGGTTGATGTTGCGCCGTGTTGAGGCCGTGCATGTCGCCGATGACGAGCTGTAGAGGCGCGAGTACGGCAACCATGCCAAGTCCCATGCGTATCATGGTCTTGGCTTCCTCGCGGAAACGATTTTCAACCAGATAGCGCGCGCCGACCGATAGCACGACGAGCGATGTTGTGAGGTAGCAGGCGGTAAACATATGCGCGAAGCGGTAGGGGAAGCTCGGGTTGAAAATAATCTGCAACCAGTCGAGCGGGTAGGCGATGCCGTCTTTCACTTCATGGCCCGTTGGCGTCTGCATCCAACTGTTGGCGGCCAAAATCCAGAACGCCGATAAGGACGTGCCAATGGCGACCATGATGGCCGCCGTGACATGCAGTGTGGGCGATACACGGGTCCAGCCAAAAAGCATGATGCCGAGGAAGGTGGCCTCCAAAAAGAATGCGGTCAGAACCTCATAGCCGAGCAGCGGTCCAACGACGTTGCCCGCCACTTCAGAGAACCGGCTCCAGTTGGTGCCAAACTGATAGGAGAGCACGATTCCCGACACGACTCCCATGGCGAACGATACAGCGAAAATCTTGGTCCAGTAGCGGGCCAGCCGGTGGAAATGGTCCTGCCCCGTCATGCGCCAGCGCACAAGCAGCGTTGCGATAAAGGCGGCAAGCCCAATCGTAAAGCTCGGGAAAATGATGTGAAAGGTGACCGTGAACGCAAATTGGATGCGAGCCAGCATGACGGCGTCCAAGTCCATCGCGTCCCTCGCCGAATGGGGTGACTAGATCGAAACGCAATGATGGACCGATCCGGCGCGAACGTCGAGGCGTCATTAGCCGCAGATGGGTGCAAATTACGGGGTGAGCGGCGGCGTTAGTTCTGAGCCAGCGGCGGCTCTGGCAGCGCCCACACCGTCACAACGCCGTCTTGCCCGCCGGTAATGAGCGAGTGGCCATCTGGGGCAAAGGTGACGGTGCGCGCGCCCTGGTCCATCCCATTCAAAGTCCAGTACGAACGCGTACGCTTGAGGCCGCGAATGCGCACGGTACCGTCTTCAGCGGCGGACGCCAAGAGTTCGCCGTTTGCGGAAAATGCAATCGAAGTCACACGTGCTTTGTGGGCTGTATACGTGCGCTGGGGGCGGCTCGAGGTTGTCGACCATAGCTTGATCGATCCATCCAGACTGGCAGCTGCGACTAAGTTTGAATCGGCCGAAACGGCCAGCGCCGATACAAAATCGGTGTGGTTGCGATAAGTGCGCTTGATCTGGCGCGTTTCCAGATTCCACAGTTTGACCGTCTTGTCGGCGCCGCCTGATGCGAGCCAGCGCCCCGACGCGTCGGATGCAAGCGCCTGCACGGCGCTTTCGTGACCTTCAAAAAGACGTGCGGGGGCCGACTCGGACGCTGTTTCCCAAAGTGCAACCGTCCAATCGTGCCCGGCTGATGCGACGCGGTCTTCAGAACCTGCAAACGTGGCGGCCCACACGCTCGCATCGTTACGCTTGAAGCGATAGAGGCGTTGGCGCGTGTCGAGGTCCCAGATGACAGTGCTGCCGTCGGCGTGAGTGGTCAAAGCCCGGTTATTGCGAACAGAGAGCGACGTCGCGGGGCCGTCGTCTAAATAAATCGCACCCGCTTCTTTAAAGTTTTCGCGGTTCCAGATTCGGAGTGTCCGGTCGTTACTCGCCGTCACGATCAGCCGGCCGTCTCCCGAAAGACTTAAACCGCTCACCGCCCCGTCGTGAGCTTTGAAGGATGCGGTCTTAACGATATTGCGTTCCGGCAGGACTGGCGCGATTGCCCCGGTCGTGAGCTCGTTACGGGGCTGTACAAGGAGGCGCGGGATCTGATCCTGGAAAGCAAAAAGCGCGCCCGCGAAACCTGCGGCGATAATCAATTTGGTTGGAAGGCCGCGCGTTAAGCGGCGCTCGCGCGGAACGTCCAGCGCTGGGCGGGCGCTGTCTTTTGAAATCTGAGGCTGCGGCGCCAACAGTTTAGGCGCCATGAGCCGCGCGATTGCGCGCGTATTGATCTTCGCAGTTGCCTTGGGAGCTTTCGCGGCAGCGCGCGTCGCCGCCTTGCGTGGCGGAGATTTGGGCTCCGCAGGATGGGAACCGGCAGCGTTGGCTTTGGCTTGCAGCGGGGCAGTTTGCGCAAGCTGCTTGGCCGGATGTTTTAAGGCATCGACAAAATCGAGAAGCATGCCTTTGGGCGCCGGTGCGTCAGGCGGCGGAGGAATTGCGGTCGCAACATTACCAAGCAGCGTCACCGACTTTGGGTCAGCTCTTTCGCGCGCCGCCTTTTCGGTTTTTTCGGCGTTGCTCTCGCGCATGCGTGCCAGAATGCTGGGCTTCTTGGGTTCAGGGGCAAGCAATGCGCCGCGCCATTCGACGACCGACTGCGGACGCGCATTGATGGCCAGCGCTAAGCCACGGTCGATCGCTTCTAAAAACGTACCGCGATAGGAACTCAATGCGGCTTGGGCCGCTGGCACCATATCGTCCTTCAACATGCGCGACGGCGAATCAAGCGGCCGCTTGCCGGTCACCGCGTGATAGAGCGTGGCGGCGAGGGCGTAGATGTCGGTCCAGGGGCCCTGCTGCTTGCTCGTCTCAGCATATTGTTCGTAGGGGCTGTAACCGGGCTTCACCAGCGCTGACACAGTCTTTGTTTTCGAGTGGGCCGCGATGTCGCCGCGCGCCGCGCCGAAGTCGATCAAGACGGGATCGCCGGACTTGCGAATGATGATGTTGTCGGGCGCGATATCGCGATGCAGGAAGTTGGCCTTGTGAATGGTCTCAAGCGCGTCCAGCAGTGGCGCGATGATGCGGTCCAGTTCTTTCTGACGCGGCGCGCGGCCAAGCGTCTTCAGCCAAGACTTGAGGTTTTGGCCCTCTTCCCAATGCAAAACCATGTAGGCCGTGTTGTTGGCCTTGAACGTGCGGTAGACTTTGACGATGTGGCTGTGATCGAACTTCGCAAGCGTCTGCGCTTCGGCAATAAAGCGGTCCAGGCCCCACTTATAATCACCGGCGCAGTCCTGCGAGCGCGGGCTGGCATCAAGGCCATTTGTCCGCGCTGCAAAGTCACTCGGGAAATATTCCTTGATTGTGACGGCGCGCGACAACGACATTTCGTCTGCGAGATAAGTCACGCCAAAGCCGCCCGCGCCGAGCACACGGTCAATGCGGTAGTCGCCAGCCAGCTCTGTGCCGCTCGGGAGAGCGATCAGATTTGTCATGTACCCGGTTTGCCCGCAGTCTGTTGCCCGGTCTGCTGCCGCCGGACTTAGTGTTTCTGGTCTTGGCCTCTACGAATACGTTAACGCGAGTCATACATGGCGCAACAATATGGCACCCCAAAGGGCGATGAACCAGAGATGAACAAATCCTCTGGGTGTCTCTTTCTAGCCATTTTGCCGCCCGCTTCGCCCGGCCAATTATAGGGAAGTGCGGGGAGCGGGATAACATGCGCCAGCAACATTCAATCGCAGTTGGAACAATCGCGATTTGCGTCGCAACCCGGCGCACGCTGCAGAGCGCTCGTCAATGATAGAATTTGGTCAAGTGTTGAACTTTGCAAGCGCGGCGATCTCTGGCGGATACCGCGCGGCGCCGGCGCTTATGCTCGGCTTGGCTATGCTTCTCGCAATTCCATTAATGGCGCTGGCTAGCCGGATCTGGATGTGGTCGCAGCGGCCATCTGAGTCCACCTGGCGTTTCCGGCAGCGCATGGGATTGGCAGAACAAGACGTCAGCGCTGAAATCACAGGCGAGACGCCTCAGCTTCCCGGTCACGCGTATCTCGAAGTTGTCGGCAGCGGCGGTGCGCGCTTCACAATTCTGCGCGACATGCTGCGCATCGGCCGCGAAGAGGACAATGATATCAGAATTCCATCCGGCGCCGTGCACCGCTATCACGCCGCCATCCACCGGATAGACCTCGGCGCCTACCGGATCACGGACCTTTCTGGCGAGGAAGGTAATGGCGTCGTCGTCAATGGCCAGCGCTGTGCCGACGCCCAGCTCTACGATGGCGACATGATTGAACTTGGGCCAGGCCGCCTTCGCTTTCACGCCGGACTTCTCTGACGAACACCGGCGCGAGGCAGCTAACTTCGCTACGATTCAACCGATCGGTCATTCCTGTTCGTGCCAAACCTTGCTAAGACCACCGTGGTGTTCGCCAACGACAAACGGCCGGCGGGTGCTGTTGAACTCAAGCCCATGGACGTCATCACGCTCGGGCGCACGCAAGTTGCGTTTGTTCCCTTCTGTGACCCCAAGTTCGACTGATCTGAGATTTCTGAAACGAAGGACGAATGACGCACTTCGAGCATGCAGTCGCCGCGACCCGCGGCGCGCGCGATTATCAGGAAGATACCGCCGCCTTCTGGCCGGACGGTGAGGACGTCTTTATGCCGGCCTCGGGCGCAATTCTGCTTCCAGAGGACGGCGGATTTGCCGTGCTCGCCGACGGCATGGGCGGGCACGCGGGCGGCGCGCTCGCGAGCCGTATGGTGTGCGAGAAATTCCTGGCGACCGCAGCACATCATAACGGCGCGCCGCGTGAACGGCTTTACGCCGCGCTCAACGCCGCGAATGACGCGATCGCCTCGAAGGTTACGGATAATCCCTTGCTGCAGGGCATGGGCTCGACGCTCATTGGAACCGCTTTTGGACCACGCGGGGTCGAGTGGATCAGCGTTGGCGATAGTCCGCTTTATCTGTTCCGGCGCGGCGAAGTTGTCATGTTGAATGAAGATCATTCGCTGGCGCCAGAGCTTGACCGGCTTGTTGCCGCCGGCAGCTTGACGGAAGCCGAAGCACGCCGCGATCCGCGCCGGCATATGCTGCGTTCGGCGGTGACGGGCGAAGAGATCGACATGATCGATATGTCGCGTCAGCCGCTTGTTTTGGAAAGCGGCGACTATATCGTGCTGGCGAGCGATGGCGTCGATACGCTTGAATCGGCTGAAGTTGCGCGCATCATTCAGGGCTACGCCCGCGACGGCGCGGCATCCGTCGCCAAAGCCATCATCCGCGCGATCGAAGCACTGCGCGAACCGCACCAGGACAATGCAACGGTGCTTGTGGTGAGACCTGTGGGGTAGGGCGTGCTGGTGAATAAGTTGCTCTTTGAATCTCAAGAAAAGCGCGCCGAACTCGTCGCTGTGGTCGAAGCAATGATCAGAGAAAAATTGGATCTTATCGAGGGGGTACGCCAGCTCAGTCGCTTGAGGTTCGCAACCAAAAACCCTGACGACAGCGTATTCAACCTAATTATAGGCATAGATTCGGAGACTGATCATTTCCCGGTCGGTCAGTTCAGAGATCTCTGTGCTGCGAGTTATCTCAAACGGGCGGATCGAGATATGGATCGCTATTTGGGCCGCGTGAAGGAAGAATTGCTAGCAACGTGCAGGGAAATTCGGCTCATGTGTTCTTAGCGTGTTTGACCCGAACTTGAGTTGTATGACGTGCGACACACTACTGCTAACAGATCGCTTCTCTGAAGCCTATCGTGAGTCCCGGCCTTCGCCGGGGCGATTCGTGCGAGTGCAGTGTGTCATCGACGCGTTACTTACATGCGGGTAGCGAGCCGGCCATCATTACCGTCATCCCGGCGCTGAAGTAGCGCGAATGCGCTGCTTCAGGTCTCCGGCCGGGACCCATCCAAGCCAATGGGTAGCACTCGCGAGATGTTAGAGAGTGTGTCTGGTCATCCGGCCCTCACAATGAACGCCAGTCACCCGCGTTCCCGTGCGCGCCGTGTCGAAGACACGCCTTCGGCATGATGCAGCGTCCTTCACGGTGCATCGCAGACACGGGATCTTTCCCAGCGGCCATGGAGCACAATAACTGAATTGAAAGGTCCCGGCTCTTCGCGATAACGCAGCCGCGTCATCGCTTCGGCCGGGAAAGCGGGTCGTGAAATGTGCGCTGCTTCAGCGCGGGGATGGTGCTTCTCGCACACCCCTTCACTTCACTCCCAACAACTCGACGTCGAACATGAGCGTCGCATTCGGCGGGATGACGCCGCCAGCGCCGCGCGCGCCATAGCCGAGTGCGGGCGGAATGATGAGCGTGCGCTTGCCGCCGACTTTCATGCTGGCAACACCTTCGTCCCAGCCGCCGATGACTTGGCGCATGCCAATGGCGAATTCAAACGGGTCGCCACGATCTAAGGAGCTGTCGAACTTCGCGCCCTTGACGCCGTCTTTGTAGAGCCAGCCGGTGTAGTGCATCACGCACGTCTGCCCGGTTTTAGGCGACGCGCCCTCGCCAACTTTGCTGTCTGTGAACTGTAGGCCGGATGCTGTCGTGGTCATGGGTTGTCCTGTGGTTTCGGCGATTGCTGAAGTGGGAGCCATGATGGCGAACCCGCCAGCCAAAGCTAAAAAGTGGGCTGTGAGAATTGTGAACGCCCGAAGGCTTCCAGCTCGTGGTGTTGGTCGCATGAGGTGCCTCCCGGGACTATTGGGCTGAACCGTTCGCACAGGCAGCCGCTCCCTGTCCAGCCTGCCTCACCCGCCTTGCGACAATAGGCGGGCCGGTGAGGGGCCAGTATTTTTGGGGCAAAGGCTTGGCGAAGTTCCCCCGAAAGTACAATATCGCCCCGCCCTATCCCACCCGGCCCCGTCAGGCCGAGCCCCAAGGATCCGAACCAAAACTTAAGAAACCAGAGAGGAACTGCGCCCGTGTCCGTGAAATCCGACATCGAAATTGCCCGCGAAGCGAAAATGCAGCCGATTGCCGACGTGGCCGCCAAAGTTGGCGTCCCAGCCGACGCGCTCATTCCCTATGGCTGGACGAAGGCCAAGGTGACGTTCGATTTCATCAACAAGGTGCAGGGCAACAAAGACGGTAAAGTCATCCTGGTGACGGCGATCAGTCCGACGCCGGCCGGCGAAGGCAAGACCACGACAACGGTTGGTCTCGGCGATGGCCTCAACCGCATCGGCAAAAAGGCCATCATGGCACTGCGTGAGCCCTCACTCGGGCCGTGCTTCGGCGTCAAAGGCGGCGCGGCAGGTGGCGGCTATGCTCAAGTCGTGCCGATGGAAGACATCAACCTGCACTTCACCGGCGACTTCCATGCCATCACATCAGCGCACAACTTGCTCGCGGCACTTCTCGATAATCACATTTATTGGGGTAATGCGCTCGGCATCGACCAGCGCCGCGTCCAGTTCAAACGCGTGCTCGACATGAACGACCGCGCACTGCGCTCGATCGTCAATTCGCTTGGCGGCGTGTCGAACGGTTTCCCCCGCGAAGATGGTTTCGACATCACCGTCGCCTCCGAAGTCATGGCGATTCTGTGTCTGTCGAAGGATCTGAAAGATCTTCAAACGCGCCTCGGCAACATCATCGTCGCCTACACGCGCGACAAGAAGGCGATCACGGCCCGCGCTTTAAAGGCAGACGGCGCCATGACGGTGCTCCTGAAGGACGCGCTCGCTCCGAACATGGTGCAGACGCTGGAAAACAATCCCGTGTTCATCCACGGCGGGCCGTTTGCCAACATTGCGCACGGCTGCAACTCGGTACTCGCCACCAGAACGGCGATGAAGTTGGCCGACTATGTGGTGACGGAAGCCGGTTTCGGCGCGGATTTGGGTGCGGAAAAATTCTTCAACATCAAATGCCGTAAGGCAGGCATTGCGCCGTCGGCTGTTGTTATTGTTGCAACCGTTCGCGCACTTAAAATGCATGGCGGCGTAGCGAAAGACGACTTGAAGACGGAGAACGCGGCCGCTGTTGCAAAAGGCTGCGACAACCTCAAGCGCCATATCGAGAATGTGAACAAGTTCGGCGTTCCGGCGGTCGTTGCGGTCAACAAGTTCATCACCGACACGGATGCGGAAGTCGCCGAAATCATGAAGGCGGCGGAAAGCATGGGCACGAGAGCGTTTATGTGCACGCACTGGGCCGATGGGGGCAAGGGCACGGAAGCACTCGCCCATCATGTCGTGAAAGTCATCGACGAGGGCAAGGCCAACTTCAAGCCGCTCTACCCAGATGACATGAAACTGCGCGACAAGGTCAAAACCATTGCGACCGAGATCTACCGCGCCGCCGATATCTCGTGCGACGCGAGTGTAGAGACGCAGTTCAAGGACTTGGAAGCGGCAGGCTTCGGGCACTTGCCGGTGTGCATGGCCAAGACGCAGTATTCGTTCTCGACCGACGCATCAAAGCGCGGCGCGCCGACGGGGCATATCGTTCCGGTGCGAGAGCTTAGGCTTTCAGCCGGTGCCGAGTTCGTCGTCGTCGTGACGGGCGAGATCATGACCATGCCGGGCTTGCCGAAAGTGCCGGCGGCGGATTCGATTTGTCTCGATGACAAAGGGCAGATTCAGGGGTTGTTTTAAGGGATAATCCCCTCTTCCCATCGCCCTCATTCGGGCGAATGGGGAGAGGGAGACAAACCACATGCGCCTCCTCCCCATTCTTGCCGCCAGCTGCTTCGCCAGCTCCATGTCGATGCGGCTCATCGATCCGGTCGTGCCGGATATCGCGCGTGACCTCGGCGTCGATGCGGCCTCCGTCGCGCTGCTCGCCACCGCCTTCACGTTTCCCTATGCGATTGCACAACCCATTCTCGGTGCGCTCGGCGACAGCCTCGGCAAAGCGCGCATCATTAAGATCACGCTCGGGCTGCTCGCGCTATGCCTTGCCGCAACAGCATTAGCTCCGTCGCTCGATGCTCTGTTCGTTGCGCGTATTATTGGCGGCGCGGCAGCTGGTGGCATCATCCCGCTGGCGTTCGCGCTCGTTGGCGACCGGTTTTCATTCGAAGAGCGGCAGATCGCCTTGTCTCGCGTTTTGACGGCCGTGATAGCCGGGCAAATGACGGGCTCCGTCGGCTCGGGATTGATCGCGAGTTACTTCGGCTGGCGCGCGGCGATGATGGGCGGGACGGGGCTAGCGCTGGCCGCACTCGCGTTGACGCTGTGGCAATTGCATCCGCGAACCAAAGTCGAGCGCCCGCCGTTCCAGCCGCGCCGCATGTTTGACGGATACGGCCAAGTGTTTGCCAATCCAAAGACGATTGTTTGTTTCGCAGCTGTTTTCATCGAAGGGATCGTCGTGTTTGGATTGTTCCCCTATCTTGCGGTTATGCTAGAGCGGCGTGGCGCCGGCGGCCTCAAGGAAGCGGGGTTCGTGCTGTCGGGTTTTGCTATCGGCGGTCTTGCCTACACAGCACTCGTGCGCGTTATGCTGCTGAGGCTTGGTCCCTACAATCTGATCCGGGCAGGCGCGGCACTATGCGGTCTCGGGTTCGTTGCCTTGTCGCCGGAATGGTCGTGGCCGGTTGAGATGGCGATATTTGTGGCCATCGGCGCCGGGTTCTACATGATCCACAATTCGCTGCAGACGCAAGCGACTGAACTCGCGCCTGACAACCGTGGGGCCGGCGTCGCGGCTCACGCATTCTTCTTTTTTCTTGGACAGGCCGTTGGGCCGCTCGTTTACCGCGTGGGCCTCGATTCTGCCGGTACAAAGGCAACTCTCATCGCGGCCGGAGTCGTGATAGCGTTGACAGGGATTGCGACGGCTGCCGGCCTCAAGGCGCGGTCACCTGCGATTGGATAGGGTCTATCGGCCCT
>JAYSVT010000317.1:0-3438 GCA_043718455.1 Hyphomicrobium sp.
CGTTGCCGTTATTCTAACGGCATATTGCCTGATCGGACCGCTGTTCAAGGAGGCGCGCTTTGCCAGATTGTTTGGGGAAAGTTTTACGGCATACAAACAGGCGCATCCTTATTGGCTGCCCCTGCCCCGGCTGCGGTCCAAGCTTCACCAGTTGAACGATCTTTCGATTTACGAGCGCTATTCCGCCCACTGGTGGGACGGATCGGAACGCTGGCTGCGCACGTTGCAGAATCTGGTTCCGGCGCGTCTGGCTTACTTCGATCCATTGATCGACTGGCGGGGAAAACACGTTCTCGATCTCGGCTGCGGCGGTGGTTTCATGGCGGAAGCGCTAGCAAAACGCGGCGCCGTTGTCACCGGCGTCGACCCTTCGGCGGGGGCGATTGCCATTGCGATACGTCATGCGGCAGCGGGACAGTTGGCGATCTCCTATGCAATGGCGTCCGGCGAAGACCTGCCGTTTGGCGGCGCGTGCTTCGATCATGTGGTTTGCGTCGATGTCCTCGAGCATGTGGACGATCTTGCCGCCGTGATCGGCGAAATCCGCCGGGTGCTGCGTCCGGGCGGGACATTCGCGTTCGACACCATCAATCGCACTTTCGTGGCCCGGCTGGTCATCGTTACATTGGGTGAACGGGTGTTGGGCCTGTTGCCCCACGGCACGCATGATCCGGCAAAGTTCATTACTCCGGATGAACTTGTGGAGAAGCTTCAGGCGCACGGATTTGGCGCATGCCGCCTCGCGGGGCTTGGCCCCACTGGCATGAATCGCAAGTTGGACTTCGTGTTCGGCCGATTGCCATTTCTGACGATCCAATACATGGGACACGCTCGACTCAGGAATTTGCCGCGCCATGGGTCGCCGGAATAAATCCGGCGATGACAGTAAGGGGATGAATGCATAACGATCGAACGCATGGACCGTTGCGGTCTTATGGCGCAAACGCCACATGATTTCCATTGCTTCCGAGCTTCAACTTTCTAAATCGGTGGCATGAACACCTATGCCATTCCCGCCCTGAAAGAGAAGCGCGCCCAGATCGCGGGCCGGGTTATCAATCTCAAAAAGCAGATCGCCCGGCACGGCAAGGAACTGGCCAGCCTCGACGCCACCATTGCCCTGTTCGATCCGGCCTACAAGGTCGGTTCCATTAAGCCCAAGAACGCCCGCAAGCGGTCCAAACTGTTCAAGATGGGAGAACTGGGGCGGCTGATACTGGATGCGCTACGGCGGGCTGAGGGAAAGCCGCTGGCAACGGCTGAGGTTGTTGCCGCCGTCACTGCTGCCATCGGCGAGACAAAGGCCAAGGCCCCAGTGCCGGCGCATTCGGTACGGTCCAATCTGGCATATCTGGAGCGGCGGAAAGCCGTGGTAAAAATCGGGGAGCGGACAGAGGCGAAGTGGCAGCTCGCCTAGCCTCCAATGTTCATATTTCGCGGCGGAGACGCTTGTACGCGTCCGCCAATCCCGCCACCAGTTTTAGAGGGTTTGCGAGCGGATCGTTTCCAGCTAAGAAATCAATGCTTGAACGGATGGGCTGGTCGAAAATATCAAAGTACATCCGACCTTCGTCAAATGCGATAGGCTCGCCGTCTTGCCGTCGCGCCAAAAGATCAAAGGTGGCAGCGAGCGCAAAAGCGACGGGTTTGCGGTTGTCATCAACAGTATCAAGACAATCCCAAGCAAACCGTTCGAATGAAAATAAGATTCCAGCCCCAGCCAATGTATTGGCAGCGGTTAGGGATGTATACTCGGAACGAAGTCGGGGGATGGATATTGGGACCAGAGACATACAGCCTAAATGGCAAAGTCGCTTTTCTTGAAAAACGAGAAAAGCTCGATACCTTGTGTCTCTAGAAACTCCGTCGCGCCCTCTTGGCGATCAACAATCGAGAGAGCCTTCTTCACAGGCCGATCATATCCAGACTCTTTCATCCCAGCGATGGCGTCGAGCATTGACTTGCCAGAAGTGGTGACGTCATCGACCAACAAGACTTCCTTTGCCTTCGGCATATACCCATCAACACGTTCTTTCGCTCCGTGAACTTTCGCCTCTTTGCGAACAAAGAACACGTCAATAGGATACTTCCGCTCAAAACTAATTGGAGCGACTGACGAGACAATCGGCACGGCCCCCTGAACCAAGCCTCCAATGCAAGTGAGATTAAGGGACTTCATAAAATCCACAATCAGATCGGCAATCAGTAGCGCCCCTTCACTATGAAGGGTAGTTTGCCGCAACTGGAAGAGATATTTGCTTGATCGCCCGGAGGAAAGGGTGAAGTCTCCCCGCAGCAGTGAATTTGCTTCGATGATCGCGTGGAGACGGGTCAGCCGCCTGTCGCTGAACTGCGCGACACTGCCAGAAATCCGACGATCTTGAACTGCGACTAGGTTCATCGTCAAACCCTCCTCAAAAACGAACGAATCATTAACTCTTCGTTAAACGTAGCGCCGCGCCAACGGATGGGCCACAAGATACTCTGTTTCATCAACAAGTGCAAAATCTCGAAAATGCCGGTTCCGGGAGCCTCTAGACGGTCGGTTTAGGTAGGGCAAGGAAAAGTTTGGCGCACCTAAAATGACGGAGTTGGCTCAAAGTGCCTTATGCCGCTGCCAATACCCGCTGAAATCCACTGAGGGCTTGCGCATCATGGCGAGACTGACCACGCGGCCCACCTGATCGCCATTGGACACGCGGCGATTATCCTCGCGCCATGACGCCTCTTGCGCGTAGCGGAGAAGATAGGTGCCCGCGATATGGTGTTGGTGGCCGACTTCGGCACGGCGCAAGCGGCTGAAATAGCCTTCCGCGCCATTGGTGCAAGCGCCGTCAAGGCTGTAAGCCTGTTCGTGATTGATGCGCTTCATCTCGAAGCGGGCGTGAAGGTCGTTCCAAGCGTTCGATTCGTCGGCATTAATGACCGTGCCCTTGGCGACCCGCGACCGGATGAAATCGAGGGCTTGTCCTTCGGTCTGGAACACGGCGGGAAGCGAGTTGCCTTCGCGCTCGCGCACGATCACAACGCACTTGCGCTTGCCGGACTGATTTTCGTAGCGGCGGCGGTCCTTGCGATCCTCCTTGAGATTGGCGGGCTTGACGTATCCGCCGAAATATCCGCCGTCAATTTCCGCCTCTTTGCCTTCGCCGCCGATGACACGGCCTTTGAGTTCTTGCGACATGGCTTCGCGCATCTTGTGGCAGAGGACGAAAGCGGCCTTGTAGGACAGGCCCAGGTCGCGTGACATGGCGAGCATGGACTTGCCCTTGACCTCATTGCAGAAGATCGCAATGGCCGCGAGATAGGACTTGAGCGGCAGTTTGTGCGAGGCGAACAGGGTGCCGCTTGTGACGGTGAAATCCTTGGCGCAAGCGCTGCACCGGAAGCGAAGCGCGCCATTCGGGCGGCGGCATTCGTAAGCGTCCAGTCCGCCAC
>JAYSVT010000318.1:0-10495 GCA_043718455.1 Hyphomicrobium sp.
TGGCTCGCGCACCGCGAACGCCAAACGATCCGCGCCCGCCGCCGCGTCATCTTCGATCCCGTCGTCGCGCTCTTCGATGACCCGCACGTCACCACCGACGGCGCCGGCATCCCAAAGCTTGAAGGCCGCTACCGTGGCCTCGATCTTAAGTTCGATCTCATCCCCGATACGATGACCATCAAGCGCCTGCCTCAGCTCTGGATCTCGGTGACAGCCATTCAGCCTTTGCCGATTGCAGACGCCGGCATCGCCATCCTGATCCGCCCCTCGGGCGCTGATTTCTATTCGCTCACCGAAAGGATGAGCGAGCGCTTCGACCCGCCGCCCTCCTTGCCGTGGGAATGCCTCGTTCGCGGTGAAACAGACAAATCAGAAAACACGCTCGCAAGAATAGCCCCTGAAGCGGCGAGAATTCTGTCCGATCCAAGGGTGAAAGAAATCGCCGCAACCAAACGCGGCGTGCGCATTGTCACTCAACTCGCAGAAGGCAAACGCGGCCAGCATCTTCTATTGCGTCAATGTGATTTCGAAGGCGCGGCCCTGTCGCCCGAACTGTTCGACACAATCGTTGCCAATCTAGGAAAACTGCTCTCAAGTCTCGCGCCACATCCCGTCAGGACGGCATCATGACCGCCCCGGCCACGCCCAAAAAACCGCGGCATCCTAACGCGGTTCTCGCGCTCGCCATACTACTCCCCGGCATGGGACATGTTGCCAGCGGCCAGCCGCAGCGCGGTTTCGGCTTCGCATTCTTCACGCTGCTCCTGGCGCTGCTCACCTGGCAAATCACGCCGCCGGATCGCTCCTTCATCGGCCGTGCCGCGCTCGGGATTTTCGTATGGGCGCTCTCCATCCCCGACGCCTATCGCCTCGCGCGCACGCAATGGGAAGTTTGGAGCGGCGTCTGACCCGGCGATTGAGGGGTCAGACCCCTCACAAGAAAAGATCGGGCCTGCACGCCAATTTCATGTGAGGGGTCTGACCCCGGCATGCGCCTCAAACGAACCGCGCACACGCTCGCTCAAGCGCAACGGCTTTCCCGACATCGACACAAGCACAACCGTAACGTCGGCCTCGAATAGGCGCTTGTCGTCTTTCAAAATCGTCTGCCGAAGCGTCACGCTGGCGCCGCCTAATTCCAACACCCGCGTCTCGACGATCAAAAGATCGTCCATACGCCCCGGCCGGAAAAAATCGATATTCATACGCCGGACGACAAATGCGGCCGGCTCCTTGCTATCCGATCCATCGATCATCGCGCGCGCGTCCGAGCCCAATAGTCGCAGAAAATCGGTGCGCCCGCGTTCCGCAAATCGAATATAGGACGCGTGATAAACAATCCCGCCGGCGTCGGTGTCCTCAAAATACACGCGCACCGGCAGCACATGGCGCTGGCCGTTTTCATCGCTGATGATGTGCCCCGAAATATCGGGCCAGCTCTCTTTACTCATACTACCCTGCTCATGCCGTGTTCTTCGATCCCAACTCCACAACCACAATCTCCGGCGGCGATCCAAAGCGGATGGGCAAAGCTGACATTCCAAGCCCGCCCGAAACGATGAGGTTCCGCCCCTCTTCAACGATGTGCCCGTAGATATAGCGCGTGCCGAAGCGCGAAGGCACGAGCGGAGAATATCCCAACACGCGTACCTGCCCGCCATGCGTATGGCCCGACAACGTCAACGACACGCGCGCTGGCACTTCGGGAAAAATATCGGGTTCATGCGCCATGAGAATAACCGGCGCATCGTCCGTCACTTGGGCCAGCGTGCCGGAAAGATCATGCACACCGCGATAGTCGATCTTTCCGCGTCGGAAAAAACGGTCGTAGTTTTCCTTCTTTGGCCAAAATGCCCATTGGTCGCCAAGCCCCGCGATCCAAAACGGCTTGCCATCTTTCATCAGCCGCACAGCTTTATTCTCGTACACCGGAATGCCAACGGCTTCGAGCGCAAGCCCCGCCGGAACTGGCCCCTTCTCGCGCAACTGAACTTCGTAATCTTCCCACCAGTCGTGATTTCCGAGCACTGCGTGCACGCCGAGCGGCGCCTTCAGTTTTCCGAGTGCCCCCGCCCACAACTTATGCGGCACGGCTTTACCGAAGCGGCTCAAGCGATGCCCAACGACATAATCGCCAAGCAACAAAATAGCGTCCGCCTGAAGGGCGTTTGTGTGTTCGACGATACCGGCAATGCGCTCGGCCGACACCCAAGGATCAACGGCATGAATGTCGGCGAGAATAGCAAGCCGCAGATTCAAGCCTTTGGGCCAGCCCGGCGGCGTCAACGCGTACGGCTTGACGGTCTGGCGAAACGGTTCAGCGAGCGCGTAGCCGCCAAAGGCCGTGCCGCTCAATCCCATCACAGTCAAAGCTTTGAGAATATCCCTGCGCGTGAACACGATTTACCCGGTCCCCGTTTCGCCGCCGTTTTCATCATCAAAAATCGGCAACTCTGGGGCCGCCTGCCGCGCCGGGCCCGACATCCCCAGATGCCGGTATGCTTTCAACGTCAGCACGCGCCCGCGCGGCGTCCGGCCGATAAATCCCTGCTGCAACAAGTACGGCTCCACGATTTCTTCAAGCGCATCGCGCGGCTCGGACAAGGCAGCCGCCATCGTCTCGATCCCTACCGGCCCGCCGTCGTAGTTCTTGGCGATGCAATTCAAATATCGATGATCAAGCGCGTCGAGGCCCTCGTTATCGACTTCAAGCATGCGCAACGCCTTGTCGGCAACCGCCGCATTGATAATCGGCGCCCCATCGACCGCCGCGAAATCGCGCACGCGCCGCAAGAGCCGCCCGGCAATACGCGGCGTCCCGCGTGCGCGGCGCGCAATCTCACGCGCGCCATCGGGAGCCATCGGCGCACCAAGCACCCGCGCGCCGCGCGCCACTACGAGTTCAAGCTCTTCAATTGAATAGAAGTTCAATCTGACCGGAATGCCGAACCGGTCGCGCAACGGATTAGTCAAAAGGCCGGCGCGCGTCGTCGCCCCAATGAGCGTGAATTTCTGCAAATCGATGCGCACGGAACGCGCCGCTGGCCCTTCGCCGATCATCAGATCGAGCTGGAAATCTTCCATGGCCGGATAAAGGATTTCTTCGACCGCGGGATTGAGCCGATGAATTTCGTCGATAAACAAAACATCACGCTCTTCAAGGTTGGTCAGCAGCGCCGCGAGATCCCCGGCTTTCGAGATCACGGGGCCAGATGTCGCGCGAAACCCGACGCCCAATTCTTTGGCCATGATCTGCGCCAGCGTCGTTTTGCCGAGGCCCGGCGGCCCCGCAAACAGCACATGATCGAGTGCATCGCCGCGCGCCTTCGCGGCCTGGATGAACACGCGCAAATTCGCCCGCGCCTGCACCTGGCCGATAAATTCGGCGAGCGACTGCGGCCGGATCGTCGCTTCAAAAGCGTCCACTTCGCGTTTCGCCGAACTGACGAGCCTGTCGGTCATGTTTTGTTCGTGGGGCTATTCGCTTCCCCCGTCAAGCTGCGTTGAGCCACATCCCACTACCCAATCGGCCACCAAAAGCAAAAATGCCGGCGCAGCGGCCAGCATCATGCAGAATTCCAGCGTTTCAAAGTTCCGGCCCTAGCGCACAACTTTTGCGATGGGCTTGGGCATGGACGTGAACTTGACGCCCATAATTCCATCTTTGCAACGAATGATCTTGCAATCGTACATCACGCGATCGGCGCGCACCACAAGCCGGATGTGATCCATGTGGCCGAATGTGCCTTTGAACGGATAAGTCCACTTTTGCTGAAGCTCGAGTTTGGCGCCGGTCGTCGACATATCCTTGATGAGGCAAGGCACGCCGTCAGGGGCCCCTTCGACGTAAATCAAGGCGGGTGTTTGGCCCTTTCGCCGTGGGGCGAAGCGATTTTCACTCGCGGCCAGAACTGGTGTCTCGTGTCGTTCCCGATTAAGGTCTACTGAACGCATCGTGCGCAATCCGGGTACGTGCTTATTTTCTAAAGTGACAACTCATTAAGCACTTAAGCCAGTTAAAGAACTGTTTACTTTTTTGTTCGCATCGCAGCCGTTTGAAGTTTTTTTGGGTGCACTCAATCATAGACGCGCAGCGCAGAAAAAATGCCGGCAATTACGCCAGCACTTCAAAACTTTGGAATTTGCATTGGTGCTAGCGGGCCCAAATCCTAGAGCAATATCCGATCGGACAGGATCGCTCCGGCGATCCAGAGATCGGATGAAATTGCTCTAGCACTATGATTCTAGAGCATCTTTATCGGACCGATGAATCGCATCAGCGATTCCGTACGGTCCGATGATGCTCTAGCGCACGATCTTGGCCATGGGCTTTGGCATGGAGGTAAACTTGACGCCCAGTTCCGTCTCGCCACGGCGCACGATTTTGCAATCGTACATCACCTTGTCGAGGCGCACGACCAGCTTGATGCGATCCATGTGACTGACGTTCGACTTAAAGGGGTTGTCCCAGCCATTGCGCAACTGAAGCTTAGCGCCTGTCGTCGACATGTCCGTGATGAGGCATGGCACGGATTCGACCGCGCCTTCTAGGTAGATCAAAGCCGCCGTTTGCCCTTTGCGCCGCGGTGCAAAACGATTTTCGCCAGCGGCGGATGCGGCCGCGCCAATCTTCGACCGCTGCAAGTCTGTTACTGCCATCACAAATGCCCGCTGCTCACTGAGTACCCTAACGGCCATTAAGCACCCGAAGCAGTAAAATAATCATTTACCCAATTGTTCAAATGCCACGGACCCCAGGCATTCCTCGTGATTTGAACACATAGTTTACGCCCCGCGCTTTGCCGCCTGCACCGCCAGCTCCAGGGCTTCCAGAAAACGCGAGCGATCCTGGCGCGTGAAAGCCGCGTTAAAGCCCCGGCTCTCGCCCGTCTCGCGCAGATGCTGCGACAATTCCCGCATCGCCAGCGCCATGCCGATTGAGGCATCCGTGAAGGGCTTGCCCGTATTGCCGACGGCCATGGCGCCGTTCTTCAACACGCGCGAGGCAAGCAGGATATCCTGAGTCACAACGATATCGCCAATGCCTGCCCGTTCCGCGATCCAGTTGTCGGCGGCGTCCGGCCCGTCCGTGACAATGACCCGCTCGACGCGTTCGCCTTCGGGCAATCGCATCCACGAATTGGCGACGTAGGTAATGCCAAGCCCATGCCGGCCTGCAACCTTCAACGCTTCGTCCTTCACCGGACAGGCATCGGCATCAATGTAGATGTGGAGAGCCATCAGGGCTTCGCACTCGAGCCAGGGCCAGCCGCAATCTTATTGAGGATCTCCATCAACGCATCCGGCGCCGTGATGTGTGGCGAGTGGCTCGCATCCATCTCGAAATAGCGCCACGTGGAATCGGCCTTGGCCTTTTTCGCGAACGGCCCAAACATATCGCCCGGCCCAATCTTCGTGCAATAAATGTAGCTGCGCGGCAGCTTGGTCTCGCCGTTCAATAACTTCAAAGGCTCCGTCATCGTTTTAATGGGCTGGCCGTGGCGGCGCGGCGTAATCCACGCAACGTCTTCAGTACTCGTATCGGGGGGCAGCGGATTGGACGGCACACGCCAGCCTTCGCCTTGCGACTTCGCGCCGTCAAGCCAGCGTGCGCGCGTTTCCGGCGACGCGAAATCAAGCATGTTCTGCCCATCGCTGGGTATAAACGCGTCGAGATATACGATCTGCGAAATCCTCTCCACCGCGCGGTCTGCGATGCCGGTCGCTGTGATGCCGCCATAGCTGTGCCCGATCAGGATCACATCGCGCAGGTCCTCGTGAAATAACACCGAGACCACGTCGCGAATATGCATCTCAAGATCGATCTCGGGCGTTGCTAAGTGAAACCGCTCGCCAAGCCCCGTGTACGACGGCGTAAACAGTTCGTGGCCTGCCGCCCGCATCAACGGGCGCATCTTCTTCCACACGAACCCCGACGACCATGCCCCGTGCGCGACGACAAATGTTGCCATGATGGTTCAAGCGCCTTTCCGGATTTCAGGTTGCCCTATCCCCACTATAGAATTTCAATTGCCTGAACGCGAACGATAACGTGTTGCTGCTTGAACGTCTTCTCAAGGCTGAGCCGGTAGGTCCGCCACCACGCCTTGTCGAGTTCGGCAACCATCACTTCGACGATAACGACATCATCTTCGCTGACAGGATTTGTGCCAACCTTCCAGCGCCCCTCAGCCGGTGTGCGCGTGTACGCCGTCACCCCGCCAAAGCGGCTCGTGAGTTTCGCCGCCACCTTATCGAAATTGGATTTGGGGAACGCGCGGCCCTGGCCGTCCCTCAGCGGCAATAAAATCTGCACCAAGTGCATTGCATGTCCTCATATCTGCTTCGCGGCGGCGCAACCCTATTATAGCATAGCGCAGGAGATACCGCGTAGGGCGCAATAGCTTCGTGCCCTGCACTTGTACGAGGCGCGACCACTTGGAAGTCCCCTTGCGGGATTTTGCGCCGAAAGGCAGCGGGCGTGGCTCTTGCGAAGACGGGGAACGTAGGTTGGCGTCAAGCGGAGGCGCGAGCCGGAGCGCAGACCCAACAACTTGGCAGCGGAAAAGAATTACGGCATCAAACTTGTGTTTACGAAGAAATGTTGGGTCTGCGCTACGCTTGACCCCAACCTACAAGTGTTCGCCCCCCAATCGACCCAAGCTACTTGCTGTCAAACCGACCTGCCACCACGCCGTTCAACATTTTTTTCAATCTGAGGAGTTTGCCATGAAGACCGCTTTGAACACCACGTCGTCATTCGTACTGGCTGTTGCCCTTGTTGCCGCCACGGCCGTCTCCGCAACACCCGCGAACGCCAAAACCATGTGCGGCTGGTTCGCCATCGCCTATTGCACGCAATCGGAAGAGGCCGCCGGGAATTTCGCCAGCAACGGCTGGGGCGCTGTCATCAAGACCAGCAAATTTACCGGCTTCGCGCCCGGGAAATATTGCGTCGTCAGCGGCCCGCAGCCGAAAGCCAGCGCCATCCGCGACCGCCGCGCAGCCATCGGTAACGGCGTCTCCGACGACGTCTACATCAAGCGCGCCTGCGCCGACGAAATGGACATCGGCGATGGAGAGTGAGGGGTAGTGAGGGGTAGTGAGGCGTCCAAAGGCGTGCCAAGAACTCCGCGCCGTAGGTTGGGTAGAGCGGCGCTCGTCCGGCGCTTCCGGCCGGCTCGACGGAGGAGAGTCGGAAGCGCCAAATCAAAAGAGCCCGCGAAACCCAACGCCAAGAATTCGAATCTTCAAATCTGTTGTTGCACGACCTCGTCGTGGGGTGTTGGGTTTCCTCCGGCGCTCACGCGCCTCCGTCTACCCAACCTATAGTTCTGCCCGCCAATTGTTCGTGCAAATTCTGCGTCGTCAGCGGCCCGCAACCAAATGCAAGCGCCATTCGCGACCGCCGCGCAGCCATCGGCCAAGGCATCTCTGACGACATGTACATCAAGCGCGCCGGCACCGGCGAAGACTACGTCGGCGATTGAGGTCGAAGCGAAGCGGCCGATGGCGGCGGTGTGGCGGTAGCTGCTCATTCCAATTGCTCCTAATTCAGAAATTTTTATCAATTCCATAACCAATATATTGAACGTTGTAATGAGCGGGGGGTCCACTTAGGAATTAGTAAAGCCCCTTGGGCATATACCTCGAGCAATGGAATTGAGAAATCATCGTGACCAAGGCCAAAAGATATCTCAAAACCGACAGGTAGTAGAATCCGAGTTTCGCCACCCCGCTCCAAGGTATACACGCACATGCTCCATCTCAATACTCACGCGTCCCGCTCCTTTCCCTCAAGCAATTCCGGCACCGTATCAGTTCTCTTTGCGATTGGCTTAGTCGCGTTGGTGGGTATTGCAGGCTCCGCCGTTGACTACAGTCTAACGGCTTGGCGCAAGGCAAAATTGCAGGAAGCCCTGGATGCTGCGGTTC
Organism: Hyphomicrobium sp.; assembly: GCA_043718455.1. Lineage (GTDB taxonomy): Bacteria > Pseudomonadota > Alphaproteobacteria > Rhizobiales > Hyphomicrobiaceae > Hyphomicrobium_B. Next base: position 7,936 of record JAYSVT010000318.1, read on the forward strand.
TCGCGGGTGTTTCGGATCGCGGCGACGCAGAACAGTTATCCGGCGTGGATGGCGGATTAACAAAGGGACAAAGAATTGAGATCGCGCAGGTATTTTTCGACGGCAATAAATCCAGCTTGCCCAATGTCGAAAATGTAAGTTTTTTATATGAGGGGGACCATCTCGTTGGGCACGCAAGTATTAAGGTCGATACTTACCTTCTGCGTGTTGCCGGTTTCAATAAGTTCGACGTTAACATACTCGCAAGCGCAGCAAGTGCTGTGACGCGCGAACCGCTTTGCTTCATGGCGATGCATCCAACCCGCAAACACACTTTAGAACTCAAGGGATCGGTTTCGGTTCTGGCCCCTGAGTGCAATATTTACGGCAATTCGAACCATGAAGACGACGTTGTGGACCCGCATACCCCTCACAATTTTCTTGTTGGCAAGTCGGTGCAGGCAGTCGGCTATGGCCACCACTTCCTGCCAAACGTTACGCCGCCGCTAGAGCATGCACCTGAACTCATTCCTGACCCGCTCGCCGGATTTTCATTGCCCGTGGCCGGACCATGTGACTTCACCAATACGGTTGTTAACGGCACATCGACGACCCTGAATCCTGGAACATATTGTGGTGGCCTTCAGATAGAAAGCGGCGCAGTAGTGAACCTAAATCCAGGTCTCTACATCATAAGCGGCGATAAGTTTGGAATTAGCGACTCGGAAGTTAACGGGGCGGACGTCACGGTCGCGCTTGCCGATAGCAACGTGAAACTCGAGTGGCAAAAATCCATCATGCGCTGGAGTGCAACTAAAACAGGTACATTCGCTGGCTTGGCCTTGATTGGTTCTCGCGAACCAGTAGACCATGTGTTCCAGGATTCAACCATAGACTTGCACGGAGTGATCTACCTGCTGCAAGGTGCAATCCAATGGACGAATTCGGGGACGCCTGCAATCAATGCGCTTTGGAGCGCATGGATTGTCGATGGCGTTTCGTGGGATGGCGACGGCGCGATCCACTATAATTTCAACCTCGCAGACAGCGACGTTCCGTATCCGCCCGAAATGCGGGTGATCCCAAGGCCAGGCAACGCACGGCTTGTAAAGTAACCGCGCGTAGCCGCATGCGCAAAACGAAAAACCGTAAGACATCGTTAGACTCGCGTTGTGCAATCCGGCAACATCGCCGAGCCTCGCAAACTCCGTCATTCCAACGCGACCACTTGGAAGTCCTTGCGCATCTGCCATGACGATTTTTGCCTGTGTGTTTTTGAAAGTAACGCGTGCGAGCTGCCGCAGCGCGCCCGCTATTGCAGTTGGGTCCCCTGCAGCATCATTAATCCAGGCAATGTTGCCCGTCTGCCATTCGCCGGGCCTGAGGCGTATTTTCTGGTCGGCGTGCGCGGAAAGCCGCTGGTCGGTCTCAAGCGACACACTTTCCCACGTCGCTACCGCAACCGGCGCCGCGCGCGCTGGTGCCACCATCGCCACGACCACCCCGACCAACCCCCACATCATCCTTAACATCACCATGCCTCGCATCACTCGTTTCGACCCACGATTATGCGGCCGCCAGAGTGCCCGGGGAAAAAATAATTTTCACGAAAATTTTCCGGCGCCTATTTCGGCCGATTTCAGGAGCTTAGCGCCGGCGCGCGGAACGCGCTGGAATGGCCCTTAACGTTAAGATGAAAAAGGGGACGGAAAAGGGAAAGGTGTCTGACCCTCCGGGTCTGACACCGTGACACAAGCCCGCTGTACTTCACGGTGTCAGACCCGGAGGGACAGACACCGATATTCCGGACCGCCCTACTTCGCCAATTCTTTCAGGCCGCGCTTGATGAGGCCAGCAGTGCCCGCCGTCTCGCCAAGTTCCTTCATCGCCACAGCAACGGCGGCGGACGCCTGCCCCGGGTTGTAGCCCAAATTGGTTAGCGCCGAGATGGCTTCGGCTGCTGCATGATTCGCGATTCTCCCAGCGGACTGAGCCGCGCCGCCCGCGCCCGCTGGCACGTTGAGTCCCGCGATCGACAAGGCCGGCGCCTTGTCCTTCAATTCCATGACAATGCGTTGCGCCAGCTTCTTGCCAACGCCCGGCGACTCTTCCACCGCCGCCCAATTTCCCAGTGCAATCGCGTTCGCCAAATCCTGCGGTGTCAGCACGCTCAAAACCGCGAGCGCCACCTTGGCGCCAACGCCCTGGATCGATTGCAGCGTGCGAAACCAGCTACGCTCATGCTCGCTTTGAAAGCCAAAGAGTTTAATCGCGTCCTCGCGTACATGCGTGTCAATCGTCAGCGAGACTTCATCGCCCGCCTTCAGATTGCGCAACGTCTTGGCGGAGGCCTGCACCTCGTATCCGACGCCATTCACGTCGATGAGGAGATAGCTCTCGCCGACCGCGTCCACCTTGCCGCGCAGCTTACCGATCATGTCTGGCTCCATGGGCAACAGGCAGCAGGCAACAAGTATCGATTGCAATGACTTGCAGACAATCAGGTTTGGTCACGCGGCAAGGTGGACGCGGTCGGCGAGAGCTATCTCCTCATCGACGTGAATGGCGTCGGATACGAGGT
>JAYSVT010000319.1:0-10487 GCA_043718455.1 Hyphomicrobium sp.
GGTGGCACCCTGCAATACGACACGACAAAACACGCCGTCGCCGGGCTCACCAAGGGGCTAGCCATGGACCATTCGCCGGAAGGCATCCGCGTCAACGCCATATGCCCGGGTTCGATTTTCACGCCCTTCCACGAGCGCCGCCTGCAGGCGGCCGGCAAGACGGTCGCCCAGTACAACGACGACGCCGCTGTGCGCACCATGCTCAAGCGCCCCGGCACCTCCACCGAAGTCGCCAACTGTATCCACTTCCTCGCCTCCGACGAAAGCGCCTACGTGACGGGGACGCTGCTGTTCGTGGATGGTGGTATGACGTCGATGTGAGGGGGGCGTGTCCCGACTTCTGACGGACCGATACGCGAACGCTCGGCCATGACCTCTCGTCAGAGGCGTCGTGGTGTGATGTGTCGAGCTCCCGCGGCAAAGCCCCGGATTTTTGGCATTCGATGAGGTGCACTGATGCACAAACGTTCGCCTCGACCGACGCGGCCCATTCGAATTGACCACGCACGGAAGCGTCTTAGATGAGACTATCACGTGCCTTCAATAATCTCGGCCACGTGGGCGTCGTTCACGTGATCCGAACGGTGTTGTCCCTCGTGATTGGAATCCAGATGATCAAACATCTGGGCCCCGAAGCCTACGGCAAGCTGAGCGTGGCCATAGCCATCGTCGGTATTCTCGGCGTAACCATGGGTATAGCGCCGGAAACCATTATCGTGCGGCAGCTTGCTCGGGGTTCGATCCGGGATGGTGCCGCGGTCATCCGTACGGCCTTGGCGATCAAGTTGGCGGCTGCGGCTCTGCATGTCGTGTTGGCCATCGCAGCGATAGCCGTGTTGCGCTACGGTGCCGAGATCAATGCTGCTGTGGCGATGATTGCCATGGGGTCATTTGGCACGGCGTTCGCGGTGACGGGCACCGCGCTGATGCTCGATAGTCGCTTCGATACCTTGTCACTCATCAGCCTTGCTGGAGCATTGATCGGCGTCGTGGTGCGGTTGGCGCTGCTGCAGACCGACGCCGGCCTTTTATGGTTCGCCGCAGCCATGTTGCTCGACGCGGTGGTGCTGGCCATCATCAATCTCTACTTTTACTCGCAAGTGCGGCGATTGCTGGAATGCCAGCCGCTGGATAAGGATGTTGCGCGGGCCTTGGTCGTGCAGAGCTGGCCGATTGCGCTCGCTGGACTGATGGTCGCACTCTATACGCGCACGGATGTGCTGTGCATCACCCACTACCTCGGCGAGCAGGCTGCCGGGGTATATTCGGTCGCTATCCGTTTGACCGAGTGCTGGTACTTCATCCCTTCCGCATTGGCGGCCGTGGCCTATCCCGATCTCGTGAAACACCGCATCGAAGCGCCGGATCGGTTTTATGATCTGTTGACAATGAGCTGCGGTGCCGGTTTTTGGACGGCGGTGGCCATGGCGTTGGGCATCACGTTTACGGGTCCGCTCGTCCTGCCGTGGCTCCTCGGACCGGCCTTCGTTTCATCGATCCCGACATTGCAGATTACGTCGTGGGTATTGATCATTCTGCCACTGAGCGCAGCGACCTTGAGTTGGCTACTGATAGACGCGATGCCGCGCGTTACGCTCTACGCGAGTTTCGGAACGGCTCTGGTGAATCTCGTTGCCAACGTGATCCTAGTGCCATCATTGGGAATTTCCGGGGCAGCCATAGCTCTTCTACTCAGCCACACTGCCTATTTAGGCTTGTTATTATGGATAGTCAGGGATGTGCGAGCAACGGCCGCCATTTTGAAAGGTATGTCGCCTGTGACCTTGGCGCGGCTGATCAGGTTGTGCATGGTAGCGGTCCGTGGCTCCAGGGCTGCCTAACCGACGGTGATCGTACCATAGTTGGGGTAATGAAAGGCGACAAAGCCATCGGCAGCGGACAGATGTCATGGCCGATAGGAGCTGCAAGGTTAGGGTCAGGAGACATATGCCCATCACCACTACGACGGGGCGTTTGAAAGATGTGTGGAGAGTAGGGCTGATGACAAATAGTTTGCAATTCGCGACGCGGGGAACGAGTGCGAGCAGCAAGTTCGTGGATGTTGTCTGATGTCAGGCAACGCTAAACGCGCGCTCATCTTCGGGATCGGGGGGCAAGATGGCGGCTATCTTGCTCGCTTGTTGCTGAGCAAGGGTTACGACGTTCATGGCACGTCACGCGATGCCGAGGTTGCCGCGTTCGATGGTCTGAAGCAGTTATCGGTCTATTCCAAAGTCAGGCTGCATTCGGCCAACCTCAACGAATTCCGCAGTGTCATCCAAGTGTTGCGTGACGTGGCCCCTAGTGAGATCTACAATCTATCAGCGCAGTCCTCAGTCGGGTTGTCGTTCGATCAACCGATCGAAACGGTCAAAAGCATCATCGACGCCACGCTGAATGTGATGGAGGCGATGCGATTTCTAGGCGGAAAAACTAGGTATTACAACGCCTCATCCAGTGAGATGTTCGGAGATACCGGAACGTCACCGGCGACAGAGACTACCCCATTCCATCCGCGAAGCCCCTACGGAGTGTCAAAGGCTGCGGCGCACTGGATGGTGGAGAGTTACCGAAAGGCCTATGGATTGTATGCCTGCTCTGGCATCCTCTTCAATCACGAATCGCCGTTGCGTAAGGAGCGGTTCGTGACGCAGAAAATCATCCGCGCGGCGGTCGATATCCACCTCGGCGGAGATCGGTCCCTGCAATTGGGCAATATTGCAGTGTCGCGCGACTGGGGCTGGGCGCCGGATTACGTCGAGGCGATGTGGTTGATGCTGCAGCAGCCCGAGCCAGACGACTACGTGATCGCTACTGGGCAAACTCACACGCTCGAGGAATTCGCAAAGAAAGCGTTCCAGCATCTCCAGCTTGACTGGGTCAAGCACGTGGTCAGCGATCAAACATTAAAACGACCTTACGAGATCGACTACAGCGTCGGGAATGCGGACAAAGCGGCCGATCGACTGGGTTGGAGGGCGTCGCATGCAATGCCGGAGATAATTGGCCTGCTGATCGATGCCGAGTTGGAACGCCGCAGAAATGGTTCCAGTCAACGGGAGGGCGCATGAGAGGCACAGTGGATACTTGTCGCGCCTGCAGCAAAGAGGCACCATATAAATTCAGCGGTCCTCTGCTGGGACGCACCGTCAACTATTTCGAATGCGCCAGCTGCAGCTATCTACAAACAGAACAGCCGACTTGGTTAGATGAAGCTTACGCTTCACCGATTAATATCTGTGACACCGGTATTTTGGCGAGAAATGTTCTCAACACTCGTCGGGTAGGTTCATTTTGCCTGCTTATTGGGAAGAAGAACGCACGTATAGTGGATTTCGCTGGCGGGCATGGCATCCAAGTGCGGATGCTCAGGGACGCTGGCTTCGATGCGCGCTGGTCGGACAAATTCTGCGAGAATTTGTTTGCGCGCGGCTTTGAACATCGAGACGAATCCGCCGACATTGTTACTGCATTCGAGGCGTTCGAGCATTTCGTGGTGCCCGGAGCCGAATTGGCTCGAATGCTGGAGGTTGCTCCCACGGTGTTGTTTTCAACGCTATTGCTTCCTGATCCAATCCCCCGACCAGGCACATGGTGGTATTATGGAGAGGAGCACGGTCAACATGTCGGGCTTTATCAACAGCGTACCTTGGAACGACTTGCAGCAAATCACAGTGCACGCTTCTACACCAACGGTTTTGATCTGCATGTCATCACCAAAGAGCCAAAAACGATAAACTTTCGCAATCTTTCCGTTATGACCCGATTATGGCCTTTGATCAAGCGGTTGTGGTTGAAGCCAATGACCTATAGCGATCATGCATTTCTAGTAAGTCAATACGCTCCGACTGCGCTTAAATCTGTTCAGATATCGACGGTGAGGCGGGATTAGTCTTGTCTGCTCGTTGCCACTCGATCTAGACACTGCTTTTCTTGAGGGGGCCGCTTGATATCCGCACTAATCAAACAAATAAAACAGAAACTTCGGCGAATTTCGGAGCTTCGTGGAAATATCGATGCGATTCAGCAATCATTGGGCAGGATTGAGGCGCGACAGATATATTCACTCGAGCCAGGTGATTTCGCCGCCGCGGAATTCAAAGTCAGCTCTCAATTTGGGGAAGACGGTATCATCGAGCACTTGCTGCGGCATGTGCCGATTGATCGCCCGATTTTTATCGAATTTGGCGTTGAGGATTATGCTGAGGCTAACACCCGTTTTTTGCTGCGCAATAGAAATTGGTCCGGCCTGGTTATGGATGGATCTACGGATAACATGGCAAAAGTACGAAATGAGGCAATTTATTGGCGACATAACATCAAAGCCGAGGCGGCCTTCATAACCAAAGAGAACATAGATGCCTTGATTTCGGGTCACGGTATTTTTGATGACATCGGGTTGCTATCGATTGATATTGATGGTAACGATTATTGGGTATGGGAGGCTATCTCAGGTATTTCCCCACGTATTGTTATCGTCGAATACAACGCGCTCTACGGCTCGACCGCCAAGGTGGCAGTCCCATACGATCCGCAGTTTATTCGGTTTAATGCGCATAAATCGGGTCTCTACTGGGGTTGCTCACTTGCCGCTCTTGTGCATTTGGCTGGGCGGAAAAATTATCGCTTGGTCGGCTGCAATACTGCGGGGATCAACGCATTTTTCGTCCGAAACGATGTTTCTGGTCGTTTTGCCAATCTCCCGACCGACGAATTGTTCGTAGGATCGCAGTTTCGTCAATCTCGTGATCCTGCGGGCAAGTTGAACTATTTATCTGGCGATACTGCGTTGAGAGAGATCTCAGCGATGCCTCTGATAGATGTGGAAACTGGCCAGATGATGATTGTCGGGGACATTCCGCGTTTGGTTTCAAAATGAAAATCCTATTTGACGGTCAAGTTTTTGTGCACCAAAAAATTGGAGGTGTCAGTCGGTATTTCGCCAATTTGGTCTCCGGCTTGAATGGGGTCCCAGACTGCACTGCGCGCGTGCTCGCACCACTCCATCGCAATGATCACCTGCGCGCTCTGGGCGGTGGCGCCGCCTATGGTATCGGTCTTCCAAGTTCGTTGCGCACAGGTCGGATCTGCTGGTTCGCGACGCGCTCTCTGTCTCCGATACTTAGTAGGGTTCTTTCATCAAATATCGTCCATGAGACTTATTTCAGTCCCAAGCCCTACATGGTGGGGGCGCGTCGTCGCGTTACCACAATGTACGACATGATCCACGAGATCTATACGCCGGGGCACTTCACAACGGCGCATAAGCGGGCCTCGCTTGCCCGCTGCGATCACGTTTTTTGCATTTCCCACAATACGCGCAAGGATCTCTGCGAGATTTTCGGATATCCCATCGATCGTACCAGCGTTACGCATCTGGGTTATCAGAATTTCGGGGTGTTGGGCGAAGGTTTGCCGCTATCCCGCGCATTTCAGGGTGCGCCTTATTTCCTTTATGTCGGACAGCGATCTGGGTACAAGAATTTTGCGCGGCTGATCGCTGCGTTTGCCGCATCGCCAAGGATTCGCCGAGATTTCCGGATTGTCTGTTTTGGAGGTGGACCACTTACGGATGAAGAGCACGCACTGTCGGCCAGCCTAGGGTTAAATGAAAGCCATGTTTCTCAAATTGCAGGGTCCGATGAGCAACTTGCAATGGCCTACCGACACGCATTAGCCCTCGTCTACCCGTCACTTTACGAGGGGTTTGGTCTCCCACCGCTGGAAGCGATGTCTGCCAGTTGTCCGGTGCTAAGTAGCAATTCGTCGTCATTGCCTGAAGTCGTGGGCGATGCCGGCATAGCATTCGATCCCAATGACACGGACGCGATTGGCGAGGCGTTGGAGCGAATCGCGAATTCGGCGGATTTGCGAAAAGACCTCATACAACGTGGGCACAAACGGCGACAGTTATTTTCTTGGGACGCTTGCGTCAGAGAGACACTCGGCGTTTATCGAAAGCTCAGTTGAGCACGGATGGAAGAGGAAAAGAAGTGACCGATTTTCATGCGCGCGGTGCGCCATTGCTTACAGTGGTGACTGTGTGCCTGAATCGGGCTGATATGATCGCATCAGCAATTGAGAGCGTGCTGGCGCAGGGCTCCACGAGCGTTGGGGGTGTCGACGTGGAGCATCTGGTGATCGACGGTGGATCGACGGATGGTACTCCCGAGGTGGTGGCGTCGTACCCAAGCGTGCGTTTCGTCAGCGAGCCCGATAGCGGCCTCTACGACGCTATGAACAAGGGTATCCGTTTGGCTCGTGGGCGATACTTGGTGTTCTTGAATAGTGATGACGAGTTGGCGCTCGGGGTCGTGGCCAAGGTACGCCCCTTTATGTTGGGTGGTGTCGACGTCGTTTGCGTTGGCACCGATATCCGACGCCGTCGTCCAGGCGAATGCGATGAAGTCATAGAGATGATTACGTCGCCCCACTCCATCGCCTTGACACCGTTGACGGCGACGCTCGGCTCCCCGTTACTCAATGCGAAGTTCATGCGACGGGGCTTCGTTGTCGAAAGCGCGGGTTCGTTCGATTTGCGCTACCGACTTGCGGCTGACGCAGAACTATTATTGCGGGCAGCCCTCTCAAAACCCTCACTAACTGTCCTGCCCATCGTGGGTCATCATTACGTGGAGCACGCGGGTTCACTGACAATCAATCGGGGCGATACGGGTGGTCGTCTCGCTGCTGAAGAGTGCATTGCGATTGCTGAGGTGATGCTCAGGAAACCTGGATTGGCATATAGGACGCGCAATCTGATGCGAGCTTGGCGTGGAGGTAAGATTATGGCGATTACCAGGTTGGACCGGCGAACCGCAAGAAATGCCTCCAGCTGGTTTTGGGCTCTCATGCGAAGCCGCGACGTTGGTCGCTACGCATGCTATTTGATCGGCTACAAGCTTGGCGTGCTGAGGTGGTGACGGGTCCTGCCTGGTATCGGCATAGCCCTGCTTCTGCCCCAAATGCAGCTGGTTTAGGAAATACGTATGAAGCTCAAATCCTGGTTGAGGTCCCTAACACCTCCTCTGCTGTATCAGGCCCTGCATGTCGCGCGTATGAAAATTGCACCGACTGCGCAGTATGCGATCGGAAAGCATGTGATCAGTATTCCTGGTGACCACAATCTTCCCGCATTCCAGGGTGCGCACAGGCTTTATGATCGCTTCCTTCCGGTGCTTTGCTCGAAGTTGCCAACATCGGGGATAATAGTTGATGTGGGCGCAAATATTGGTGACACGGTCGCGGCCGTCATGCAGGTGTGCAGCAATCCAATCATTGCAATTGAAGGGCATCGACCATATTTCGATCTTCTCCGTGCCAATCTCGATCGCATAGATGCGGAACGCCGCGTGACTGCGCTCGAGGCGCTGGTAGGGACGGGTGCGCTAGCTGGCACCCTGGTTGCATCTCGGGGTACGGCCACTTTGGACAGTCGAGGGTCGGCTCAAATGCGTTCGCTTGACGATATCCTGAGTGGTTCTATGGAAGACATTGTTCTTCTCAAGGTCGACACTGATGGGTTCGATGCGGATGTCATCTGCTCCGGCATGGCGATGATCAAGGTATCCCAACCCCTCTTGTTCTGGGAAGGTGGTACGTCAGGCGCAAGGTCTTTTTCTGGAATGTACGAGAGGATATCGGGAGAAGGTTATGACAAATTCTGGGTATTCGATAATTTCGGCAATCTGTTGCTGAGCGAATGCAGTACGAAGGAATTGAGCGACCTAGACCGCTATATCGAGTCGGTGCATCGCTATCACTGCACTACGGCGATCTATTACGTTGACGTCCTAGCGTCCGCGCCGAAGATGCTTGCCAGGGCCCGTGAGGCCGTTGCGTGTTACCGCAGAGAATACATCGAGAGCACAAGATTGCTATCATGACGATAGTGCGCATCCTAAAGAACTGGGACTATCCTGATTTGATGCAGCAATCGCCGGGTGGTCTTGGCGTTTGGGGTGGCGTTCAGTTTGTCGAAGGTGAAGACGTTGGTGCGGATTATGTCGTCGTTCTGAATCAGCCGAGCAAGACGACGCATGTCATGGCTTCGCCAGATCGGGTCTGGGCGGTCATCCAGGAGCCGCCCTCGCGCTACCATCGTTTTCTACACCGGGGGCAACCTGCGTTTGGTCGAATTTACACGACTGATCCAGACATGCCACCAAGGTCGCCCCGGTATCGAGCGAGCCAGCCGGCACTCGCCTGGCATGTTGGTCTCAGCTTCGATGAGCTCGATTCCGTGGGCGATGTGCCCGTAAAGTCGAAAGACGTGTCGTGGATTACGAGTTCATTGGCTTTTCTTCCTGGTCACAAGCTGCGTCTTGCAATGTTGCAGAAATTGCGCGCAGCTGGGTTGGGTGATATATTCGGGCGTGGCTTGAATCCCATAGAACGCAAATGGGAAGGTCTGGCCCCTTATCGGTACAGTATCGCTTTTGAAAACCACATTGGTCCGTATTACTGGTCGGAAAAGCTTGCGGATTGTTTTCTGGCCGGGGCGATGCCGATATACGTCGGGTGCACCAACTTGGAGGATGATTTTCCTGCAGGCTCGTTCGTGCGCATCGATCCGCGCCGAGGGGACGTGGTCTCTGCGGTTCGCTCCATTGTCGAGAGTGATTTGGCCGAGCGCAGTCGAGCCCTCGTTCTCGAGGCGCGGCGACGGGTGCTGCACGAACATCAACTATTTCCGTTTGTCGCGCGCCAGATTGCGATGAACACCACTTTACCATCGCCTATGGTTCGGCTGCGCATTGAGAAGCGGGGCATTTCCCATCCGATCGATTATGGCATGGCCGTGTGGTACTGGAAGCTCGCCCCAGTGATGCGCGCAACGCTCGCACGGTTTGGTCGCCGATGACTGCGCCCCCGATCCTGACGATCGCTATCCCGACGTTCAACCGCGTGTTTTATGTGACGACGGCAATCGAAAGTTTGCGAAGCCAAACGAATAGCTCTGGGCGCTGGCGGGTGGTCGTCGTTGACAATAATTCGACAGACGAGACGCTGTCGGCGTTGCAAAAAATCTCGATTGATTGGCCCCGATTATCGGTGGTCAAGGAACCCAAGCAGGGATTATCCCATGCGCGCAACCGAGCGCTGGAAATGTGCGGTGATGGCTGGTTGCTGTTTGCGGACGATGAATCGAAATTCCCTATGGACTACGTCGAGCGTGCGCTAGGTATCGTCGATACGCGTCAGCCGGTGATGTTCGGCGGCCCCATTTACCCCTGGTATACGCAAGTACCGCCCAAGTGGTGGAGTGACGATTATGGCTCGTTTTCTCTGCCATGGCAGGCTGGGCCGGATGGCCGGATTTACCTGAGTGGCGGCAATATGGGTTTTGATGTCGAGGCTCTGCGCTCGGTCGGGGGTTTTGATCCTGAGTTGGGGATGAGAGGCAAGGCCATAGGATTTGGTGAGGAGACCCTCGTCGAGTTGGCGATCGTCTCGCGCTTCGGCGGGGAGCGGGTGTGGTTCGATCCCGAGTTTATCAATTTCCATGCTGTTCGGCCGGATAAATTTCGGGTGTCGCACATGCTGCGCGAGCACTTTCAGCGGGGGATTGCGCGCGCGAAGTTACCCGGTTTTTCGTCCATCATAGACCGGGCAGCGCCAACCCCGGAGTCTTTGCGCGCGCGGCCAGCTCCCGTTCGGGTCGTCCAGCGCGGACGGCGATTGCAGCAAAGGGCGCTTCATTACGGCCTTGCCGCAGTGCGACGCTTCGGTGCTTACTCCTGGGAAGCGCGCCGCCTTGTCCGTCTAATGACTTCGCGGTATCTATGACGGTTGCCGAAGCGCGGCGACTAGCAATGCGGGTCTCCAGGGTTCGCGTGAACCGCGCACGAGTGGGTGGATCTACCTTGAACATTTGCGATGATATCCTCTCACGGAGGCTTTGTGCGCGGGTGCGGCCTGTCTTATAGAGCAGCTGCGACCTCTATCTCGCGATGGCGGCTGGTGGTTTTGTGGGTCGTGCTGCTCGCGCCTGTTAATTGGTGGCCGCATTGGTTTGAGGCCGAGCGACGGTAAATTACGTCTCATTCGCGGGGGGGCCGAGGTGTGACGATCGACGGGACGGGCGTGAGAGAGAGCTTTGCACATGACTGGTGAGCAGACGAAGCGGCCCGTTGCCCTCATTACGGGCGTCACGGGGCAAGATGGGGCCTACCTGTCTGAGTTGTTGCTCGCGAAGGGCTATGAGGTGCATGGCGTCAAGCGTCGATCCTCGTCGTTCAATACGCAACGGATCGACCATTTGTATCAGGACCCGCACGCTGGCGATGTGCCGTTTCGGCTCCACTACGGCGACATGACCGACTCGACCAATCTCATCCGCCTAATGCAGGCCATCCGACCGACGGAGGTCTACAATCTCGCCGCCCAGAGCCATGTCGCGGTGAGCTTCGAGAGCCCGGAGTACACGGCGAATGCCGATGCTGTCGGCGTCTTGCGATTGCTCGAGGCGATCCGGATTTTGGGGA
>JAYSVT010000320.1:0-10476 GCA_043718455.1 Hyphomicrobium sp.
ACGATTCTTCGCGGTGCGCCACACTCTCTCCGGCTCGTCATCCCGTCGCCGCTCGCGAACACGCGAGCGGAATCACGGACGGGCCTTCGCCGCGCCGGCGTGCAGACCGCGCCGCTCCCTCCACACGCTTTCCCGGCCGGAGAGGCGCGAAGCGCGTCGCAGAGCCGGGATCTTCACCGGCTTCAGTTGTGCTCAAATCTCGGCGGGTAAAGATTCCGTGTCTGCGGTGCACCGCCGATAGAGGCGCTGCATCGCGCACGGGAATGCGGGTGGGCGGCCAAAAATTACCTTACTCACCCACTCCGCCCTGCCTCGCCGCGCTTTTTTGTCTTCCGCACCACATGCTCCCGCAAGGCGGTATCGGTCCTCAGCGTCACTTGCTAATTCACCGGCCGATAGAACTTGCCGACAACCGCTTTCGACCAGCCTAACTTTTCCGGAATGCCGGACGTATCGATCTCGCGATCCGGCATTGCCGCAAGCCGCGCCAATCCCGCCGTTCTGGTCTTGGCTGCCTTGATGGTTTTAGCCGCCTTCATAATCTTGCCGCTCCTTTCGGGCTGAATTGGTAATCCCCCCAAAACAAAAACGCCAGCTCGAAGGTTCGAACCGGCGTCACGCGCCATACTCGGCACTGTAGCGATATTAGCCCAAACCAGCGTTGCGCTCAAGACCGGCGTAGCGTTAAGATTAAAGGCCTGCGAAATTTTTTGGCATACGATCAGCTTTAACCTAACAGCCCTGCCAAAATGGGCAACACGAACACAGCCAACATGCCCGCACGGCCATTGCCAGGATTCTCGCGCGGGCGGCGGCAAGCCGGCATACTTCGCCATGCAACCCGCGCATTGCAGTGCTGGCGCCAGAAGTCGTAATCTCCTATAAGCCGCCCTTCGGAAATGGGTTAAGATGGCCACCCGGGCTTTGCGTCCGGTTCTGGCGTTGATGGAGTAGACGACAATGGCAGGCCTCAAGAGCACCGAGAAATGGTCACCGCAGAGCTGGCGGCAGTTGCCGGTCCTGCAGGTGCCGGATTATCCGGATGCTCGTGTGCTGGCCGACGTTGAAACAAAACTCGCGACCTTCCCGCCGCTCGTTTTTGCCGGTGAAGCACGAGATCTGAAAAAGCAACTCGCGACCATCGCCAACGGCGAAGGCTTCCTGCTCCAAGGCGGCGATTGCGCCGAAAGTTTCCTCGAACATCGCGCCGACAACATTCGCGATTTCTTCCGCGTCTTCCTGCAGATGTCGGTGGTGCTGACTTATGCCGGTGGACAGCCGGTGGTCAAGGTTGGCCGCATTGCCGGGCAATTTGCGAAACCGCGCTCTTCGCCGATGGAAAAGAAAGACGGTGTAGAACTGCCGAGCTATCGCGGCGATATTATCAACGGACCCGAGTTCACGCCGGAAGCGCGCATCCCCGATCCCAACCGCCAGATCGAAGCCTACCGCCAGTCGGCGGCGACGCTCAATTTGATCCGCGCGTTCGCGACCGGCGGCTATGCCGATCTCGAGCGTGTGCATCAGTGGAACATGGGCTTTGTGAAAGATTCACCGCAAGGCGGCCGCTACGAAGAACTCGCCGGGCGCATCGAAGAGACGCTCGGGTTCATGCGCGCCTGCGGCATTACATCTGAGAACACGCCACAGCTGCGCACGACAAGTTTCTATACGAGCCATGAGGCGCTGCTGCTTGGCTACGAACAAGCGTTGACGCGCAAAGATTCAACCAGCGGCGATTACTACGCAACCAGCGGCCACATGATCTGGATTGGCGACAGAACGCGCCAACCCGATCACGCGCACGTCGAGTTCGCGCGCGGCATCAAAAACCCGATTGGCTTGAAGTGCGGGCCATCGCTCGACGCAGATGGCTTGTTGAAGCTGATCGACACACTCAATCCGGCGAACGAGCCGGGACGCCTCACGCTCATCTGCCGCTTCGGCCACGATAAGGTGGAAGCCAATCTGCCGAAGCTCATCCGCGCAGTGAAGAAAGCCGGCCGTTCGGTTGTGTGGTCGTGCGATCCCATGCACGGAAATACGATCTCGGCGGCGACCGGCTACAAGACGCGGCCCTTTGATCGCATCTTGCGCGAGAGCCTCGCCTTCTTCGAAGTGCACCGCGCGGAAGGCACGCACGCGGGCGGCATCCATATCGAGATGACGGGCCAGAACGTGACGGAATGCACGGGCGGCGCGACGGCGATTTCAGACCAGGATTTGTCCGACCGCTATCACACCCATTGCGATCCGCGCCTTAACGCCGATCAGGCCTTGGAGCTCGCCTTCCTCGTCGCCGAGCAGCTCAAAAAAGAGCGGCTTGCAGATGGCAAAGCAGAGAAGAAGACGCTGATTGCGTGAGGGCGATTGAGCATGGAATGGCTGCGCGCAAATGCCGACGTCATCTACAAGCTCGGATTGCTGGCCGGTGGGCTAATTGGGTTGTGGCTGGCTGCAAAGCGCGTTGCTGCGGCCAATAAGCAGGCGGAAGCACAAACGAGGCAGGCAGAGGCTTCAACTCGTCAAAATGAACTTGGGCAGCGTAAGCTCGTCAGCGAATTGTTCAAAGATGCTGTTGATCAACTTCCCAACGAGAAACTTGAAAAGAAGCTGTTTGCCATCCACACTCTTGCTCAGATAGCGGCTGGAAATTCAGATGATCAAAAGGCTGTCATAGAATTACTGACGGCCTATGTTAGAAACAACGAACACAAATGGGGCGATTCCGAGCCCCCGAAAGATATCCAGGTTATCATGAACCTGATTGCATCGAGTTCGAGGAGTGAACCATGAACCAGCACTTGCGTTCGAAAGAGCTGAACTCTCTGCAGATAGACCTTCATGGCGCCTTTATTCGCCGAACCAATTTGAGCGGCGCAAATCTTCGTTCAGCAAATCTTGAGGGCGCGGACTGCAGGGGTGCCGACTTTTCGTTTGCGGATTTCACTGGTGCCAACTTGAAGGGTGCCAATCTAGCCAGTGCAAATCTCCAAGGCGTCAATTTTCAGAATGCCATTCTGTCTGGAACAGACCTTCGGGGAGCCAATTTAGAGGGTGCTAGAAATCTCACCGAAGCGCAACTTTCCCAGGCAATTGTCAATGATGGTGTCCTTTAGACGTCAGTCGGATCTATCGAGTGAGATCCGATGACGAAGAACGACTCGCATCTCAAAATAGCCCTGGCCCAGTTGAACCCCGTTGTCGGCGATCTTGCCGGCAACGCGAAGAAGGCTGCGGCGGCACACGTCAAGGCCAAGACACTTGGCGCCGATCTCGTCGTGCTGCCGGAACTCTTTCTCAACGGCTATCCGCCCGAAGATCTCGTGCTGAAACCTGCGTTCCAGAATGCAACCCATGTGGCACTCGAAAATTTGGCCAAGACGTGCGGTGACGGCCCCGCGATCCTCATCGGCACCATCTGGCGTGAGGATGGGCATCTCTACAATGCGGTTGCTCTGCTGGACGGCGGCAGAATCGCGGCCGTTCGTTTGAAGCACGACCTGCCGAACTACGGCGTGTTCGACGAGAAGCGCGTGTTTGCATCCGGGCCCATGCCGGGACCGATCAATATCCGCGGCGTGCGCATCGGCGTGCCCATTTGCGAAGACATCTGGGGCGAGGAGGTCGTCGAGACGCTGACTGAGACGGGCGCCGAGATTTTAATTTCGCCGAACGGTTCGCCATTCGATTGGCCAAAGCCGGATAACCGCATGAACGTCGCCGTTGCGCGCGTGACTGAAAGCAAACTGCCGCTCGTCTATCTCAATCAAGTTGGCGGGCAGGATGAACTCGTATTCGACGGCGCGTCGTTTGTCTTGAACAGCGACTGCAGTCTCGCCGCTCAACTTCCTGCCTGGAAGGAAGCTCTCGTCATCACGGAATGGACGAAGGGCGCGAAAGGCTGGCACTGCGCTAAAAGCACAATCGCTAAAATCGATGAAGGCGATGCGGCCGCTTATCAGGCGTGTATGCTGGGCTTGCGCGATTACGTCACCAAGAACGGTTTTCCCGGCGTCGTGCTGGGCTTGTCAGGCGGCATCGATTCAGCGCTGGTCGCCGCACTTGCAGCGGACGCGCTGGGACCAGATAAAGTTCACGCCATTATGTTGCCCTCAAAGTTTACGTCCGACGATAGTTTGATGGACGCTGCCGCGTGCGCCAAAGTGCTTGGGCTTCGCTACGACAAGATTTCAATCGAGCCGGGCGTCGCTGGCATCACCTGGGGCTTGAAGGATGTATTTGTCGGCACCGAACCCGGCATCACGGAAGAGAACTTGCAGAGCCGGGTGCGCGGCACGGTACTTATGGCAATTTCCAATAAGTTCGGCGGCTTGGTCGTGACGACCGGCAACAAGAGCGAAATGTCGGTCGGTTACGCGACGCTCTACGGCGACATGAACGGCGGCTTCAACCCTATCAAGGATCTCTACAAGTTGCAGGTCTACCGGCTGTCGAAATGGCGCAACGCTCATCATCCTGAAGGCGGCCTGGCACCCAAAGGCGTTGTCATCCCGGAGCGCATTCTGACCAAAGCGCCAACAGCCGAATTGAAACCCAATCAAACCGATCAGGACAGCTTGCCGCCCTATGAGGAGCTGGACGATATTCTCCGTTGCCTCGTGGAACACGAGATGCCGCTGGCTGAGGTCATTGCACGCGGGCATGCAGCTGAGACGGTCAAGAAAATCGAGCGGCTTTTGAACCTCGCCGAATACAAGCGGCGGCAAGCCGCGCCCGGCGTCAAGATTTCATCGAAAAATTTCGGCCGCGACCGGCGCTATCCCATCACCAACAAGTTTCGGGAGGAGCTGCAACCTGAATCGGCTGTGGCGGCAAAACTTGAAAAGCACCTGGTCAAACCTTCTGCCGATGGCGGGGATGGGGCATGAGGATAAGTTTCCAGCCGCCGCGTTAGGTCTTTCCCAACTTCTATTTGCGAGCGTGTCAGTTCAACACCGGCAAAGGTCATGAGCAAGAGACAATGGGCAAAGCCATTCTCGCAGCAACGCGGCCGCCCATGTGGCAAATCGAACGCGGTCCAACAGGACAGGGCGAAGAAGCCGTGCGCTTTGGCCGCCATCGCATCGTGCTTTCGGATATCGCCGGTGTTTCGCTCGAAGAAATTCGCGACCGGAATATCCAGGGTTTGATACTCGGCAGCGCGGCATTCGTGATCTGCGCAACTATTCTGGCCTACTTTGTTTACGAAACGGGAGCCATGACACGCTTCCTGATCGGCTCCACTTTCCTCGCCGGACTCGGAATGGCTGGGCTTGCGGAAACCGTGGTGCTTAAGTCCGTAAGTCTCTACGAAATGATCATCACATTATCGAGCGGCGAGCGCATTAAATTCACGAGCACCGACCGTGCCGATATCCAAGCCCTGGCACTGCGCTTAATGAGCGGGCGCGGCAAACAGGCCTAGCGGCGCCTCCCCGCCCTTGCCTTTAAAGTGACGGGCGCTAGGGTGCCGGGCAATCGTCACTGATACCCGGGATACCAATGAAACCGTTTGTTCGCTTTGCGCCAAGCCCCACGGGCCGCATCCACATCGGCAATGTGCGCACCGCCACCTTGAACTGGCTCTATGCCAAGAAACATGGCGGCCGCTTCATGCTGCGCCTCGATGATACGGACGTTGTGCGCTCGACCGAAGAACTGGCGCAGGGCATCCGCGACGATTTAAATTGGCTTGGGTTGACGTGGGACTGCGAGGAGCAGCAGTCCAAACGCGCGGCGAAGTATGATGCGGCCGCGAGCAAGCTAAAAGCGGCGGGCCTTTTGTATCCCTGTTACGAAAGCGAAGACGAACTTGATCGGCGCCGTAAACGCCAGCTCGCCATGCACCGTCCGCCAATTTACGATCGCACCGCGCTGAAACTTTCAGCGGATGAGCGCGCGAAACTTGAAACCGAACGCGGCAAGCCGCATTGGCGTTTTCGCTTGCCCAATACGGCCGCTGGGCAAGGCCTTGCGCCCCAGCCAACGATTGTAACGTGGCTCGATCTCATTCGCGGCGATCAGACCGTCGATCTCGGCTCGCTCTCCGACCCCGTCATGATTCGCGCCGATGGCTCGTTCCTCTATACGTTCACGAGCGTGGTGGACGATATCGAGTTTGCCATCACGCATATCATTCGTGGCGAGGATCACGTCACCAACACGGGCGTGCAGATTGCGCTCATGGAGGCGCAGGGCGGCACACCGCCGGCGTTTGGGCATCACAGCCTGCTGATTGGCGCGGATGGTCAGGCGTTGTCTAAACGCTTGGGCGCGCTCTCCGTGCAGAGTTTCCGCGACGCAGGGCTTGAGCCCATGGCGGTCTTGAGTCATGCCGCACTCGTCGGCACCTCGGATGCTATCGAGCCGCACCGCCGCACCGACGAATTGGCGGCGCTGCTCGATCTGAACAAAATTTCAACGGCGCCCGGGCGGTTTGATCTTGAAGACTTGAAGGGTCTCAACGCCAAGCTGTTGCACACGTTGCCATTCGACGACGTGGCGCCTCGTCTCACGGAAATGGGTATTTCAGGGGGGCCGCCATTCTGGGATGCGGTGCGCGGCAATCTCACGGTGCTGGCGGATGCCAAGCGCTGGTGGCAAGTCGTTTCCGGTGACATTGCGCCGGTGATTGAAGACGCCGAATTCAACGCCAAGGCGGCGGCCGCGCTACCGCAAGAACCCTGGAACGGCGAGACCTGGGGCGCGTGGACCAATGCCGTCAAAGCGGCGACAGGCGCTAAGGGCAAGGCACTCTTTCGTCCGTTGCGCTTGGCATTGACGGGCGAAGAGGCGGGGCCTGAATTGAAAACGTTGCTACCGCTCATCGGCCGAGAACGAACGCTGGCGCGACTGAGCGGCAAGCCGGGTTAAAGTCGCGTTGTGCAACTTACTGCGGCTGGGGTTCCTGCGGCGCCCAGTCGAGCGTTTCATCTTTCCCGGTCGAGCCCGTGGTCACGTTGCCTGTCGCGGCGGGTGCCGTCTCAGCACGGCGTGCGGGTGCGGCCGATGTGCGCGGAACCTTTGCGTTACCGCCACCTTCAGCCTTCTGGTCGGCTGAAGCCGCCGGCACGAATTCGGCTTCCTTGCACGAGCAGCCGTTGACGTATTCCTTGCGGTAGCGAAAGGCGGACTTCAGCTTTGTGTAGGGCTCGTTCGATTGCAGCGCGACCGCCTGCTCCATCGCACCACCCGGATTGGGGTGATAGTAAAGTTCGGTCGGCGCCGCGCACTTCGACGAGCAGGCTTCCGCGTCTTGCGGGAAATGGCTTGGCAGCGTCGAGAAGCTGACCGGGAAATAGTAGCCGTCGCATAGGCGCACGCAAACGGTCTTGAATGTCGCAACACCCGCGCCACCGTGCGGTGTCCAGGTGTTGGACCCAAGCGCTTCTTCATCGGCCCAGATGCCGCCATCGCGGCGCCGCGCCTGATCGACATAATTGGCGCCGCAGTTGTTGCGCGCGAGTTCGCGGACGATGTCGTCCTGGTAGGACCGCCCGGCCGATCCCATCACATCTTGACGCTGCGCTTCGAGTTCGGCCAAACGGCGCTTAGAGCCTTCGACTTGGCGCAAGAGCTCTTTGCACTGTGTCGAAGACTTGAACGTCTTGGTGAAGAGAAACGTTTCGTAGCAGCTGCGGTCGAGCTGCGAAGCACCAACATTGTAAGCGCGATCGACGCTGCGGATTTCGGCTTCGATTTTCGGCAGCTGGTCGCGCGATTGATTGCCCTTCTGGCCCTCTTGCAACAGACGCTGTTCAAGCTGAAGACAGATCGGATTCTTGGTCGACCAATTGGCGGCAGCGCCGGGTGACGGCTGGGGAATGGGTGCCGGAACGGGTTGCGGCTGGCGCATCGGTTCGCGCGGCACTGGGCGGCGCGGCTCGTCGTTGCCGCCAAACGGCCACCAGCTTTGCGCGGACGCGGGCGGCGAGGCGAGGGCTCCGAAAAGAATATAAAGCGCAATAGCCCCGATGATGGCGAGGCCAATGCTGCGCATCAGGCGCGAGCGAGAACGCAACTTCGGGTCGCTCAGCCTTTCTGCGTCCGGATGCCAGCGTGTACCGCCCAAACGTCACCCCTTCAAATTTCACCAGCGCACCGGCTCGCACGATTCGAGAGCCAGCAGTCACAACCAGTCAGGCAAATGCGGCTCGGCACAGATCCCTAATTGGGATAAGCTGCCAGCGCCGGATTCGGGTGAACTTAAGCCCGTGTCTTTAGGGGGTCAATGCGGAGCCATTGTGGCTGTAACAGTTTTCCTAGGGTGTTCAGCGCCTTGACGCTCAAGGCCGGGGCGCCCATAACGGCCGCCTCCAGCCCCCCTCTTCGTGCTGTTTGTGGCCTAACCTCGCTTCCTTGCGTTGTGGCATGATGGGGGCGGCAACCCCTGCTATGACCCAGTTGGCGGGCGGAACAGTGAACTTTTGGACGATACGAGGTTGACGTGGTTTTGAGGCTCTACAACACGCTGACCCGAGAGAAGGCGGATTTCGCTCCCATCGACCCAGCCAATGTCCGCATGTACGTGTGCGGGCCGACGGTCTACGATTTTGCCCACATCGGCAACGCGCGCCCCGTCATCGTGTTCGACGTGCTCTACCGATTGCTGCGCCATATCTATGGCGAGAGCCATGTCACGTATGTGCGCAACATCACGGACGTGGACGATAAGATCAATGCCCGCGCGCTCAGGGATTTTCCCGGCCTGCCTTTGAACGAGGCCATTGCGCGGGTGACGGAAAAGACCACGAACCAGTTTCATGCGGATGTGAAGGCGCTCGGATGCCTGGAGCCGACGCATGAACCCCGCGCGACCGACAACATTGCTCAGATGATAGCCATCATCGTGGCCCTCATTGCCAAAGGTCACGCTTACGTCGCCTCTGGCGAAGTGCTGTTCGATACGGTTTCGATGCCGGACTACGGCCAGCTCTCAAACCGCAAGCTCGATGAGCAGCAGGCGGGCGCGCGTGTTGTGGTTGAGGCGCACAAAAAAAGCCCGGGCGATTTCGTGTTGTGGAAATTATCGGCACCTGAGGAACCCGGTTGGGAGAGCCCGTGGGGGCGGGGGCGTCCCGGCTGGCACATCGAGTGCTCGGCCATGAGCGAGCGCTATCTCGGGCGAACGTTCGACATTCACGGCGGCGGCTTGGATTTGATCTTCCCGCACCACGAGAACGAAATTGCGCAATCGCGCTGCGCACACGGCACGCCTGTCATGGCAAACGTGTGGATGCACAACGGCTTCTTGCAGGTCGAAGGCGAGAAGATGAGTAAGAGTCTGGGGAATTTCAAAACCATTGATGATCAACTAGATCATTGGGGCGGCGCGGTGCTGCGCTTTAACATGCTCAAAACGCACTACCGCCAGCCAATTGACTGGACTCATGCGTCGCTGAAAGAAAGTGGCCGCGAGTTGACCAAATGGTCGGAACTCGTTGGCGGCATCCAATGCGGTATTGTTCCAGATGTGATGATCGACACTCTAAGCGACGATTTGAACACGCACGAGGCGATCACGCGCCTTCGTGAATACTACAAATCCAGAGATGCTCAGTCCCTGGCATTGGCCGCACAGTTTATGGGTTTGGTGCTTACCGAAGAAGCAATTCAGGGTCGAAAGCACAAGCGCATGTATGTCGAGGCTGGGCAGTTTAGTTTTCAGGGTCAAGAGGTGCAACTAGCACACACTGGAACGTTTGATCCCACTGTGCCAAGAGAAAAAACATCGCTGTCTCAAGACGCTTACGATTTGCTCGCCGCCCGCCTCGCCGCCCGCAAAGCCAAGGACTTCAAAGAAAGCGACCGCATCCGCGACGAACTTGCTGGTATGGGCATTGCGTTGAAGGACACAAAAAACAAAGAGACAGGTGAATTCGAAACGACCTGGGAGGTCGCGCGATGACGATGGCGGCGCACCCTCTCTCCACCCGCGTTCCCGGCCAAGCGCGGCCACCATCAGAGCGGCATGCGCGAGCTACACACATCCGCGCGCGAGCCGGGATCTTCACAAGCTCAAGTGAGGTGAAGACCCCGGATCTTCGCGCCTCGCTGCGCACGGCGCCTCGTCCGGGGACGCGGGTGGCCAGTGGCGCGATGAGTGGCACGATGACAATTCAAGCGCACTCTCTCTCCACCCGCGTTCCCGGCCAAGCGCGGCCACGAACGCAACGGAATGCGCGAGGCACAAATGTCCGCGCGCGAGCCGGGATCTTCACAAGCCCGAGTGAGGTGAAGACCCCGGATCTTCGGGCCTCGCTGCGCACGGCGCCTCGTCCGGGGACGCAGGTGGCGGGAGTAGCGATGAGTGGCACGGTTACAATTCAAGCGCACCCTCTCTCCACCTGCGTTCCCGGCCAAGCGCAGCCACGAACGCAACGGAATGCGCGAGGCACAAATGTCCGCGCGCGAGCCGGGATCTTCACAAGTCCGAGTGAGGTGAAGACCCCGGATCTTCGGGCCTCGCTGCGC
>JAYSVT010000033.1:0-2727 GCA_043718455.1 Hyphomicrobium sp.
AAACTCGAGTTTGAGACCGCCGCCAAGTACCGCAACCGGCTGTGGGCTCTGGCCCACGTCACTGCCGATCAGACGATCAACCCCGAAGGCGTTGAGGAAGCGGACGTGTTCGCCGCGCACCAAGACGGCGGGCAGACGTGTATCCAAGTCTTCTTCTTCCGCACGGGGCAGAACTGGGGCAACCGGGCTTATTACCCGAAAGCCGATCGCTCGCTTCCCGTAGAAGACGTACTTGATAGCTTTATCGCGCAGTTCTACGACGACAAGCCAGTGCCGCGCCTGATCTTGCTCTCGCACGTTGTTCCGAGCCGTGAACTGTTGGCGGAGGCTCTCACCATCAAAGCCGGACGCAAAATTGAACTTCGCGTACCAGAACGCGGCACCAAATCAACGCTCGTCGATCATGCACTCTCGAATGCGCGTGAAGCGCTTGGCCGGAAGCTCGCCGAAAGCTCGTCGCAAGCGCGCTTGCTCGAAGGCTTGGCCGAACGCTTCTCACTGCCGGACGTTCCGCGCCGTATCGAAGTCTACGACAACAGCCACATCTCCGGCACCAATGCCGTTGGCGTCATGGTCGTTGCCGGACCCGAAGGCTTCGTCAAAGGCCAGTATCGCAAGTTCAACATCAAATCGACAGACCTTACGCCCGGCGACGATTACGCCATGATGCGTGAAGTCCTGACCCGGCGCTTCAAACGGCTCGCAGCGGCAGATGCACTGGAGCCCGTCGCCACGTCCTCCCCGTCAAGTGAAGAGGGCGTGGAACCCGGCGTGACGAGCCGCCCAGATCTCGTGCTCATCGACGGCGGTCTCGGCCAGTTGTCGATTGCCCGCGATGTGCTCGATGAACTCGGCATTGTGGACATTGCGCTGATCGGCGTTGCCAAAGGACCAGACCGCGACGCGGGGCGCGAACATTTCCACATCCCCGGCCGTGACCGGCCGATGATGCTGGAAGCCAAAGACCCTGTTTTGTATTTCGTGCAACGGCTGCGCGACGAAGCTCATCGCTTCGCCATCGGTACGCACCGCGCCAAGCGATCAAAGGCGCTCGGCGCTAACCCGCTCGATGAGATTGGCGGCATTGGCCCAACGCGCCGGCGCGCCCTTATGAATCATTTCGGTTCAGCGAAGGCCGTTTCGCGCGCGGGCGTCGAAGATCTGAAAGCCGTTGAAGGAATCTCGTTCGAGATCGCGCAGAAGATCTACAGCTTCTTTCATGACCGGGATTAAATCTCTCTCGACGGCAAGAAAACTAAGCTGATGCAGCTTTCTTTAAAATTGTTCTTTCGGCCGCAACTGCGTCCATAACGCGCGCAAATTCCTTTTCGGCGGCGTTAATCGCATTGGCAATCTTCTCGGCGTTCCAGCCAACTCGCGAAATTTGTTGGAGATTTGCACACTGTTCGGCGAGCTTAGTGGCTCCAATATTTGCACTTGATGATTTCAAACTGTGCGCCAGCCTCATGATCGCTTCGGCGTCGCTTTCCATATAGCTGCTTTGAACTTGCTCCAACGCACCTGGACCAAATCCAGCGAACAGATCGAGCAACCGCTCGAAGAATTGCGGGCGCGAGCCACGCAACGTCCGGACGAACTCTTCGTCAAGGGCTGCCTCTTCTCGTTCAATTTCCCGCAGGGCCACACTTGCGTCGATTTTGACCCATTTTCGGAGCACGTCGGAGAGCTGTTCCGGCGTGAAGGGCTTGCTCAGGTAGTCATCCATACCGGAATCGATGCAAGCTCTGCGATCTTCCTCGTAGGCGTTCGCTGTCACAGCGACTATCGGCATCGCAACCGCCGCTGTTTTTCGCTCGAACTCGCGTATTTTGCGCGTTGCCGAGAGGCCATCGAGGATCGGCATCTGGCAGTCCATCAAAATGAGATCGTAGCGGCCCTTCTCACAAGCAGTGACCGCCTCTTTGCCATTCTCTGCTATTTCCACACGGCAGCCGAGATCAATGAGATACTGCCGTGCCACTTCCATATTGACGGGGTTGTCTTCGGCGACGAGCACATGTGCCGCGAAATTTTGAGCAGCCTGCACGGATTTCGGCCCGTCTCTGCTGACGGCATCGGCCGCTTCGCTTACCTGATTGATAGTGGTCACGAGATCGCGGCGCAGAATGGGCTTCATCAGGAAGGCATGAAAGCCAATTTCCTCGGCTTCGCGCAGCTGGCCGGGCGATGAACCAGAGGACAACATGACGAGTTTGGTTGCGATAGTCTTGGAGCCGGCCTGCATCGCTCGGGCGACATCAAAGCCATTCATATCCGGCAACACCATGTCGATAATCGCGACGTCGTAGGGCGCGCCGGTTTTTTCTTTATAGCGAAAAACGTCGATCGCCGAACGTCCATTAACAGCAGTATCGGCCTTGCCACCCGCTTCCTGAATGTAGGCCTGGAGAATTTCGCGGTTAGCCTGACGATCATCCACGACCAGAATGTGTTTGCCCGAAAGATCCAATCCTTCGACGGTTTTTGGTGCAGCGCTTGCCTCCGACGTGGCAAATTCAATCGTAAACTTAATCGTCGAGCCTTCGCCAAGCTTGCTTGTAAGGCCGATCGAGCCGCCCATCATCTGCACAAGTTGCTGGGTGATCGATAGCCCAAGTCCAGTGCCGCCGTAGCGCCGGCTGATCGACGAATCCGCTTGTGCAAAAGGACGGAAGAGCTCTGGGATTTTATCGTCTGCTATGCCGATGCCAGTGTCGCGAACAATGA
>JAYSVT010000321.1:0-3403 GCA_043718455.1 Hyphomicrobium sp.
CCAGGCAGATGCTGACGGTTGTGCGCAGGCTCTGCGGCCACCCGGCCACCGGCCCCAGCAAGGTCTTCGACCAGTCCATCGACCGGATCAAGCGGCCCATCTCGCCGCCCCCGGCCAGAAAGGCGAGTGGATCCGGAGAAGTGAGTAACTTTTCATTCATGACGGCATTTTAGCCCGGGATGGTGCGGATGCCGAAGTCGCCTTAACGCCCCCGATCAGCGGCCGCGAAGAAGCGAGCGCCCCTTTTTTGGGGTCGGACCAAGTTATGTGTTTGAACTATCGAGAATAGTCATACAGCCAATGCAGGTAGCGGTTTCTGTCCCGAGCAAACTTGAAATGAAAGTCCCGCTTGTGACAGATGGGTGAGGAAGCGATTCGCTCGATAAGACGCTGAAGCAGGCGCGGCGCTCAACGACGCAACATCCGATAAGCATCAAACCGGTTTCGATTCACCGCTAACAAGAGCAAGCGGAGGAACGAGGGCGTGCGAAAAAGGGCTAAATCTACAGCCTCAACGTCCGCGTTGAACGGCGCGAGCAAGCGTGCGCAGCCACGCTTGCGAGCGTCCGTTTTCGAACGCGTTGTTAGACATCACGAAGGCACTCATTGAACGGCGGCAATCAATTTCTCGAGCTGCTCATGTACCACCGTTGCCGATTTCAATAGTTTCTTATCGTGTCTGACCCCATTATTACCTCATCGACCTCCGACCACGGTGGCGGCTCGCATGAAACCGGCCCTCGGACTCTCCTCTTCCCGGCAGAACTTCAAACCGGGGCAATTTCCAAAAAGATATTTTCTATGAGGCTCAGCCCGTACTCCGGGACCGGGCTTGTCCAACAAACGGTTCAGATCGTGGCTCGCTTCGCTCGCACGATCTAACCTTATTCGTTAGGCGGCATAGGCCTCCGCCGAAGCTATTGCCGCACCCATGCCCAGTTGCGAAATTTGTGCGTACTTCTCGCCGATCTTCCGCGCATAGTCCGGTGAGTTGAACCCTCCCTGGAGTCTTTCGATGCTGTTCCAGACTCAGCGCCGGTCAGGGAGAGCGCCGGCACTCGCGCGTGATCGCATAGGTCAATTGATGCTGAGAAAAAGCCTCGCGTGCCGTAACTCCTGGCGTTCGCCATCCGCGGTTTTGCTCACCTCCAGCAACTGTCGATAATGAGCTGCTGCTTTGCTGGCCATGCCGGACATTTCGGCGGACCGCGCGGCGCCGTGCAGGCTGTTGAATCGATTCGGGTTTGCGCGCAGCGATGCCTCATACTCAACAAGCGCTTGCACGGGGAGATTCATGGCCACTAAGAGGTCTCCCATTAACTCTTGGGCGGGTAACAACTGGCCGGGCGCTGCAGGATGTTTGTATGTGCTCGCCTCCAATGCAACGGCACTACGCATTTGCTCGATCGCCGTGGCGTCGTTCCCTTTAGCCCAGGCCACCCAGGCGAGAGCGGCCTCTCGCTGTATGCCTACCTGCTTGGCCCAGTAGTCCTGCTTGGATTGCAACAATGCGTCGCGGAACTGCGTGAGCTGCGCAACTTCTCCCTCGGCCTCTTCTGTTTTGCCCAGATGTGCCGCACCCAGCGCGCGCGCGAAATGGGTCAGCGCCTGGGTTGCCGGAAAGCGGCTGGAGACAGGGGAGAGCGTGGCTGCGTCGTCCCAGCGCTGCAGCTCGAGCGCGAATCGCGCAGGAGCGGCCGCCTTTGCGTAATCGAATACCAGACTACGGGCATTCTCGGCGACCCTGACCCCGGCCATATTCTGCAGTACGTCCTCTGCAGATCCGGACCGCGCGCCCTGCAAGTAGGCGTATACAAGATAGTCCATTGTATGTACCTCTTCCTGGGCCCAGCCTAGTTCGCGGGCTGCAGCCCCAGCGGCAATATTGGAGTCGATGGAGTCTTGCCACATGCCCATGGCGATGTAGGTGTGCGAGGGCATATGCAATGCATGCGGCATCGTCGGTGCAATCGCTCCATAGCGACGCGCGGCAGGTAGCGCACGTGCGGCCAGCTCCGGATAGTCGTAAGCGTGGATGAGGTAATGAGCAATACCGGGATGATTCGGTTGCTTGGCGAACAACGCTTCCAGAATCTCGGCGCTCTTGAGTTGACTAGCATAAGTCTTGTCGTTCGGATCTGCGATCGACTGGAGGGCAAGTGCATAGAAGGCTGCGGCCTCACGGTCGTCAGGATATTCTTGGTAGACCTCCGCCATGGCCTTCGCATAGCCGAGGCTACGCGACTTGTGGTCGAGTCGGTCGAAGTCGCCATAGAAGTTAGCCAGCGCCGCAATATAGGCGCGTTCACGTTCGGACGGAGCGCCGAGAGCAATGGCTTTCTCCAAGGCAGCCTTGCCTTGCTGAAACATTTCCTTGGTCGGTGGAAACCACAATGGATACCACTTACTCATCGCCACACCCCAATGGCCCATAGCGCATGAGGGATCAATGTCTGTCGATCGGGAAAAGGTCTTCCCCGCCTCGGGATAGAAGAACGAATGCAGCATTGCGAGTGCCCGGTTGAATTCCGCTTGCGCGGCCGCGCTGCATGAGATTGGAAAGACCACATCTCCAAGTCGATCCGGAGCGCCGTTTGGTACCGGTTCGTCCTCATGGCCGAGCGCGCCCGGCGACGCGATCAGGAGCGCACTACAAAGTATGGTGGGCATCAAGAGCTCTTTCATCACATGCCTCCTTCTAGGGAACAGAAATCGTGCCGGTCAAGTCAACCAATTTTGAGTACCTCTCACGTCCGAGTCCCTGCGCTCTTGCGAGCCACGTCCTGTAGCGCGATTCACTACAGGGACTTTCATACGTTGCTTTCGTGGACCGCCGCGAAGAGGAAATGGACTTACCGCCTCCAGGCGATCGCAGGGAGCCTAGCGATGAGCCAAAGGGTGTTGGAGAAAGGCGGTTGAGAGCCGTCTAGGACACGCCCAGAGGTGTGGTGCAGGAATCCTCAAGACTCATGCTATGCCCTCTTGCTTGGCCACGCAACCGATATCGGATTGGATGAGGGTTGCTGAGGAGGTTTGGTAAACGAAACGCGCGCTAACGGCTGTGATGTGTTTCTTCACGCTGACGGACAGTGGGGCTAGCGAGCAGGTGGTGGCCATCATGCCGACCAATGCGTCTGGCGTTCGGGGCCGCCATAACGAACAGGATTTTATCCGTCGTGCGGCAGCATGGCGGATAAGATCGGTTGAACTAAACCGCTTCGCGGTGGTGTCGTAACTCGACCGTTTCATCTGCTGTGCCCGCCTGAATTGTCAGGCGCCAACTCGTCTACAGCATCGGCCCGCTGAATCCTCGATCCTGATCATTGCGGGGGACGTCCCCGCGTTGATCGAGGAGACGAAGATGAAATCCCTACGCCAGCAGATGACGGACGCAATGGTTCTG
>JAYSVT010000322.1:0-3388 GCA_043718455.1 Hyphomicrobium sp.
CATCTCTTCGACGTGTTCCCAGTTCACGAGGTGGTCGAACCAGGCTTCGAGGTATTTGGCGCGGGCGTTGCGGTAGTCGATGTAATAGCTGTGCTCCCACACGTCGCAGCCGAGGATGGGCTTGGCGCCGTGCATCAAGGGGTTTTCGCCGTTAGGTGTCTTGGCAACTTCAAGCTTGCCGTCTTTGATCGTCAGCCAAGCCCAGCCCGAGCCGAATTGCGTGAGGCCGGCGTTGATGAAGTCGCCGCGCACTTTGTCGAAGCCGCCGGCTTCCTCGATGAGCTTTTCGAGTTTGGCGGGGAGTTTTTTGCCGCCACCGCCCTTTTTCATCCAGGACCAAAAATGCATGTGGTTCCAGTGCTGGCCAACGTTGTTCACGAGGCCGGCGTTCTTGTCGGCGAAGGCTGCTTTGCAGATGTCTTCAAGGCTTTTGCCTTCGTACTTTGATCCGGCAAGCAGCTTGTTGCCGTTATCCACGTAAGCAAGGTGGTGCTTGTCGTGGTGGAACTGCAGCGTTTCAACCGACATATAGGGCTGGAGCGCGTCGTAGGCGTAGGGAAGGTCGGGAAGCTTCAAGGTCACGTGTTGGTTCTCCTCGGAGGGTAGAGGCATGATATCGGTAAGAGCTGACCCTAGCCGGTGGGCGGCCAACTGGCAAACCTCTGTGCTGCTTCTGTGGCCCCAGGCGTACGGTGAGCCTCAATTGGCCCGTATAGAGTCAGGTTGTCAGAAAGGTTCCGCAGGGCCATATGCAACGCAGGCCGAATTTTAGGGGCAATCCGGCGTTCGTATAGACTTTAGCGACGGATTAAAGCTCAAATGGCGTTTTAACTAACGAGTGGCGCGAAAGCGCGAGGGAGCAATTAGGTGCCTATGGCCAAGCCATTGAAATACCTGTTCACTCTTGCGGCGCCCTTGGCGGCGGTAGGGTTGGCGGCCGTATGGATGCTGTCTCCGTCCCAGTCGCCAGAATCGAGTTTGGCCTATGATACCGTTGAGGCTACCAGGGGCACCATCCGCAAGCTTGTCTCGACGTCGGGCCCGGTCCGCGCGCTGGTGACGGTTTCTGTTGGCTCACAGCTCTCTGGACAGGTCGACAAACTCTCTGTCGATTTCAATAGCGAGGTCAAAGCCGGCGACGTCATGGCGACGATCGATGCACGGACGTTTGATGCGAAAGTTGCGCAAGCGCGGGCCGATCTCTTAGCGGCTCGTGCCGGCCTGACGAACCAGGACGCGGCTTTGACGCGGGGTGAAGCCGTTCGCGCTCAGGCAGAGCGCGCAAGTGAACGTCAGACAGCATTGCAGAAGAAGGGCTTTGCCGCGACGGCGACACTTGAAAATGCTACCAGGGACTTAGCCATTGCGGCGGCGGAGATTGATGTTGCGAAAGCGCAGATCGCCAGTGCCAAGGCCGTGATCACGCAGCGCGAGGCCGCGTTAAAGCAGGCCGAGATCGACCTCGAGCGCACCAAGATCATTTCGCCGATCAATGGCACGGTGATTTCGCGCACAATCGATATCGGGCAAACGGTCGCGGCCAGCCTGCAGGCACCGGAGCTCTTCAAGATTGCCCAAGACATCAAGCGTATCCGCATCGAAGCCCAGGTAAACGAAGCCGATGTGGGCGTCGTTGCCGAGGGCAACAAAGTGGGCTTCACGGTTGACGCGTACCCAGACCGGACATTTGAAGGCAAGGTCACGCAGGTGCGTCTCGCGGCGACGGAACTCAACAATGTCGTCACCTACACCGTCATCATCGAAGCGTCGAACGACGACCGCAAACTCTTTCCCGGTATGACGGCGAACGTTCAAATCGAAGTTGCCAAGAAAGACGATGCGATGCGCGTGCCAAACGATGCGCTGCGCTTCAAGCCGCGCGTTGAAACCGCGGGCGCCAGCAACCCCGGCGATCGCAGCGCCCGGATGCTGACGCGCTTGAAAGACGATCTGCAGTTGACGCCGGAGCAGGAGCAGGCGGTTAGCGAAGAGATCAAGAAACTGATGGCGCAACGCCAATCCGCGCCGGGCGGCGTATCTGCTGACGTTGCCGATCCGGCCGCCATGCGTCAGCGCATGCAAGCAGCGATCGAGCAGACGTTGCGGCCGACGCTTTCCGAACAGCAGCGGCCCTTGTTCGACAAGTGGAAAAGCGGGCGCGAAAACTCAAAGGCTGGCGGCGTGCACGTGATAGCAGTGAATGGCCAGCCGGAGCGGCGCTTTGTCCGCCTTGGCATCTCAGACGACCAGTTCACGGAAATTGCCGGCGGGCAGCTTGCGGAGGGCGAGCGTGTCATCGTGCGCGCCCGCGAAGCCAAGAAATGAGCGCGCCCCAGCCGGTACGCGGCGCAAAGCCAGCAACGGAGCCGGTGTCCAAAACGCTGATCAAAGCGGACGGCGTCACCAAAGTTTATACAATGGGCGAGCAGACGGTTCGCGCGCTCGATGGCGTGACGTTTGAGATCGCGGAAGGCGATTTCGTCGCTATCATGGGCACGTCAGGATCCGGCAAATCGACGATGATGAATTTGATCGGCGCGCTCGATGTGCCAACCACAGGCACCCTGTCGATCGATGGCCGGGATATCAGCAAAATGGATGCCGATGACCTAGCTGAAATGCGCAATCGAAGTATCGGGTTCGTGTTTCAGCAGTTCAATTTGCTGGCGCGCACGACAGCGCTGCGGCAGGTTATGCTGCCGATGCTTTACGCGCATCCGCGTCCGCCCGATCCTGAAGCGCGGGCCCGGGAGCGCTTGAGCCAAGTGGGATTAGGCGATAGGCTTGATCATCACCCGCGCCAGTTATCGGGCGGTCAGCAGCAGCGCGTGGCTATTGCCCGGGCGCTTGTCAATGATCCCAAGATTCTCTTGGCGGACGAGCCGACCGGCGCGCTCGACAGCAAGACCTCGGAAGAAATCATGCTCCTGTTTTCAAAGTTGAACGCTGAAGGGCTGACGGTTATTTTGGTCACCCACGAGGCGGATATTGCAGATTATGCCCACCGGCGCGTCACGTTCCGGGACGGCAAGATTATTGACGACGTGCGGCAGGAGAAGCGCGCAACGAAGCACGCAGCAGCTGGAGGCGCGTCATGAGCCTATGGGACAGTCTTGGCGTTGCTTGGACGGCATTGAGATCAAATCTGCTGCGCTCGATCCTGACAACGCTTGGCATCATCATCGGCGTCGCCTCGGTGATCGTGCTCGTGGCGGTTGGGTCAGGCGCGCGCAGCGAAGTCGAAAAGCAGATTGCTTCGCTCGGCTCCAACATGCTGGTTATTTTTTCAGGATCCAGCCGTGTCATGGGTCGCTCGGCGGGGGCTGGAACCGACCGGCCGCTCTCGGAGAGCGACATGACGGCCATTCGCGAAAAAGTATCGGGTGTG
>JAYSVT010000323.1:0-10378 GCA_043718455.1 Hyphomicrobium sp.
GAGCGCGCCCAATATGCCGGCCATGGCCGCCCACTTGCGGATATCGAATCGAAGCGCCAATGCCGGTATCAACGCCAACATGAACCGCACCGAGAAGAAAACCGCGCCTGCCATGACGACCATATGCAGGCCGGAAATCGATAAAATGTGCAGCAGCCCTGAATCCTTGAACGCGTCGTTGGTCTGTTTCGATATACCGCCGCGCTCGCCCGTGATGAGCGCGGTCGCAATTGATCCCGTCTCGCCCGGCAGGCCAGCGCGTACTCTCGCGCCGATAGATTGCCGGACGGACTCGATCCCGAGAAAGAACTGCTCCCGCGACGATATCGCGTGCCCAAGCGGCACAGACTGAATCGCAGAAAACGTATAGCCGACACCGCCCAAGCGCTCGAACCACGCAAGGCGTGCAAAATCAAATCCTCCAGGAAGCGCGGGCTTGGCTGGCGGCGATAGCGTCGCTTTGAAACTGATGCGATCGCCAGGTTTCAATCCGCCGGCAGACTTCATCGTGCGCACGCGCACCCGCTCCGGCCGCGCTGCCGCACCCAGATCTCCGAGCGTTTCAACGCGAACCGTGATCCGCTCGCCGCGTGTGGCTTTGGGTTCGATCCGCTCAATGCGCCCCGTCACCGCGACATTGACCAGGATTTTTTCGAGCACAGGCGCGCGCACCCATTCGACGCGCGCCTTGGCAGCCATAAACCCGAGTGCCGCCAGAACGGCGCCAGCGGCCATCGCGGCCGTCAACGTTGCGCGCGGCAGCGCCAACTTGACGATCAGGGCCAAGAGAAGTAGCGCTGCCCCCGTAAAATATCCCGGTTCCGATGACAGTGAAAAATAGCTGGCTACGCCCAAGCCGAGCGCCACCGGCGCCCATAAAAAAAAGCGCGTCCGCTCGTCTTCTGCTGCCGCGCGCCAATGCGATGCCGTAGTGACTGGCGGGACCGCGCCGATCCAATCGTCCCCGAACTCGCGTCCCATTCCGCGATCTGTCACGCCGTAAGTCATGCCGCAGCAGCCCCTGGAGCCGCCCCTTCCGTTTGGCTCACTGCCCATGCTACACCGGCCCAATCAATCCCGCATCGTCAACAATCACCCAAAGGTCCCCAAAGGTCCAATGACTGAGACCGCCAAAACAATTGCGCCCCAAAGCGCGCCCCCAATCACGCCTGTCGTGCGCTTCGCCCCCTCCCCCACCGGCTACCTCCACATCGGCGGCGCCCGCACGGCTCTGTTCAACTGGCTTTACGCCAAGGGCCGGGCTGGCCGTTTCCTGTTGCGCATTGAGGACACCGACCGCGAACGCAATAACGAAGCCGCTGTCACCGCCATCCTCGACGGCCTCAAATGGCTGGAACTCGACTGGGAGGGCGACGCGGTCTCGCAGTTTGCCCGCGCTGATCGCCATCGCGAAGTCGCCCACGAACTTCTGAAGCGCGGTGCCGCTTACCACTGCTACGCCTCGCCCGCCGAGATCGATGCCGCACGCGAGGCTGTGAAGGCGGAGAACAAAGTGAGGAAGGAGCAGAAGCGGACTGACTTCTTGCCAGAGCTATTTTTGTCCCCCTGGCGCGACCGCTCCCCGCAAGACGCCCCCAAAGATATCAAGCCAACTGTTCGTCTTAAAGCACCGCGCGAAGGCGAGACGCTGGTCGCTGACCACGTCCAAGGCCAGGTGACGTTTCCCAACAAGGATCTCGACGATCTCATCATCGTGCGTTCCGATGGCAACCCGACCTACAATCTCGCCGTCGTCGTCGACGATCACGACATGGGCATCACGCACGTCATCCGCGGCGTCGATCATCTGACCAACGCCGCGCGGCAGACCCAAATTTATCAAGGCATGGGCTGGCAAGTTCCAGAGTTCGCGCACGTCCCGCTCATTCACGGCGCCGACGGCGCCAAGCTCTCCAAGCGCCACGGCGCCCAGGGCATCGAGGATTACCGATCCATGGGCTATCTGCCCATTGCCCTGCGCAATTATCTCGTGCGCCTCGGCTGGAGCCACGGGGATGATGAAATTATTTCGCCCGAACAGCTGATCTCTTGGTTCGACATTGACGACATCAACAAGAGCGCCTCGCGTTTCGACTTCAAAAAGCTCGATGATTTGAACGGCCACTACATTCGCCAGACAGAACCGCAAGAACTCCTCGCGCGCATCAAAACTATGCTGCCGCATTTGAACTTCGCAGAACTCTTAGCCCTTCCCCTTGATCCCAAAGCGCCACCGCGTTCGGACGTAGCCCTTGCCGCCGAGATCAAGTCGCAACTGCCGCACATCGCGACTGGAACCGAACTTGCAAATATCTTCGCCGCCAAAGGCTGGGACAAAGTCGCGGCCGCTATGCCATCGCTTAAAGATCGCACCAAGACACTCGCCGAGTTAATCGCCGGCGCGCTCTTCATCGCCGCCGAGCGTCCCTTGAAACTCGACGACAAGGCTTTGAATCTCATCGATGCGGAGGCCAAGGCGACATTGAACGCCCTCCTGCCGCGCTTCAAGGCGGCACCCGATTGGACCGCGGCCGCGCTCGAAGCCCTGGTCAAAACTTATGCAGAAGAGACCGGCGCAAAGCTTGGCAAAGTTGCACAGCCCTTGCGCGCGGCACTCACCGGCCGAGCCGTCTCGCCTCCTGTTTTCGATGTTCTTCAGGTGCTTGGGCGGGATGAGGCCCTCTCGCGTATAAGTGACTGTGCCGCTTGAAAAACCTGTTGCAGCCCACCCCCTCTAAGGGCGATATTGCCGCACTGCAATATGTAGACTAAACCGGCCTAGAAGCGCGGGTTTCGACGCCCGCACGCTATTCGACATCGAACGCATCAATTTGAACGTATGAGAGGCTTGGGTCCGATTGGCGCCAGTCTTTCAGAGCCGGGTCTTGCAAGAAGAGCCTCAGGAGTACCGCCATGAACGTTCAGGACAAGGCCAAGAAGCCAGGGAAAGACCCGGCAGCAAAAAGCGCCAAAATGAGCGTCGGCGGCAAGGCCGTCGATCTCGATGTGCGATCTGGCACGATCGGACCCGATGTCATCGATGTCGCCAGCCTCTATAAGGAGACGGGACACTTCACCTACGACCCCGGCTTCACCTCGACGGCCAATTGCGCCAGCCGCATCACCTTCATCGATGGCGACAAGGGCGAACTGCTCTATCGCGGATACCCAATCGACCAGTTGGCCGAGAGCACCAACTTCCTCGCCGTATGCTATTTGTTGCTGCATGGGGAACTGCCGACCAACGGCGAGTTTATCAATTTCCGCCGCACCATCACCAACCACACGATGGTGCACGAGCAGATGACGCGCTTCTTCACCGGCTACCGTCGCGACGCGCATCCCATGGCCGTTATGGTCGGCACCGTCGGCGCGCTCTCGGCGTTCTATCACGATAGTACCGACATCAACGATCTGCAGCAGCGCGAGATCGCGAGCCACCGCATGATCGCCAAGATGCCGACGATTGCGGCGATGGCGTATAAATACTCGATCGGCCAGCCCTTCATCTATCCGAGGAACGACCTCGACTACACATCGAACTTCTTACAGATGTGCTTTGCCGTCCCGTCCGAACCCTACGTCGTCAACCCCGTGCTGTCGCGCGCGCTGGATCGCATTTTCATTCTGCACGCCGACCACGAGCAGAACGCTTCGACCTCGACCGTTCGACTTGCCGGCTCTTCCGGCGCCAATCCGTTCGCATGTATTGCAGCCGGAATCGCCTGCCTGTGGGGGCCCGCACACGGCGGCGCCAATGAAGCAGCGTTGAACATGCTGAAAGAAATCGGCAGCGTCGATCGCATCCCCGAATACATCAAGAAGGCGAAGGACAAATCCTCAGGCTTCCGCCTGATGGGCTTTGGCCATCGCGTCTACAAGAACTACGATCCGCGCGCCAAGGTCATGCAGAAGACCTGTCATGAAGTGCTTGACGCGGTCGGTTCCAAGCACGATCCGTTGCTGAAAGTCGCCATGGAACTTGAGCGCATCGCGCTGCAGGACGACTATTTCATCGAGAAGAAGCTCTACCCCAACATCGATTTCTATTCGGGCCTGACGCTGCGCGCGATGGGTTTCCCGGTCGATATGTTCACCGTGCTCTTTGCCGTTGCCCGCACGGTCGGGTGGATCGCGCAGTGGAAAGAAATGATCGAAGACCCCGAGCAGCGCATCGGCCGCCCGCGTCAGCTCTACATCGGCCCCCCGCGCCGCGATTTTCCAGCGGAGTAAGTTAAGTGACTACTAAGCGAGTTTGAAACGCCGCCCGAAATCCCCCTCCCCTCGTCATCGCGGAGCGATGCTCCGCATCGATGGAGGGGTTAGGGGTGGGGTGTTGAGCTTGCCGTGATGGCGGCAATGGGGCAGATGCGGCAATCTCGTGCATGCGTGCGCGTCAAATATCCAACTCTGGCTGGTCGTCGCGTTCTTCGCGTGCGGCGGCTTTGAAGCCGCGTTCCATCAGCGGGATTTGGGTTTTCTTGCCCCCGAACAGATCTTCAATCGTGAACAGCTGGATCTTCGGCACCTTGCCGGTTGGGCCGTCATAGAGACCGGCACCGGCGGCTTCCTTTTTCATCGGTTCGGTGTGCGGCTCCAGCGAGATGTAAACGCCGATCTTGGCGCGCTCGCGATCCACAACCGCAGTCAGTTCGCGAATGTCTTTGACGCCGACGCCGCCGCCTTTGACGGAAACGATAGCCTTCTCGACCGTCTTTGCGCCGGAACGGAAAAAGATGTGACCGTCGATGCCACCGTCCGCGCCCTTCTTCTTGCCGCCGAACGGAACGGCGTCGACAAGCGAAACCGCCCACCACTGGAATTGATACTTGTCGCGGTTTGAGAGATCGCGCGCACCTTCGAGGTCTTTGGGTGTGCCGTGAACTTCGAACTTGATCGCCGGGAAGGCGTCCTTGAGGCGCTTTTCGATCAGCGAGATGGAGAGATGCGTGACGTCGATGCCGATCCACTGGCGGTCGAGCTTTTCTGCGGCGTGAACGGTGGTGCCGCAACCGCAAAATGGATCGAGTACCACGTCGCCGGGATTGGAGGACGCGGACAAGATGCGTTCGAGCAGCGCGACGGGCTTCTGCGTCGGGTAGCCGAGGCGTTCTTGGGCTTGAGAGTTGATGGGAGGAATATCGACCCAGACATCACCAAGGGGGATGCCGCGCTGCTCGTCAAGATAACGCTTCAGTTGAGGCACTTGCCCAGGTCTTGACTGAATAACCAAACCATCTTGATAGGCCTTCTGCATTCGATCTCGGGTCCAACGCCAAACCTTTGTCACACCGAGGAATTCATACGTGAGATTTGGTCGGTCCGCATTTGGATTGATCAGATTGTCGAACCGATATAAACGTCCGGTCTCATCGCGATACTTGTATTTGTCCTCCGTCTTTTCTGCTAGATTTGCCTCGTCATAAGGGACGAACATCGCATCGGAGTTCCACGTGAACTGGTCACCCTTTTGATAGAATAAGATAACATCGTGATTTGTCGGAAGCCTCTTCGTCATCAGGCTCTTGCCGGTCGATCGCTGCCAGATAATTTCATTGGAGAACCTTTCCACTCCAAAAACCGCATCCATCAGCAGCTTCAGATAGTGACTCGCGGTCGGGTCGCAGTGCAGGTAGATCGAGCCGGTCGGTTTCAACACGCGATGCAGTTCCACCAGCCGCACGGCCATGTGGGTCAGATACGCCATCATGTCGTTGTCTTTGAGAAACGAGCGCATGGCTCGCAGCATCTCGGCGACGTCGCTGTTGCGCCCGACCATCACCTCATCAAAAGCTTTTTCGGCCTGATTGTTCCAATGCCAGGTATCCTCGAACGCTTCGATCTGGGCTTGGCTCTGATCGCCTGACGGCCCGCGAAACAGCACGTTGTACGTCGCGTTCGAATTGAACGGCGGATCGAGATAGACCAGATCGACACTCTCGGATTTGATGCTCTCGCGCAGCACGTCGAGATTGTCGCCGTAATAGAGATGATTGGCCATAAACTTCTTTTCCTGGCGCATGGCTGCGGAAGTGACGACTTCCGGATCGCCCATGCGCATCCCGCCGCTGGAAATACCCCTGAGCCGCGCACAATCGCCGCTTGACGCGCAGAACGCAAGCAGTACAAATTCGACCAAACAGGGAGCTGCGACTCGTGCGGGTCAAATCCTATTCAGAGGCTGTGCGTCTCGCGAACAGTGTTGGACTGGACGCCGCCAAACGGCGCGCAAAAAAGGCTGGCCGCAAGGTGCTCTCAGCCGCCGACTACGACCACGCCGTCGATGTCATGGAAACCTTCCTCACGGACTTGGGCTTCGATGTGCGGGGCTGGGGGGTGTTGGCCGGTGTGCCGCGCAACGAGCCTCCTGAGGCTAAGCCCGCTAAAAGGTCCAAGGGACGGTTAAAGGCAAAGTCGGCTGTTCAGCTGAGCTTTGCCTTTGCCTGATTCTTGAAGGCCTCGGAGAAGCCCGTCGCCGCGACGATCGAATTTGCAGCCTGCCGGGCTTCGGCCTGAAAGGTCATCGCATCTGAAATCTCTGTCCACAGGACCTCAGCGCCAACCTACAGCATGCGTCCTAAACCACCCCACCAACAAAAAACGCCGGCCACGTGAGCGGGGCCGGCGTCTCGATGCCTAGATCGGCATTTGACCTAATCTAACACAAAGGAGCGCATCGCTCAAGTGGCCATCATGGTTAGCATCAAAAACTTTGAGTTTTTCCGGCGGAAGGTGTCTGACCCATCATGCCGAAGGCGTGTCTTCGACACGGGGGTCTGACACCAGGATAGACTAGCGCAGCGGTGTCAGACCCGGAGGGTCAGACACCGTTTTGACAACCCCAAGCACCGCTTTCGCTGCCGCCTCGCTGGGGTTGCCCTCCGCCAACGTGAGCTTATCGGGAATGCGTGCCAGCGCCGCCACTTGTGCGTCGCGCCGGGCGCTCTTGCCAAATAGGTCGCTGAGCACCGGCGCCATTTTCTCCGCCGTGCAGTCTTCCTGCAAAAACTCCGGAAACGCATTCTCGCCAAGAACGAGATTTGCGAGCACGACCGTTTCGCCTTGGATCATGCGCCGCAGAAACGGCGCCGCAACGGAATCAACTTTGTAAGCGACCGCCATCGGCGTTGCGCAAAGCGCGAGTTCCAATGTCACGGTACCTGACGCCGCAAGAGCCGCACGCGCTAGCCGCATGGCGGTAAAGCCATCGCGCCCGCCATCAACCACATGACACGGAACACCCCAAGTCTTGGACGCCGCTTCAACCTGCGATCGCAAATGCGGAACGGTTGGAATGACGACGTCAAACGTCCGGCCTTGTTTCGCCAGAAGCGCAACCGTCTCGCCAAACACACCGAGCAGCCGCCCGGCTTCAGATCGCCGGCTGCCGGGAAGTACAACAAGCACATCGCGCTCCGGCGCAATGCCGAGCCTGCGGGCAAGACCTGCCGTATCGGCGGACGCTATCTCGTCCAATCGCTCGATCAACGGATGGCCGACGTAGGTACAGTGCGGCCCGCCGAGGCGCGCGTGCGCCGCCGGTTCAAACGGTAACAGCGCCAGCACTTCATCAATGTAGCCGCGCATCATTTTCGCACGCCCCGGCCGCCACGCCCACACGCTCGGGGAGACGTAATCGATGATCGGGATCTCCGGCGCACGCTTGCGAATCCGTTTTGCAATCGGATGCGTGAACTCAGGACTGTCGATGATGATCACAGCATCAGGCTTAAACGCCAGCGCAGCATCCACCGTTTGATGAACACGGCGCACCAAACGCGGAAGCGCGGCCAGGATATTGAGCGGCCCCATGACAGCGACATCGTGCATGGGAAAAATCGATACCAAGCCCTGCGCCTCCATCGCTGTGTCGCCAACGCCCGCGAACGTTACGCCCTCTGGCAGACGTGCCGTCAAAGCCGGCATGAGCCGGGCCCCGAGTGCATCGCCCGAATGTTCGCCCGCAATGAGAAAAAGGCGCAACGGCCTACTGGCTTCCGGTAAGTCTTCCGTCACAGCGCGCCCGTTGAGACAGGCACCGGCGTCAACACTGGTGTACCAGCGACAAACAAGCGAAGCCGGTCGGCAATATCGAGAATGGGTCCGGTGTGACGCGGCCCATCGCCCGCCCCAAACGTCAAGATCACGCCCTGCAAACCAATGTGCGCTGCCGCCTCGATGAGCTTCGCGTCAAGCGCCGTCTGCGGTCCAAGCACAACGATGGCCGAACGCCGCTTGCGCCGGATAAACGGTGCCGCGCGATAGAGCACGTCCTCAGCGCCTTCCTCAGCACCAACAGCGAGCACACGGCCGTCGGCAATAACGAGTGCGGACCCAGTTGAAAGGCGTGCAAGTTCGCTCATGGCGTAGACGCCTCTGGCGACGTCGGCCGCCGCGGATGACGGAATGCTTGTGTTCCCAAAAACAATCGGATCGACAAAGGCATCTTCGAGATAGGCGTCCTGTTCAGGCCCGGCAACGCCGGCAACGAACAACCCTGCCCGGTCGGCGCGCGCGATCATTTCAAACCGGCTCGCCGCCAGGACTTCGCCCGTCATGCCCGCAATACCGGCGAGACCCGCGTCCGCTGCCGCCGCAACCGTATCGGGACCGATGGCTGGCAAATCGAGCCGCGTATCTTGCCCCGGCTTTGGCCGTTTGACCAAAACGCCTTTGCGCACGCGCGCGAGATCGATCCCGCCCTCAAGGCGCCGGTCGCGCACACGCGAAATCATGCGGTCCGTGCCTTCGGCGCCCTCGATCGCTTCGACGAAGCCGTCGGTGACGATAACGGCCTGCCCGATGTCGTAGGGGCCAAGCGCGCCGACCAGTGCCAAGCCCTTGGCAATATCGATTTCGTCTGCGCCACTCGGGCGCTGAAAACTCAATGGGCCATCGCTGATCAGAAGTTCCGGCGCCACATCGGCAACGCCCAGCACGCGCAAGCGGCGCGATTCAAGCAAGCCGACCACGCCGCGCAACACGGCGTCGTCGCCACCCGCTCGCAGCGCCTTCATGATTTGCGGCAACGAAGCGAGGAAACCAAAATCGGGCCGCGCCGTCTTGAACGACGGGCGGCTCATGCGTCCAACCATGAGCACGTCGGTGAGGCCTGCACGTTTGAAGCTGCGCGCCGCGCGCCCGAGTTCTGCCCAGTTCAAAATCTCATGGGGGAAGGTTTGCAGCGCGCTATCGGCCTCGCCTTCGATCATGACAACATGGACATAGCCGCCGCGGCCCGCCACGCTGCGCGCGACCTCAAGCGGTAGCGTGCCACCGCCCGCGATAATGCCGATCCGGTCCACCGGTTTTGGTCTGCTGGCGGTGGCAGCCCCAGCGGCAAGGCCAATCATCGCCCCGCCTCACGCATCCGCGCCGTTTTTCGGCGTGCACAACGACCGCTTGCCGCCTTCGCGGATGAAGGCGATGATTTCCTGCACGATCGGATGGCTTGAGAACTCTTGAGACACATCGTCGAGCCGCTCCACCAATGTACCTTCGGCAGCGAACAATAGCCTGTAGGCCCGCCGCAAGTCATGAATATCACTGCGCGAAAATCCGCGCCGCTGCAGGCCAA
Source organism: Hyphomicrobium sp. (assembly GCA_043718455.1). Classification (GTDB taxonomy): domain Bacteria; phylum Pseudomonadota; class Alphaproteobacteria; order Rhizobiales; family Hyphomicrobiaceae; genus Hyphomicrobium_B. The sequence goes on from JAYSVT010000323.1 coordinate 9,578, forward strand.
CGATATTCAGACCCGACAAATAGGCGCGGTTTCCCAGCGCCATTCCATACGGAATAAGGTCGTTTTCAAGACCGGACATGCCGCCGACAAAGGCGTGCGGGCCAACGCGCGCATACTGGATGACGGCCGCGCCGCCGCCGATGATGGCGTAGTCTCCAACCGTACAATGCCCGGCGAGCATGACATTGTTGGAAAAAATGACGTTATTGCCCACGCGGCAGTCATGCCCAACGTGGCTGTTGGCTAGAAACGCGCAAGCGTTGCCGACTGTCGTCACGGATCCGCCGCCCTCCGTGCCGGGGTTCATCGTCACCCCTTCGCGGATAATGCAGTCGTCGCCGATCGTCAGCGAACAGGGTTCCCCATGGTATTTCAGATCCTGCGGTTGATGGCCGATGGATGCGAACGGAAAGATGCGCGTGCGCGCGCCAACGATTGTGGACCCGGCCACAACTGCATGACTGACCAGTTCGACGCCGTCACCGAGCGTGACACTGCTGCCGACCATGCAGAATGGTCCGATTTTTACATCGGCACCAAGCTTTGCTCCAGGCTCAATAACTGCAGTCGGGTGAATGAGCGTCTCAGCCATTTTTATCAGCCATGTTTGCTCGCGAACGCCTTTGCGTCTGCCGTATCGGCGAGCATTGCGCTAATTTCGGCTTCGGCGACCGTTTGTCCGTTCACCTTTGCCTCCCCAAAGAACCGCCACACGCGTCCGCGATTGCGGATCTTTCTGACATGATAGTGCAGCTGGTCGCCGGGTAGAACAGGTTTTCTGAACTTGGCGTTGTCGATGCC
>JAYSVT010000324.1:0-3367 GCA_043718455.1 Hyphomicrobium sp.
CGCGGTAGCTGGCCAAAAAGTGCACTTGACGCCAATCAACCAACAAAGCATTTTGTCTGCATTGCCCCGACGGGTGTCCGATATCAGGGCCTTGAACCCTGCTTAATTGGAGTTTTGGCTTGATCATCTGTTCCTGCACGCTGATCTCGGATCGCGATATCGACCGCGCTGTCGTGGAGATCATGAGAGATCATCGCGCGCTCCTTCCAACGCCTGGCGTCGTATTCCGGCATCTCAATGCAAAAATGAACTGCTGTTCTTGCGCGCCGCTCACTGTGGCGTTGATCTATCAGGCTATGAACAGGCTCGAAAGCGATACGCGCATCTGCCCATTTGCACTCGCCGAGGTTCGCCGGAAACTTGCCCAGGCCGAAGGCCGCCGCAACCGCCGGGCAGACGTTGGGAGCAACGATCAGGCGCGCGGCGCTGACAACGCCGGATAATTCGGCGGCATTAGCCATGGCGCAAGCTTTACGCTAAGTTCGGCCGCAGCGCATTTTCCACTTTCGAAGCGGGAGCCCCTTATGAAAGGCAACAAGATAGTTATCGAGCGTCTCAACGAGGCGCTGAAACTAGAACTCGGCGCCATCAATCAGTATTGGCTGCATTACCGCCTGCTCGCGAACTGGGGCTATACGAAGCTTGCCAAGAAAGAGCGCAAAGAATCGATTGAAGAAATGGAGCACGCCGACAAGCTCGTCGATCGCATCATTTTTCTCGAAGGCCATCCCAACCTGCAGCACGTCGCGCCCTTGATGATCGGCGAAAATCTCAAGGAAGTTCTCGAATGCGACTTAAAGGGGGAACACATCGCACGCGAGAGTTATGCTAAATCGCGCGATATTTGCCGCGAAGCCGGCGACTACGTCACAATGCAATTGTTCGAGGCGTTGTTGAAGGACGAAGAAGGGCACATCGACTTCCTGGAGACGCAGCTCGATCTGCTTGGGCGTCTCGGGCTTGAGAATTACGGCCTGCTGCAATCGGAAGGCGCGGACGAGTCCGAAGGGCATTAGCCGAGCCTCCGCGCGATCAACGGCGCTCTCAGAATAAAAAACTGCCCCGGCTGAGAATGCCGGGGCAGTTTGATTTCGTGATACCAATGTTGGTGGAGTTTACTTCTTCTCAGGTGCCTTGGCGGCCGGAGCAGCTGCGGGCTTGGCCGCGCCTTCCGTCGAACCGGTCGTTGCAGGAGCCGCTGCGGCGCCTGTCGTATTGGCACCCGGCAAGTTCTTCATGGCCTGCATTTTTTCTTCCTGATCGGCTTTATACTTTTCTGCCATCTGCTTTTGGCGTTCGCGGATCTGACCCATCAAAGCGCCGCGCGCCTTCTGGTACTTCTCGTTGTCGATTGCCGGACCCGAATACGCGTCGCTGAATCCGTCCATGGGAACCGGGAAGCCGATGGGCTGCGCGGCGGCATTCATGGCAAGGATCATAAGACCGCCACCCGCCTTCATTTGCTCGACGATTTCTTTGGTTGCTTCGGTTTCAGCCGTGCAGCCGGCCGGATGGCAAAGCGAGTACTTGAGCTCGATCGGCTTTAGAGCCTTGTCGTCGATCTTTTCGTTCTTGGCAGCAGCAGCCCACTGCTCTTTCGTGTAGATCGCAGCGCGAATGCCGGGCGGCAGAGCCATACCCAGCGGCACCATCACCATGAGCGATGGCTTATCCTGGCCTTCCACTTCGCGAATAGCGGCCGAAACCAGCACCATACCGGTGTTGCCGTCAAGACGTTCGTGGTGCGTGAGGCAGAGGTTCTTTTCTTCCTTGTGGTCCTTGCCGTCCTTATCCTTCTTCAGGATAGGCGCTTTTTCGCAAAGCTTGACCCAAGCGCTCTTGGGTTCGCCAGTCGCGGCGGCAGCCGTATCGGCAGCGCCGGCGGCAGGGGCTGCAGCAGCAGCCGGAGCGGCCTTCGTCGCGGCGGGTGCCGCTGGTGCCGCTTGCTTGGCAGCAGGCGCTGCAGCGGGAGCCTGGGCAGCGGGCTTAGCCGCCGGAGCGGCAGGCTTCGCAGCAGGTGCGGCAGCAGGTTTCGCGGCAGGCGCCGGCGTTTCAACGCGCTGAACGGGAATGGTCACTTCTTTTTCAGCGTCCTGAGCGAGCACTGGTGCGGATGCGATGATCGCCGTCAGCGCCAGGGCTCCGCCAATCCGGGCCCCGAGCCCACGAATGCGCAAAACTGCATGTTTCATGTACCTAAAAATCCTTGTGCTTGAGAGCCGGTTGCCCCAGCTCATCCCCTCTCAACGCCGCAGCCGCAGACTCAAATCGTCCATTGGCCGGGTTCGGGCGCCAACAAGCGCCTCCGAGTTTGGGGAATAAGGCTCGGATTACGGCAATCCCGTGGCCGCGCACCAGCATTGGCGGGGAGGAGCAAGGCCCCTATGTTGGACGTGGCAAACCTGCCACTGCGGCCGGCTAGCCCCGAGGGAATTTAAGAAGCCTGGCCTAAGCCCATAGACATTGCCCGCGAACGGCCATAGCCGAGCGAAATCTGCGTGTTATCAGTCGCCATCTCTTTGGCGTGGAAACCACGAATGCCCTTCTCCGCATTATTACGATCGCTCGCTTTTGCCGCACTGCTTTGGCCGCTCCCGGCGCTGGCTGAGCCACGGCCCGCAATTGCGCTGCATGGCACCCCGGCGCTTGGCGCAGGCTTTGAACACTTTCCTTATGTGAACCCGGAGGCGCCGAAGGGCGGGCGCATCACACTTGGACAACAAGGCTCGTTCGACAGCCTCAATCCGCTGATCATCAAGGGGGTGGCAGCGGCGGGCACGCGTGAATTTCAACTCGAATCTCTCATGGCGCGCGGCCTCGACGAACCCTTCACGCTTTATGGTCTCATCGCCGAGACAATTGATGTTGCCGACGACAAAACGAGCGTGACGTTTGAACTCAACCCGAAAGCCGCGTTCTCGGATCGCCGCCCCATCACAGCAGACGATGTTATTTTCTCGTTCGAACTTTTGAAGACAAAGGGCCGGCCGAACCACCGCACGTACTTTGCGAAAGTGACGTCCGCTGAAAAGATTGCGGAGCGGCGTATCCGCTTCACGTTTCAAGACGCGTCCGATCGCGAGCTGCCACTCATTCTAGGCCTGATGCCCGTGCTCGCGAAACACGCGACGAACCCAGACACATTTGAACAGACGGCCATGACGCCACTCGTTGGCTCTGGGCCCTACACGATTTCGCGCATCGATGCCGGACGCTCGATCAGTTACAAGCGCGATCCCGGCTATTGGGGCATTGACCTTCCGGTCATTAAGGGCCGGTTCAATTTCGAAGAGATCCGCTTTGAATATTACCGCGAAGGGTCCGTCATGTTGGAAGCCTTCAAGAGCGGGGGTATCGATCTTCGGTT
>JAYSVT010000325.1:0-3360 GCA_043718455.1 Hyphomicrobium sp.
GCAGCCGCAGGCGCCTTTCTGATTGGGGTTGTTGAACACAAACTGGGAGGCGAGCTTATCGGTCTTGAAGTCCATCTCGGTGCCAAGAAGGTACATGACGGCGGTCGGCTCGATGATGACGACGGCGCCCCGGTCTTCGATCACCTCGTCGAACTTACCGATCTCGTCGGCCCAGCTCATGGTGTATTCCATGCCGGCGCATCCGCCCTTCTTGATCCCGATTTTTAAACCTTTGACGCCGGGCTTTGCCGACATCAGGCTCGTGACGCGCGACGCAGCGGCGTCCGTCAGTGTCATAACTTTGGGCATCATGCGCAGTGAGGGCATCGTGTTCGACCTATTCTGTTCGTCCGCACAAGTATATGGGCATTCGCGGGTAGTTTACGAGAGCCAACCTTAAAACATGTTTACGGCCAGCTGAGCTTCGTCCGACATGCGGCTTTTGTCCCAGGGCGGGTCGAAAGTCAGCGTGACCTTGACATTGTTGACGCCCGCGACCGTGCTGACGGCCGCTTCGACCCAGCCCGGCATTTCGGCCGCGACCGGGCAACCCGGCGAGGTCAAGGTCATCTCAACATCGACGTTGCGGTCGTCATCGACATCGACCTTGTAGATAAGCCCGAGTTCATAAATGTCGGCCGGGATTTCAGGATCGTAAACGGTCTTCAGGGCCGCCACAATGTCCGTCGTTAGCCGGTCTATTTCTTCGGGCGGCAAAGGTTTAGCGGCCGACGTTTTGACTTCAGCCGGCGGCGTTTCCGCAGGCGTGTCGAGTGCGGCGACGGCGACTTTCAACGCTTCAGCCTCTTTCGCTTTGCCTTCAGCTTTGCTGTCCATCGAACCAATTCCTTTACGCAAATAGGTCGTGTGCTTTGACCAGAGCGGCCGCCAAAGCATCCACCTCGGCTCGTGTATTGTACATGGCGAATGATGCCCGGCATGTGGCCGTGACCCCAAGGCGCTCCATCAGCGGCTGCGCACAGTGGTGGCCCGCCCGTATCGCGACACCTGAGCGATCGACGATCGTCGAGACGTCGTGGGGATGAAGGCCGTCAACAGTAAATGAAAATATCGCGCCCTTGCCAGGTGCGGTTCCATGCAGCTTCAGCCATGGCAGGGCCGCAAGTCTTTCTTGCGCATACGTCGCGAGTTCGGCTTCGTGGCGGGCGATTTTATCGCGCCCAACCTGCATCATGTAGTTGAGCGCGGCGCCAAGCCCAATGGCTTCGACAATCGCGGGCGTTCCGGCTTCAAACTTGTGCGGCGTCTTGTTGTACGTCACGCGATCGACGGCCACGGTCTCGATCATATCGCCGCCGCCCTCATAGGGTGGAAGAGCGTCGAGGTGATGCTTCTTGGCGTAGAGCACGCCGATGCCGGTCGGGCCGTAGGTTTTGTGGCCGGTGAAGACGTAGAAATCGGCGTCGAGATCGCGCACGTCAACCGGCATATGCACGGCCGCCTGGCTGCCATCGACCAGCACCGGAACGCCTTTGGCATGCGCAATGCGGATAATCTCTTTAACCGGATTGACGGTGCCGAGCACATTTGACATGTGCGTAATGGCGAGAATCTTGGTCTTCTTGGTGATCATGCGATCAAGTTCGCCAACCAGCAACTCGCCGCGATCGTTCATGGGCAACCACTTCAACACCGCGCCGTGGCGCTCGCGCAGGAAATGCCAAGGCACGATATTGGCGTGGTGCTCCATAATCGAGAGCACGATTTCGTCGCCCTCGCCGATTTCCTTTTGCCCAAGGACATTGGCGACGAGATTAATGGCGCTCGTGGCGTTGCGGGTGAAGACGATCTCGTCGGCGTGTCCAGCATTCAAGAAACGGCGCACCGTCTCGCGCGCCGCTTCGAAATTTTCCGTCGCTGCATTCGAGAGGTGGTGCAGGCCGCGGTGCACATTGGCGTATTCGAAGCGGTAGGCGTGATCCATGGCTTCGAGCACCGATCGCGGCTTCTGGGCAGAAGCACCGCTATCAAGATAAACGAGCGGCTTGCCGTGCACCTCGCGATAGAGGATCGGGAAGTCGGCGCGAATACGCTCGACGTCATAGCCCGCCGCGCCCGATGCCGATCCTGACTTTGCCACAACTCTTGCTTCGCTGCCCATAGAGGGGCTCCTTAGATCATTCCGCCGTCACGCGCCAAATCACGCTCCAAGCCACGTCTTGGCCATCGTCTGAAAGGCCATCCGAAGACCTTCGTGCTCAACCTTGTCGAAGGCTTCACCGATAAACGACTCGATCAGCAGCGACCGCGCCTCATTTTCCGGGATCCCGCGCGACATGCAATAGAAGAGCAGGTCTTCATCCAGCTCCGCCGAGGTCGTGCCGTGTCCGCACACGACGTCGTCGGCGTAGATCTCGAGTTCTGGTTTCGAATCGAATTCCGCGTCTGGTGAAAGCATCAGGGCTTGCGCCATCTGCTTGCCGTCTGTCTTTTGCGCGTTCGGACGGACGATGACCTTGCCCTGGAAGATGCCGCGCGCATGGCCGTCGAGCACGCCCTTAAAGAGTTCCCGGCTCTCGCAATAGGGCACTGCGTGATCGACAACGAGTGTCGTATCGATGTGCTCGCCCCCGCGCGCAAGAAATACGCCAGAGAGATCGAGTTTACTGCCCTCGCCCTTGTAGGTGGCGAAGATCTGGTTGCGCGCAAGGCCTTGACCCGAGGTGTATTGGAAACCGCGATAGTTCACATCGCGCCCGAGCGAAATGTTCCAATTGGAGAGATGCACCGCCTTGCCGTGATCGGCCGCAATCTTGAAATGCGCGACCGTGGCACCGTCGCCAACGCGCATCTCAGTCAGTGCGTTGACTTGGCTGTCATGTGTCGATCCGGGGACGGCAACGTGTGCTTCAATGATGGTAGCAGTTGCGCCGTTCCCGATTGTGATGACATTGCGCACGGTCGTGGCCAGCGCGTCTTTGCCCGAGCGCACGAAAACGATGAGCAGTGGCTTTTCAAGGCGCGCTCCGGCCGCAACGTCAACGACGGCGCCGTCTGTCACAAAGGCAGTGTTAAGCGTCATGGTCGTATCGCGCTCGCCGCCCTCAATCTCAACGAGACCGTTTGCGATTTTTTCGGGCGCTGCTTGGAGTGCGCCCGCCAACGGCTTGACTTCAATACCCACCGCACCTTGCAGGTCGGACAACGCCGCGCAGCAATGGCCGTTGACGAAAGCGATGCGATGCACATCGACGTCGGTGAGCGGTCCAAGCGCAACGATCAACTCCGCAACGGTTGTCTTGCCCGCCACGTCTGTTTCAAGCGACGGCCGGAAGGCTTCTTTCAGGCTATTGCGCAGATCGGTGTATTTCCATTCTTCAACGCGGCGATGCGGCAAGC
>JAYSVT010000326.1:0-3350 GCA_043718455.1 Hyphomicrobium sp.
ATCGAAATTATGCAACGTACTTGCCTGGTTCTGGTGTTGTTTGAGGCGGTTCTTGGACCGGGTTTTCGATAGGATCTGGCGAAGGGATCTCCACTATCGGCTCCTGTGGATTTTCGGTCGGCTTTGGATCTCCTTTTCGAAAAGGCGAGTCGGCAGGCTTTTCCGGCTGCTTGCGATCGGGTTCGTTTGATGAATCTATCGGCATCATGACAACACCTCTTTACGCTATCGATTGTTGGACGCTCGGCTAACAAACGGAATATCGAATATCTGCCGATGCCGCTCTTAATCATCGCGATCATTTCTTTGTTTTAGGCTATTTTTGCCCGGCTCTTTCTTAGAACGGTCAGGACGTGCACTCGATTTACTTGACGAACCCATGCGGGCTTCGTTCGCATTCGATCTGTCACGGCTACTTTCGTCCCCACCGCGGCGCTGGCCGGATTTCGGTCCGGTCGAATTCGCCGCTTCATTTGAATCAGTCTTCTGTGAACTACGTGCCATGTATCACTCTCCTACTAAGCTTCAGTTTCACTACCATTGACCGCTGCGCGCGCCGCGCTCTCACGTCGTAACTAACCCTGGCACCATTCGTTCCATGATGTTTCGCGAAAAAATCGAGCAGGGTCACTCCCGAAAGTTTCGAGAATGATCGTTCAAGCGGCATCTTACAGGTCCACCCGCGCTGCCTACGATGCACGAGAATCTATCTGGCTTCCCGCGTGGCATGAACGGGTGGCTAGCTGTGCTGTCGTCGCGTCCCGGAACAAAGCGCGGGCGACAGCCGTTAGGTGACATCAAAATGCTAATTGGACGGATGGAATCGACATGCCCCACACAGCCTCACATATCCCAGCGCATGCAGGTAATCCCGGGCCTTATAATCCGATACCCCCGACGCCGCCGAGACCACCAGGGCTGCCGCCAGATATCGCCCCGCCGCCCACTGAACTGCCGCCTGTGCCTGACTTTGACCCGCCGCTTCGATGATTTTTGCGACGTTGTCAGACATTATCGCCCGGCTTCGAGCTGAAGCGCTGCATTTATCGCAACACCAGCGCGCGCACCTTCTGCCGCGGCCATGATCACAAATTGCAAGTCGCGCGACACGTCTCCTGCCACATATAAGCCGGGCACACTCGATTGCTCATGTTCATTCGTTTCGACGCTGCCTTTGTCGTCCAAACGACAGCCGAGCTGGGTCACAAGTTCGGATCGGCGCGTTTGCCCGGTGTTGAAAAACAAAGCTTCGCAATCAAGCGGCGGGCCGCTCTGAAATAGCAGGCGCTGTATCTTCCCCTGCTCGCCCTCGCAACGCAGTATGGGTTCGTCTCTGATGCGCACGCCGTGTGCTGCTAAATTAATCGTATCTTTCGAAGTCAGCTGAGAGCCGTTCGTGCACAAGACGATCTTGTCGCTCCACTGCAACATCATCGTTGCTAGCCCTGGCCCTTTTCCATCAGCACCATAAACGGCGATTGTCTGCCCCCTGTGCTCCCACCCATCGCAATATGGACAGTGATGCACAGAGCGGCCATAAAAATCCGATATGCCCGGCATTTCCGGGAGCACATCGCACACGCCTGCTGCCAACAGTAATTTTTGACAGGCTTGTTTTGAACCGTCTTCGAATTGCACTTCAAAACCACGGCCAGCGGCTTCAGCCTTGACGGCGGTGCCATGTCTTTGCTCGACCGAGCTATACTGGCGCAATTGAACTTTGCAGATGTCAATAAATTCGGCTGGATCGATGCCGTCTCTACTGAGATAAGCGTGCATCGCTCGCGATGACTGGTTCCTGCGCACGCCATGGTCATAAACGATCACTTGCCTTAGCGAACGGCCGAGTACCGTTGCCGCGCTAAGTCCCGCGGCTCCTGCTCCGATAATCAGCACCTCGCAGCTCAAGTCAGAACTCCAAATTTCAGCAACGGCGCAGGGCTGAAACGTGTCTTCAAGTCGCCCGCGCTCAAAGTCTTTTTTTACAACGCCCGAATGCCTGAAAAGTTCGATAACTGAGTGTTTTCAAAACCTCATGCGGAACCAAGTAAGTGGCCAATCGTTCGATGAGTATGATTGATGCGCTGGACTATATGCTTTTGAAAGGATGCGGCTCTGCCGACGATGAAAATATGTCTTTTCATCGGGTCGTCGGCGACTTGCAATCGCGTGTTATTTGCTTCCTTCCCTGGGGCGCAACTATTTCAGCGGCTCAGCGTATGCACATGATTCCGGCGCGGTTTCTGGCCTGTTATGCATTGCCTCTAGCCATTGTCAGTTCTGAACCCCAGCTTTGCGCCGATGCTACCCGCATGCTGGTGTTGGACGCTCTCGCATTGATTGATCAAACGGACGCCAGGTCTGAAACGATTGTTATTTTGGGACTGAGCCTGGGTTCCGGTCCGGCGACGGTGCTTGCCAATGCAACGGGGGGCCGGCTGTGTTCGGTGACGTCAGCCGATCGCGGAGATCTGATGCTCTGGCAAAGTCGCGCGGCTGTTGGTGTGAAGAAAAAAGCCATGCATAAAGGCTATCTCTTGCCGGACTTTTCGCAAGCGTTGCAGGGCTTAAATTCCATCGAGAACCTACATCACATACGGCAAGACAGCATCTTCATTACATCAGAGCGTGATTTATTCGTCCCCGCGGTCCGGAGTGCTGCTTTGATTCAAGCAGTGCGCGACGCCCGTCCCGACGCCCAATTTATAACGTCGTCTAGAGGCCACGTGCGCACGCTTTGTGCGGCCGTGCACCATTTGCCGGCACTCTTAAAAAATCAAGACCAAACCGCTGCTGCATGACGTGGCGCGCACCGGCCGCCACCGCCACCGGACAACACGAACGCTGGCGTGCTCAAATTATCGACGGTTCGTGCATGACATTTGCCCGAAGATCTACACCTTGCCAGATATCGGCTGCAATACTGTCGAAAGCGACATCCAATTCGTACGTAAAGCCCTCTGGGGCATAATCAAACTTAGCCGCCTGACCAACATCATCGAGGATGCGCTCTAACATCGTCGAACCGAAGCCTTTTGAGACCGGTGGTTTTGCAATAAGCGGCCCGCCGCGCTCTTGCCAGCGGAACGACAGACGTGACTTTTCGAGTTTCTTACGCGTTTGCGACCACGTTATTGCTACTCTGCCGGTATTGTTTGCCAAAGCTCCATACTTGCACGCATTTGTCGCGAGCTCATGGATGATTAAGGAAAACGCTTGCGTTGCTTCAGGCGTCAAAATGATGAGGGGGCCAGTGACATCGACACGGTCAGAAAAGCTCGCAAGTTCGCCGTTCACGATGTCACCAAGCGGACCGCCTCTTCCGGGATTATCCAGCAAAAGCGCGTGCC
>JAYSVT010000327.1:0-3340 GCA_043718455.1 Hyphomicrobium sp.
GCAACCCTTGGCTTTTTCGCGCGAGAGTGTGCGCATAGCGCTTCGCTACGGCATGCCGCTCGTTATTGGCGGATTGTTCGTCTGGCTTGCCAACAACGGGCTGCGCTTTGTGATCCAACATCAACAAGGCGCGGCGGCGGTTGGTCTCGTTACTGTTGGGTGGGGCCTGGGTCTGCGCGCCGCTGCCTTCGCCGCCATGCTCGTGACGGCCGCTGCTTTCCCACTTGCAGTTGCGCGTGCGCGAGAGGGCGGAATGGCCGAGGGTCAGATGCAGCTGGTGCGCAATGGCATCTTGCTACTTGCGGTTCTCGCGCCTGCATCAGCAGGCCTATGGGCTATTTCCACACCGTTGGTTGAACGTCTGGTCGCGGCGCCTTACCGCGAAATGACGGCGGCGGTCTTGCCGTGGGCCATCATCGCGGGCGCGGCGCGCAACCTGCGCATACACTTTGGTGAGCAAGTGTTTTTGTTGCGCGAGGAAACGCGCGTGCCGCTCGTGAACGACGTGATCGACGGATTGACGACGATTGCCGGAGGCGCGGTTGGGCTCGCGTACGGCGGCCTTCCGGGAAGCGTCATGGGGGCGGCGGTTGGCGCGGTTCTGAGCCTCGCCATCACACTCGCGTGCGGCGCAATTTGGCACAAGTTTACCTTTCCGTTGGGGCACCTGATCCGGATCTTGGCGGCAACTGCGATTATGGCCGCCGCGCTGCAGTTTTGGACTGTGGTGCCGACAGTGTGGTCGCTGCTAGCTGCGATTGCCGCCGGGGGGCTGGCCTATGCAGCCGCTTTGGCTGTTCTCTTCCCGGAGCTCGCTCGCGAGGCTGTGAGCCGCGTGCGCGCTCTTGGCGGGTTGTGAACCTTAATCACAACTGAAACACATATGAAAATCGCCAGGGATGGATTTGGCATGAAGTTCGGATACTGATGATGCGGCGCCCGTTCGCTGGCTTTCGCTGCTGCACTTAAATTGAGAGACCCGATGACTTACCGTTTATGCGTTATCCATTCGTTCGATCCGCTTGGCGTCAAGGTGGGCGGGCTCGAGACGTTTGTCCGCGACATGATCGGGCATTTGCCGGATGATTTTTCGTTTCTCATGGTCGGGGTCGATGCGTCGGGTAAACGCGAACTCGGCAAGGTCACGCGCGAAACGTTTCGCGGCAGACAAATCGATTTTCTTCCCGTGCTCCACTATTCCGAAGAAAAGGCCCGGGAAGCAGCAGCCAGCATCAAAGACTCGATTAACTTCCAGTTCATGCAGGGGCTGTTGCGGCACTTGCCGTCCGTCCGGCGCGTGCTGAAAGAGCGGCCGACGAGCGTTGACCTGCAGCGCGTCGAATTCGCAACCCTGGTCAAGGGGCTCGGCATTCCTTTCGTGCAGATGCTGCATGGCGAAGGCGCGCCCAAGCTGCAGATGGATTCACTGTTGAAAAGTTATCGCTACGTCCACAATGTGAACGAGTGGCTGGCTGTTAAGGCGTGCGACAAGTTCATGTGCGTCAATCCGATTATCACCGAACGCATCCGCGAAACGTATCCGGGAAGTGCCAAAAAAATTCATACCCAATCGACGTGGGTTGACACGAGTAAGTTTGCAGCCAAGCCGTTTCCCGAGCACGAGTGGTTCCGGGTTGCTTTTGCCGGCCGCCTGGATCTCTTTAAAGTGCCGTCTCTCATGTTCAAGACGATGGCCAAATTGCGCGCAAAAGTCGGCCCTGGCGTCGAATTTCATTACATGGGAACCAGCGATCCGCATCGTTTCCCCGATTTCAAAGCGATTGCGGACATCTCCGTGCTGCACGGTTTCAAGAGCGCGGCGGGCGTCGCCGAAGTGCTCTCGAACGTTCACGCCGGCATTCTGACATCCGAATTTGAAGGCATGCCTTTCTCGGTTCTGGAAACGCTTGGGTCCGGCCGGCCCGTATGCGCAATCCATCTGCCGCAGCTTGCATCCGTCATCAAAGACGGCGTGTCGGGCGCGTTGGTGCCGCGTTCGGCCAGTGACGACGACATGGCCGAGCGGCTCTCGGACGCATTCGTTGCCATCCGCAAGAAGATGTTGTCGGGTACAATTACGCCCGAGGGAGTTGCGCGCGAGGTTGGTGAATTCACACCCGAAGTACAGCTTGCGAAACTCTACGAGAACCACCGCGGTCTGCAACGCCGGCGCTTTGGCATCCGGGACGCTAACGCTGCATAGCTAGAGGCATAGCTAGCGGGCAGGGGCGGCATCGATCCGGCCGCTCGATCAGGATGTGCGTATCGCCGGTTCAATAACTGCGCCGCCGCCGGGCTGTGCCGCAAAGACTTGTCTGGCGCGATCGAGATCAGATGCGGCGAGCGCGTTCCAGCGCGTCACGTTGGCAAGTGCGGCTGAAGCACAGGCGGCACGCCAATTGGGCGCTGAAATGACGTCATGAATGAGGGTAGCAGCAGCGGAAGGGTTCGATGGATCGATAAAGGTGCCGGATACGCTAAGCACCTCGCGGAATACCGGCTGATCCGGCGCGACGACTGGAAGCCCGGCGTATTGCGCTTCGAGCAGCGGCAATCCAAGCCCCTCATCGTGTGAAGTGCAGAGATAAACGTCGGCGTCATCCATGCGCTTTTTGACCTCTTCGGCCGAAAGGTAGCCATGAACTTTTGTGCCTGGGTGCGCGGATATCAAATCGGCGTCTGGCCCCCAACCCGCGCGGCCAACGATATGTAATTCGGCGCCGGGGTCAGTCGTGGCGCGCAAGCGGTCGAGAATGGCAAGGGCCGCGGCGTAGTTTTTGCGCGGTTCGACAGTACCGAGTGAAATCAGCCGGAGCGGTTTTGGTGGGCCTTCCCGGCTGGCGCGCGGCCCGGACGAGAGATTGAAAACATTCCTGACGCCGGGGCGATAGAGACCAATACTGGCGCCGGGCCTCGTGTGCTGAGCCAGGTCGTCGCGTGTTTTTTTTGAGTTGACGAGGAAATGCTGGAGAGATTTCGCGGCGCGGCGGAACTGGGGTGCCATGTAAAACCGCGCTTTGGTGCTCAAATCCTGCTGCCGCGTGATCAGAAACGTGTCGTGCACGTACATCAGCACACGGTGCCGGATGAGCGAGAAAAAGAGGGACGGAGGAAATCCTGGAAAGACGAACAGGGCGCTGGGGTGCAGTAGCGCGTAAAATGGCAGCAAGATTTGCTGGCGCAGTATCATGGATATGACGCCGGACGAGCGCACTGGTATGAGCGTCGCGTCATTGAACGACACACGCTCAAATTGCTCGATTGAAACGCGTTCGATGCCGGTCACGTGCCGGCCGAGATGGGTCAGGTCGAGATAAACGCGGCGTTTTTCGGTGGTTGC
>JAYSVT010000328.1:0-10208 GCA_043718455.1 Hyphomicrobium sp.
TCCGCCTCATGCGGAACGCATGCCTTCGGCATGACAGGTGAGACGCTCACGTGGAGAGCAGCCTCCTAGCCAAGTGGCGGCGCAGATACTTGACACCAGCCATGCCGGAGGCATGTGTCCCACATGACGTGGAGCGGACGTGTGACCGCACGTATTTTTATCTAGGCAGAACCCGGCGCACGTTCGCTCCGCTTCCGTCTTTTGCAGTTTTCAAATCGCTGGCGGGAACCCGCGCGGCGCACTCAAGCGTTGTGCGCCCTTCACAGCTCAAGCGGCTTCGGCTTCAGAAGCGCGTAGATCAGCAAAATTCCGGTGAGCAACGCGCCAGCGATAGCCGGTGCCTTCCAGTCGCCCGTTGCCACACGAAATAGAACTAATATCGCGCACACAATGGCACCCAAGACCGGCACGGCGAGCGGCACTTCAAAGCGCCCATCGATCTCGCCTTCGCGGGTCTTCAGGATCACGAGGGCGCCGTTGACGACGGCAAATACGAACAAAAGCAGCAGTACCGTTGCGGAGGCCAAATCCTTGATCGACCCCATGAGCGCCAAGGGAACGAGTATCAAAAACAGCGCCGCAATCGCAATATGCGGCGTCTGGCGGTCAGCATGAATGTCTCCAAGCCGGTCGTGCAGCAACCCTTGGCGCGACATGCCATAAAGCAACCGCGACGCCGTCACGTAATTCACAAGCGCCGTGTTGGCGACAGCAAAGAGGGTGATAAACGTCATGATGAGCGGCGGAAAATTGGGCGAGGCGCGCTTCATCACTTCGGCCAAAGGTGCCGGCGCTGCCGCCAACTCGCGCCACGGCACAACGGAAACGGCCGTAATCGCGACGGCTATGTACAAAATGGCGGCCGCAGCCGTCGCCAGCATAAGCGCTATTGGGATCGTCGTCTGCGGATTCTTGACCTCTTCCGCAACGTTGATCGTGTCTTCAAAACCGATGAAGGCAAAGAACGTCAAAACCGAGCCGAGCATGACGAGAAACATCAAACTCGAATCGGCCTTCTCGGGCGGCACTTCGAAAAGATCGACGCTGCCCCAGTGCGACATGCCAACCGCAATCACGATCAGCAGGCCTGCAGCTTCGACGATTGTGCACACGACATTGACCCACATCGATTCCTGGATGCCGCGAAATACGATTCCAGCCAGCAGCAGTATAAATCCGAGCGCGATGAATTCGACGGGAAGGGTGCCAACGCCCATCAGCGCGCTGATATTCGTCGCAAACACCTTCGACTGCGTCGCAACCGACGTCAGACCCGAGCACACAAGCGCGAGGCCGACGGCGAAACTCAGAACGGGAATGCCATAAGCGCGTTGCGTGACATACGCGGCGCCGCCTGCCCGCGGATGGCGCGAACCGAGCGACGCGTAGGACAATGCTGTCAGCAGCGCCGCAACCAGCGCGACCAGAAACGAAAGCCACACGGCATTGCCCACCTGCCCAGCTGCCTGCCCGATCAATCCGTAAATCCCCGACCCCAGCATACTGCCGAGCGCATAGAGCGTCAGCTGCATCGGCCCAACGGTACGCTTAAGAACGGGTTGGCTGCGCGCGTCAGTTGCTTGGCTCATCTGATCGATGCCCTCCGTTGGCTTAAAGTCAGTGCCGAGCCTAGCATCTCAAAACTTTTTCGCGAAATACTCGTTGGCAAAACCCGGCAACAGGCGTTGCGCCGCCGCTGCAATATAAGTTGGCGTGGTGACATAGTAGCGCCGCCTTGGCCTCGTGCTTTCAAGCGCGTGAATAAGCCGCTTGGTTACGGCTTCTGGCTCAAGTTTGAATGCGGCTTTGCCCCCGGCGTCCATCGCAACCAGCCGCGCCAGATATTTATCGCGATGATACGACGCTTCAATATCGATGTGCGATCTCAACCGCGCTACCGCCGTCTCGACAAAGCGCGAGCGGATCGGACCCGGCTCGATGATCGACACGGAAATGCCGCTGCCATCGAGTTCGCCGCGCATAGCAATCGACAGAGCTTCAAACGCAAATTTCGACGCACTATAGGCCCCGCGATAGGGCGCCGCGACAAAACCCAGGACAGAAGAACATTGCACGATACGGCCCACACCATTGCGGCGCATAGCTGGAATAATGCGCCGCGTCAGATCGTGCGCGCCGATCAGATTGACTTCGAGCTGCTCGCGCAAGACTGCGGGCGTCAAATCTTCGACCGCGCCCGGCTGGCCAAATGCCGCGTTGTTGAAAATAGCGCCGAGCCTCCCTCCTGTCATTTCGAGTGCAGAAATCGCGCACGTTGCAATCGACTGCGGATCGGTGAGTTCAAGATGCAGAGCTTCAACGCGCTCGACGTTGCGCAAACGTTCGAGATCTCCAGCTTTGCGTGCCGTCGCGATCACGCGCCATCCACGCGCCTTCAACCTGCGCGCCGCATCAAGTCCGATTCCAGAGGAACATCCTGTAATGAGAATGGATCGCGTCATTGTTGTGTCAACCCCGGCTACGAAATGGGCCGGTGCACGCATCCCAACGCGCATCCGGCCCACTTCAATCGAAACGGCAATAAACAGCTATTTCTTCACGCCTTCAACGTCGAGAGTCAGATAGACAATCGCCGAAGACGGACCCAGTTCCTTCTTCATCTTGAAGTCGGCGAGCGTCAGTTGCGCCGTGCCCGTGAAGCCTGCACGTTCGCCGCCCCAGGGATCGGGACCGCCGCCGACGCGCTCGGCATCGATGACGATTTCCTTCGTCACGCCGCGGAAGGTGAAATTGCCGGTGATCTTAGCCTTGCCATCGCCAGCAGATCTAACGGACGTGCTCTCGAATGTCGCTTTCGGGAAGGCCGCTGTGTCGAGGTAATCGGGGCTGCGCAAATGCTTGTCGCGCTCGGCGTGGTTCGAGCTGATCGAGTTGACGTCGATCTCAACCTTCACCTTCGATGTATCTGGTGCTTTATCGTCGAACGAGATCGACCCGTCGAAGTTGTCGAAGCGGCCGGTCATCCAGCTGTAACCCAGATGCTTGATGCGCCAGGTGACGGAGGCGTGCATGCCCTTCTTGTCGAAAGCGTACTCGGCGGCGGCGGCGGGCAGGGAAAATACAAGCGCGCCGGCGAGAACGGCGGCGGCAAATGACTGACGCATGCAAGGGCTCCTCAGTTGCGGGGCGGACCGGACCACATTCTCTTGAGAATAGTGCTGCGGTCCACAAAGTGATGCTTCAAGGCTGCGGCAGAATGAAGGACTGCCAGAGCGATGACGATATAAGCGAGTATTTTGTGAATGTAACCGGCTGTATCCGACAAATTCTTGTCAACGACCGCAGACGGCACGGAAAAGAGACCAAAAACATCGACCGGGCGTCCGTCGGACGTCGCAATCAGGTAGCCGCTGACGGTAATGGCCGCAAGAAAGACGTAGAAGCCCCAATGGGCGGCCTTGGCGCCGATGCGCTCGGCCCGGGAAAGTTCCCCGTCGTCCGGATGGACGTTTACGAGCCGCCAAATCAAGCGAAAGACAAGTGCCAATCCAAGAATAATTCCCGCGCTACGGTGCAGGTCCGGCGCGCTGTTGTAATTCGGGTGATCGTAGGAGAGCGTCACCATCCAATAGCCGAGCGCAAACACGCCAATGATAGCGATGGCCATCAGCCAATGGATGAGCCGTGTGACGAGGCCGTAGCCGGTGTTGGTGTCGCGTATGATCATGGGCGGGAGGGTAGCATGGCGGAGAGGTAGAGGTCATCCCCTCTACAATCCGATCATTTTATGTGAATATAGATACTCGTACGTCTGACCGAGTGGCACCCATGCGCCAAATCGAAGCCAAAGAGTTCAACGCTAAATGCGCAAAACTCGTGAATGAGGTGAGCGAATCCGGCCAGCCGATCATCATCACGAAAGACGGCGTAGCCGTTGCGCGGTTGATCGCTTTGCCCGAACTCTCAGGGAGCGGAGATAAGAAACCGCGCTCGAAAAAGTGATTCTGCTGAGCGCGCTACGCCTCTCACCACCCGCGTCCCCGGGCGAGCGACGAAGCGCAGCGAAGTTGCGCAGACCCGGGGCCTTTACGTGGCGCGGTTCGGGCGCAAATGTCGATTTGGAAGGGTCCCGGATAACCGCGCGTGTGCTTCGCACGCAGTCGCGGTTTCCGGGAATGCGAGTGGAGGGAGGTGCGTAACTCTGATTGCCCGCTATCGCCACGTAATCGTTGGAAACCTCGAAATTCGACAATGAATTGCCGGAATCGCATTATTGGTCGTTCCCCCGTCGATCATAATGCACACCACTCAATTTGCCGGATAACCACGATGCCCGTATTTGAAACGTTCGCGAAACGGCAGAAGAAGCTGAAGGGACAGCTGCCGGATGTCTATGTCTACGACGAAATGCCCAGACCACTTCGCGTTCAGATCGTTCACGTGATGCACGAGGTTCTTGGCACGCATCATGAATGTGCCGACGACTACGCGAAGGGTGGCGACAACATTCGAATGACTTACGATGCCATCGTATCGACGCTCAGGAGGGAAATGGGAGTTTTTCGGCTACCCCACTCTGAACGAGCTTCACGCTCGAACCACGCACTTGAGCTAACCGAATTTATGCTAGAAGCGCCGGCAACAGACGATTTTCTCAGCGCTGTCGAATTAGTGTGTCGACTGATTGCAAGCATGGCAAGCACGTTCGACTACCGGTCAAAGCCTAACGCCAACGAAATTGCCGTGGATGCAATTGTTGAAATCAATACTCGCTTCAAGGAGCATGGCATCGGATACGAGTACGACGAAGCGATAATACGCATCGACGCCGAACTTGTTCATGCCGAAACTGTTAAGCCTGCACTTTCGCTGCTACGAGACCCGAGTTACGCCGGCGCCGAAGAAGAGTTCTTGGCCGCCTATGCACACTACCGAAAGGGGAACAACAAAGAGGCGCTCAACGAAGCATTGAAGGCATTTGAGAGCACATTGAAGTCGATCTGTGACAAGCGCAAATGGACTTACCAGAAGACGGACACGGCCTCAAAGTTGGTGAAGGCCTGCTTTGACAATGGCTTGATGCCGACGTTCTGGGAGAGTCACTTCTCAGCACTAAGGACGACTTTGGAAGCCGGCGTGCCCACCGGGCGCAACAAGTTGAGTGGGCATGGACAGGGCTCAACGCCAACATCAGTGCCGGACCATTTGTGGTGTCAGACCCGGAGGGTCAGACACCGGGTGCAAAATCAATTCGCACCCTCAAGCAACCTTCTCGCAATAACCTGTGCTTGAATTTCCGCCGCGCCTTCGAAGATGTTCAAGATGCGCGCATCGCACAGCACGCGGCTGATCGGATACTCCAAAGCGAAGCCGTTGCCGCCGTGGATTTGCAGCGCGTTGTCGGCATTGGCCCAGGCGACGCGCGCGCCCAAAAGTTTAGCCATGCCCGCTTCGAGATCGCAGCGCCGTCCGGCGTCCTTCTGGCGCGCGGAAAAGTAAGTGAGCTGGCGCGCGATCATGGTTTCGACAGCCATCATCACGATCTTGTTGCGCACGCGCGGGAATTCATAAATCGGCTTGCCGAATTGCACGCGGTCGAGTGCGTACTTCAGCCCCAGGTCCATCGCGCACTGCGCCACGCCAACCGCGCGGGCGGCGGTTTGAATGCGTGCGCCTTCGAAGGTTGCCATCAAGGCTTTGAAGCCCTGGCCTTCCTGGCCGCCAAGCAAGTTCTCAGCCGGTACTTCGAACGCATCGAAGGAGATGTCGTATTCCTTCATGCCGCGATAACCCAAGACTTCGATCTCTCCACCCGTCATGCCCTTGGCCGGAAACGGATCGGCGTCGGAGCCACGCGGTTTCTCGGCCAAAAACATCGAGAGACCCTTATATCCGGACTCATTCGGGTTGGTCCGGGCCAGCACCGTCATGACGTCGGCGCGAACGGGATGCGTGATCCAGGTCTTCTGGCCTGTGATCTTGTAGACGTTGCCATCCTTCACCGCGCGCGTCTTGAGGGACGCAAGATCGGAGCCGACGTTGGGTTCTGTAAACACCGCAGTGGGGAGTATTTCGCCCGTCGCGATCTTCGGCAAATACTTGGTTTTCTGTTCCGCCGTTCCATTGTGCAGAATGAGTTCGCCTGCGATTTCAGCCCGCGTTCCAAGCGAACCAACACCAATATACCCGCGCGACAATTCTTCAGACGCGACGCACATCGCTTCTTTGCCGAGACCCGATCCGCCGTACTCTTCCGGCAGCGACAGTCCGAACACGCCAAGCTCAGACAACTTCTCGATGATTTCGAGCGGGATGTAAGCGTTCTTGAGATGCCATTCGTGGGCGTGCGGGATGACTTCGTTCAAGCTAAAATCACGCATCAGATTTTGGATTTCGGCGTGCGTTTCATCAAGCCCCGTATCGCCGAACGTCATGGCACCGGGTTGCGCGGCAATAAGTTCAGCCAAACGCGCCTTGACGGATTCAGCGCCACCTTCCGCGACGAGATCCGATACCGAATCTTCGAAGCGGCGGATGTCGGGTTTCCCAACGCCCAGCGCATCCGTGCGGATGATCTCCAGCTGGCTCATTGGAATGCCGCCGCCGATCTGCGCCAAATATTCGGCAAAGGACGCGGCAAGCAGCAGCTGTTCGAACTCGCCGAAGCGGCCGTCGCCCGACATGCGCGCGGCCCAAGCGTGCATTTGGCGCAGGCCTTCAATGGCTGTCGCAAGCCAGGCTAGACCGTGGGCGACGTGCTGGGCGTTGTCGATGCCGCCAGCTTCCTGGATCTTGATCCGGACGCTCGCCTTCGCCGCTGCCAGCACCTTGTCGGCTACAGCTACCGCTTCCCCGCAGCGCTCAATCAAGCGGCTGGGACCAGCGCCAAGAATAGTCGTGGCGGCCATGAGCGGCGCAACTGGCATAGTCGTCTCCTTTGGGAAATATACGGTCCGGGAGGCTTGAAACTTCCCGGCTGTTTTCGCGGCAGGATAGAGATCCCCGCCCCCGCTGCAACCGGCAACCGACGCGACTTATCCGCTCCGATAACGCGGGGGTTACAGTTGCATATCCTGGGGCATATATCCGGTATATCCTGCTGAAGTGTTCGAGTCCCGGGACGTTTCGGATCACTCGCGGCTTAGCCCAGAGCTACTGCCCGGTCAAAGCCTTGAGGAACCGGCCCATCGTCGCACCGCCAAGCGGGGCGGATTCAACCACCACATCGGCCCCTGGCGGCCGGCTCGCCTGTGCGGCAGCTTGGGCGGCAGACTGGGCGGCCCTGAGAGTGGCACTGAGGGTGGCACTGAGGGTGGCATTGGTCGCTGCATGCATCAGCGGCGGCGGAACGCCCGGCGTTTTGGTTGCCGGCGGGCGGCGCACGATCTGTACGCTCGCTTCCTCAATCGATCCTCGGTACGCGGCATAGCTCGCGCCATCAAATTCGTCGGGCTGCGACCCGCGCCGGGCACCCAGGTAAACTTCCGTGCCACCCGGCGTGCGCAGAACCGTGTTTGCAATCGCGTCTTCGGCACGCTTGATCGTCACTCGGGCTTCAACTGTCGCCTGCCGGGATCTCGGTTCAGCATCATCGAGCATGGGCGGCGGCGCTGCAGCCGGATTGACTTGTGTCGGGCGTACTCCAGACGAAGCGGGCGGACTGGAAACAGGCGGACTAAAAGTTGCGGCCTTGCCGTTTCTCGCTTCGGCCGGAAGTGGCGGCGGCGAAGCGCCCGCGACCAGCGAAGAGCGCGCGGCAACGACCGCGAGCAGGAGCGCCTCGGATTGGGCAGAAGGCGCTGCAGGCTGCACTGGAGCCGGCTTCAGGGCCGGAGATTGCGCTTGAGGCATTGCCGGTGGCGCTGGTGGTGGCACAGCTGGTGCGGAGGGACGCAAAGGCAGCGGCGGCAATGTGTGCTGCAGAATGTCTGCCGCCTTACCATTTGCGCCGGATGGGGCGGCGGCGGGTTGCGGCGAAGGTACGGCAACAGCCGGTGCGACGGACGCTGCCGGCACATCGGGCGTCGTTAAACGGTACGCCGGTACAGCAAGCGGCTTGGCCGGCACGAGGCTCCCGTAAGCCGCGCCGTCATGTTTGGGGTCAAGCACAGCGCCGGCATAATGGCGCGCCGCAAGCGGCATCGTGGGAATCGGCAAATTCACTGGCTCAGCCACAGGAGTTGCCTTGGCTGGCTCTTGTCGTGCTGTGGCCGGCGGGCTTTCAGACTTATAAATCCTAGCTGCCAGAGGAGAGGCCGGAACGAGTTTCTTCCATCTCTCATCTATTTCAGACGCAGGAGCGACAGGAACGGCAACAGTAAGCGGCGCCGATATAGGCCTCGCGGTAATTACTGCGTGAGCGGACGCCGGATTTGGTGCAGCCTCTGACGTTAGAGTTGGCTGTTCCGCTTTGGCAACTGGCGCAACTTGGGGCGGCACCAGAACAGGAAAACCAGGATCAGCGGCAGGCGTTACAACCGGCTTCACCGCTGCTGCAGGTTTCGCCACGTCCACACTCGTTCTCGGAACAACAGGTGTGGCGGCAGCTGGAGCAGGCGCCGCCTTGGCAGAGTCATTTCGCGCGTGAACCACAGCTCCCGCGTGGGCCCAAGAGTCGCCCGCAGGCGCGGCAACGTCGCGCGATTGACCGAGTTGAGCCGCTTGCCCAATCCAATCCTGAGCGGCGATAAGCTGGTCTAGCCCCAGAGTATTGGCAACATAGCCAATGTCGTCATGCGTCCAATTGGCGATCTGATTAAACGACCGGACGTTGAGAATCTTCAAGCGCTTCGCGAGCCGTGCATCAATTCCAACAATTTCCGTGAGGTCATCTTGCAATGGTTTTGGCGTGCCGCTCAAAACAGGCACCGCTTCCGGCGTGTCAGTGCGCGGCCCCAATCTTTGCAGGTCGCGGGCCATTTTTTCCAGATCTGCCAGCAGCAGTTGCCTGCGCGCGAACAGCGGATTGACGGACAAGCTTTCCAAGAGCAGGGCCTTGAGAGTTTCGCCGTTCACGCTTCGGATTGCATCGCCCTGCTTTTCGCGCAATTCGAGTTGGAGCAATGCGCGCCAATCCTCATACTGCATCAGCAGCACGTCGATCTCTGCGATCTCTGCCATGAGCTGGCTGGGCGCGATTGCATTGTCGATGGTCATACGTGATGCCTACTGTTTGGAGCTGACCTCGTACGTGACGGGGCGCGCTTTGCCAAGTTTAGGTGCAGGAGGCATTTTCGTCCATCCGGCCAGCCGCAATGGCAGCAATGGTCTATAAATCGCAGGCGAAACTGTGACAGAAATGCCGACATTGAACGCGCGGGAGCGGTAGACCATACAAACGCGAACCATTAGGGTGCCCCGCACCGCCAGTCGAGAAAGAGAGCAATCGAATAATGAAGCGATTCCGCAGCATCATGGAGGCGCTTTACAGGCTTTATGAACACTCCGGCTTCGCGCTGGCAGGCGCAGTTGCCTTTGCGTTCGTGGTCTCGATCTTTCCATTCTGCATTTTTCTTGGCGCATTGTCGGGCGTGTTCGGCGGCCGGGAACTTGCGACGCAGGCCATCGCGCAGCTTTTCGATATCCTGCCGCGCCCGGTCGCTGAGGGTTTGGCGCCCGAAGTCCAGGCTATCATGGGCACCAGCCGCATCGATCTTTTGACTGTGAGCGGTTTTTTGGCACTTTTCTTCGCCACCAGCGCGATCGAAACCATGCGCACCGCGTTGAACAGCGCCTACCGGGTGAATGAGACGCGAACCTATCCGCTGTGCCTCGTGATCAGCATGCTATTCGTTTTTGTAAGTGCGGTTTCAACGCTTTTTCTGACATGGGCGGTCGTCGTTGGCCCCATGCTCGCCGAACGCTTTCAACCGGAATGGACCAAACACCTGCTTGAAACCACATGGGTCGCGACCATTCTGAAGACGTTCGAAGCGACCTGGCTCGGACCCGTCACGCGCTACGCACTCGCGGGTATCGTCATTGCTGTGCAGCTCTTCGCCTTCCACCTGTGGCTTGCCGCCGGCCGCCGCCGCTTCCAAGATGTCTGGCCCGGCATCGTCTTGTCGCTGGCTCTATGGCTCGCAATTGCGGGGCTTTGGTCAAAGTACTTGGCACTGACGAACTACTCGTTCTTCTATGCCGGCCTGTCACAACTGATGATCGCAATGATCTTCTTCCAGTTCACGGCGATCGCAATTCTGCTCGGTGCAGAATTCAATCGCGGCATCATGGAGTTCAAGCGTATG
>JAYSVT010000329.1:0-10129 GCA_043718455.1 Hyphomicrobium sp.
CTTATTGCTTGCGAAATCTCGACCACGCCCAACAGCAAACCGATGACGACGGGGGCAATGAAACCGAATTCGACGGCCATCGTCCCATTGTTTGCAGACGCGAACGGAACGCTCCATCCTCTAGAGCGGCGAATACGTTGCTCTATGACCGCGCCCATCGCCCTATTCCGTCAACTTGATGCTGACGCGGCGCATCGATTCTGTTCCGTCATTCGCGTCACATGTTCCTGCGACCCGTGAATTGCCAGTGAACGTGACCGCGTAACCGATCATCTGAAGACAGGAGATGCTTGCACCAGCTCCACCGGAAAATTCGATTTTCTGCTTGGGGAAGTAGAGGGCTCCGTTCAAGACGAGACCAGCGCCACCGTTCAGCTTATTGCTGATGATTTGATTGCCTTGGTAGGTGGGGGCTGCAGGATCCTGAAAGAAAAGGACGCCTTTCGTTGGGCTTCCACTCCCCGGCGCTTGCAGATTGATCGAAGCACCACCGTTGATGTTCATCTGCGCATAGTTCGTTCCCGAGCCAGTCAGAATAATCGTGACCCCGGTTCCGGTAATAGACGCCTGAGCGTTGGCGTTGAAATTTCCAGCGTCAATAATGTAGACACCCGGCGCAAGCGTTGCCGTGCCACTTTGAAAATCAATACCGCCGCAATAACGTCCAGGCGACAAAGTCGTGTTCGACTTCACTCTGAGATTCCTTCCGGTGCACTTCGCCGGTGTTGCTGGCACCTGGAGATTGCGCCCCTCCGGCCCATAGGGATCGCGAAGTGCCTGCGCATGGCTGCGCATAGGCCCGCCGTTCGTATTTACCGTGCTACCGTTGGACTGATAGATATCCCCGACGGTGGAGAGGCCGGACGTTATCACCTGCGAACTGCCCGACAGATACATCGCCTGTGTGGAATTCGAATTGGATGCGATACCGCAATCCAAGTTCACGATGGCAGAACCTGTAATTTCAACGGCCTTATCGTCTGATTGTGAAAGTCCCAAAAGACAGGCCTCTGCCATACTGTCTATCCGGGCCACAGCCCGTGTCTTCACAGCAAGGTTTTTAACGCCGAAAACCCTAAGAAAATAGCTGGGCTGGCTTCGATCAGCGAGAACCGCAACAGCCGACATGTCCCCTATATTCGGGCCGGACTTTGGCGGATGTTCAACTTCGTACGTCATAGCCGAGACGTGACTGCCATAAACTTTCGTGAAGAACTTTGTAGCCTCTGCCTTTAGAGGAGCGTTGCCGCCATCAAGTTGCAGCACCTGCGCAACAGAAATCGCGGCGCTATCGGTGGCGGCTTGAAGCTTGTTCCGCTGCACCATCCAATTAGAACCATCAACGGCCAATCCGGTGAAGCCGATGAGCGAGGGTATGACAAGACCGAACACGACAGCGACGCTGCCTTTTGAATCGGCCGGAAATTTTGATATGATGCGCCTATTCATAGATACCCCGCTGCCTGCAAATGAATAGGATTTCAAGGTTGTTATTCATTTAAGATATACTTTGCAGAGTCGCTTTGAAACAAACTCCTGAAGTGTTGGTTGGTGCACTATGACCAACTTGCAAGCAATTTTACGAAAATATATTCGCACGCCACCGCGCCGGAAAAATAGGTCCGGAAATGCGGTGCTTTGTGCACTTCGCGCAAAGTGGACTTCCCCAGAATTTATTTCCGAGAACTTAAATTGATGTCTCAATATTTAGGTATTTGACTAATTGCCCGAATAACCCGGTCAAAATGACATCGGAACCGGTTCGGCTGGAACGAGCTTTCTGTCGCCCCATTCGACCCAACCGTCAGTACCTTCGGGAAACCAATAGAGCGAAGAGTATCCAAAGCCTGCTATCCGCTGCACGGCATTCCACGACATCCAACAATCCGACTGACAAAAGATGATGATTGGTTTCGCCTTGTCGCCTTTGGTAAGCATATCGATGTTGATCTTCAGATAGCGGTCGAATTCGGCTGTCAATTTTCCGCGCCCCACATCGGGTAGCCACGTTGCTCCGGGAATTGTCTGATGCGGCCGCGAGAGACGCCATTGCCCCGTTGCGGGATCTGCGCCCGCCCCTTCGGACGGCATGACGTCGAGTAGAACGGCGCTGCCTTTGATGAGTTCATCCACTTTGTCGAGATCGACCCGCGTTCCACCAGGCACCGTTTCAGGCACAGCCGCGCGGTAGTGAGCGATACGGTAACCGGTTGTGGGATCGAACGACGCCTCTTCTTTTCCAGCTGCAGTGCCCGCCGGAGCCAGCACCACCGTCGCAAACGCGATTGCAACGATTGCTTTGATGAAGTTCATAAGTTCCCCGTGGCAGCCTATGCGGCGCGCAAACGTCACAGATGGCCGCTCAATCAGAAGCACAACGTTGCCTTAATGTTACAATATACCAACTATCGCGACGTGGGTTGTTACACTATTTGCCAATTCAGCCTTGTTCCTGCGACCCATAGATTGCGTACAACGGGGCTGCCCAAGCTCTGGCTGGAAACGCGACTGAAGGACACTGAACTTTATGCTTAATCGGAAATTTGTATGGGCCCTGCTGGCGGCCGCCAGTTTGGTCACGGGATTTTATTCGGCAGCGTTTGCCCATGGTGATGTCACCCCACAGCCCATCGACACGGCGGGTCTTGATCCTCTGAAAGAGGGCGAGTGGCTGGCTGAAAACCCTTATCGCGGGAACGAAAAAGCCAAGGAGATCGGATCGTCGGGCTATAATCAAAATTGCGCCCGATGCCACGGCCTGCAGGGCATATCCGGTGGACTAGCGCCGGATCTCAGATTCCTTGAATCCGGCAAAGTTGGCGATGAGTGGTTCATGGAGCGCATCCGCCACGGCGCCAGAAAGCCAGATGGATCGACAATGATGCCAGCATTTGAGGGGCTCATAAACCAGGAGGCCATGTGGGCGATCCGGGTCTACATTGAAACCGTTCCTAAGGAATAGAAATGCGCTCAATTCTCCCGGCAACTTTCGCGCTTACGGCGCTTATGCTTGCGATACCTTCCGGCAGCGCGTACGCGCGTCCGCTCAATGAAGTCATCGAAGCCAAGTCGCTTAAGGTCATCTTGTATGAGGACAACAAGCCGTTCTCGTGGACGGATGGCGAGGTGGCCAATGGCATCGATGTCGATCTGGCCCGGGCATTGGCGAAGGAACTTGGCGTCGAAGCCGAAATTGTTCTCAGAATGCAAAGCGAACGCGCCGATGGCGACGTCCGGTCCAACGTGACACGCGGGCCACTGACCGGCGGCGGAACCGGCGATGTCATGCTCCATCTGCCTTTCGACGAAGATTTTGCCGCGAAATTCAAGGAAGCCGTTTTTCTCAATCCCTACTTTGAAGAGCGCGTCGCACTCGCAATTGATCCAAAGCGCGTCCCGCCCGACTCCGATTTCCAAATCTTCAAGAAAGTGAAGATTGGCGTGAAGCTCGCAACCGTTGCTGATTACTTCTTGATGGGCTTCGAGGACGGCGCACTCGTCAATAACATCTCGCACTATGTCCGCGATCCCGTTGGCCTTAAGGAATTCACGGACGGCGAAACCGCCGCGATCCTCGGCGTGCGCTCGGAGACGGAAGGCCTTCTGCATGAGGGCGGCGCCAAAGCGACGTTCATCGAGCCCGATATGACCGGCATCATTCGCAAGAGCTGGGCCGTTGGCATGGCCGTCAATGACAAGAGCCGCGATCTTGGCGAAGCGCTTGGAAAAGCCCTGGCAAAACTCAAAGAGTCGGGCGAATTGACCAAGATATTTGCCAAATACGGCGTAACTTATTTCGCGCCGCCCGCGAAGTGATAGAGTGGAAGTGATAGAGTGGTAGCGTAACGCAGCGACCGCACCGATCAACAGGGATAGACATCCATGAACACGCGTATGCCGCTGGCTCTGGGTTTCTTTCTCGTTCTCTATGGCCCCGCGCTCAGTGTCGATCCCGCAGCTGATCCGCTTCAGTCTCCAGTTTGGAAAGACCTGGCGAAGAAGACGTTCGGCGCTGCCGAAATTCAGTTTGATGACCGGGTCAAGGTGCTGGTTCCGTCGGTGGTCGAAAACCAGGCTCAGGTCCCCGTCACCGCTGACGCGCGCGCACTGCCCAATGTCGAGAAGATCATCATTATTGCCGATCTCAATCCAATCCAACACGTCTTGACCTTGAAGCCGTTGGCCGGCAAAGCCGAGGCCTACATTTCGTTCCGGATGAAAGTCGAACAGGCAACGCCGGTTCGCGCCGCCGCTCTGACGTCAGATGGCGTTTGGCACATCGGCGGCGTGTTCCTGGAAGCGTCCGGCGGCGGTTGCTCTGCGCCTGCTATGGCGCGCGGCGACGCCGATTGGACCGACACGATTGGCAACGCACAGGGCCGGATGTGGCGTAAGGCGGACGGTGCGGCACGCCTGCGTTTCCGCGTGCGCCACCCGATGGATACCGGTCTCGCCAAGGACAATACACCCGCCTTCTTCATCGAAAAGTTCGATCTCAAGAGCGCGATTGGCGAACCACTGGCAACACTTGAAATGTTTGAGCCCGTTTCCGAAGATCCAACCGTCACAATGGAACTTAAAGTGCCGCCATCGGACGCTTCGGTCCACATTGACGGCCGCGACAACAACGGCACGATCTACCGCTCGACGGTTCCAGCGCCTTGGAACGAAAGTGCGCTGATTGCGCCCGCCGCTTCCAGTTCGAATTGAGCGCTGAACGCCGATGCCCCGGTTATCCCGCCGAGAGTTGATTGCCGCAGGGGCAAGCTCGATTGCCGCGCCCATGCTTCCAATGTTCGCGGCCGAAGCAGCACCACTCACTTACAACATTAGACCTATCAAGATCGGCGATGGCACTTGGATGATCGCTGGCGTCAACGAAGCCATTACTTTTGAGAATGGCGGCGCTATCGCCAACATCACCATTCTCGACTCGACCGCCGGCGCCATCATTATCGATACGGGCCCCTCACGCCGCTTCGGCGAACAACTCGCCGCCGCCGCCAAGGAGCTGACCGGAAAAAGCGTGGCCCGTGTCTACGTCACGCATTTCCACCCCGATCACGTGTTTGGCAATCAAGCCTTCTCGTCCGAAATCATTGCCGCCCCGCAAGGCGTGATCGAGGGACTACAGCAAGCCGGAAACGGCTTTTCGGATGCCATGTATTACATCGCTCGCGATTGGATGCGCGGCACTGAGATTGTACTGCCGGAAAAAGCCGTCGCGACAGGCGTTGAAGAGATTGGCGGCCGCCGCTTCAATCTCTTTGCGCTCGCTGGCCACACCGCGTCCGATCTCGCGATCTATGAGGAAAAATCGGGGTTGCTCATCACGGGCGACCTGACGTTCCTGGATCGCGCACCGACTACGCCACACGCAGATCTTGCCGTTTGGAGCATAACTCTGGCGCAGCTCGAAAAACTACAGCCCGCCAAACTCGTTCCAGGACATGGGCCTGTTGAAAACGGCATCCGTGCAATCGCTCAGACACGTGATTGGCTAGAAGCGATCGACGGAATCATCACCAAAGCCTACGAAAAAGGTCTCGACATTCTTGAGGCTGCCGCTGAGCCGCTTCCCGCAAGCCTCGAAAAAATAGCGCTTTCCCGTTATGAATTCGAGCGATCGGTGATGCACCTCTATCCCAAACTTGAGGCCGCGCGCCTTCCTGCGGTTGGAAAAAAAGCTGACTAATTGATATTGCCAATTAGTACTAATCGAGCACAAAGTTCACACCCCTACCTCTGTACTATTTGCCAATAAGAGGCTGATTGCCCCTGCGATAGTTTCCCGCACGGCAGAACTTCCTTCGCACAAAAAACCGAAGCTCATTCGGGCACCGGAAGCAGCCTGACAATAAACGAGGAGACACCCATGAAAGCATTGAAGTGGTATGCCACCGCGAGCGCCGTCGCGCTGTCGGTCGCGTGTACCGTTCCTTCTCTTGCCGATGTCAAGATCGACGACATCGTCAACGACGCAACGACCACGAACGACGTCGTGACCAACGGTCTCGGCAACAGCGGCCAGCGTCATAGCCCGCTTGCCGCCGTGAACAAAGATAACGTCGGCAGCCTCGTTCCCGCTTGGGCGATGTCGCTCGGCGGCGAAAAAATGCGCGGCCAGGAAGCTCAACCGCTCGTTAAAGACGGTGTGATGTACATCACCGGCTCGTACAGCCGCGTGTTCGCCATCGACGTCAAAACCGGCCGCGAACTCTGGCAGTATGACCACCGTTTGCCAGAAGGCATTCTGCCTTGCTGCGACGTTATCAATCGCGGCGGCTCGCTGATCGGCGAGAAGTTCATCTTCGGCACACTCGATGCCAAGCTCGTCGCACTTGACCAGAAGTCCGGCAAAGTCCTTTGGACCAAAGAAATCGGCGATTTCAAAGCTGGCTTCTCGTACTCGGCCGCACCGCTGATCGTTCCGACAAAGGCACACGGCCCGCTGTTGCTCAACGGCGTTTCGGGTGGCGAATTCGGCATCGTCGGCCGCGTCGACGCACGCAGCGTTGAAACGGGCGAAATCGTTTGGTCACGTCCCACGATCGAAGGCCACGTCGGCACGCTCAAGGGCAAAGACTCGTCCATGACCGGCAAGAAGAACGAAAGCTGGCCTGGCGATCTGTGGAAGACCGGCGGCGGCGCAACCTGGCTCGGCGGCACGTTTGACGCTGACACAGGTCTCGCATTCTTCGGCACCGGCAACCCGGCGCCGTGGAACAGCCATATGCGTCCTGGCGACAACAAGTGGACATGCGCACGCATCGCCATCGATGTTGAAACCGGCGAAATCAAATGGGGCTATCAGACAACCCCGAACGACGGCTGGGACTACGACGGCGTGAACGAAGTTGTTGCCTTCGACAAAGACGGCAAGAAGCTCGTTGCAACTGCCGACCGTAATGGCTTCTTCTATGTTCTCGATCGTGCAACAGGCGCCTTCCAGGGCGGCTATCCGTTCGTTGAGAAAATCAACTGGGCAAAGGAAATCGGCAAAGACGGCCGTCCGGTCTACGATCCGGCGATCCGTCCTGGCGATCCGAAGAAATCGGCTGATGGCAAGAAGGGTTCGCCCGTCTTCGCTGTTCCGAGCTTCCTCGGCGGCAAGAACCAGATGCCGATGGCCTACAGCCCACAGACCGGCCTCTTCTACGTTCCTGCGAACGAATGGGGCATGGACCTGTGGAACGAGCCCGTCGCTTACAAAAAGGGCGCTGCCTATCTCGGCGCCGGCTTCACCATCAAGCCTGTGTTCGATGACCACATCGGCGCTCTCAAGGCCATCGATCCGATGACCGGCAAGATCGTTTGGTCGAACAAGAGCAAGTCCCCACTTTGGGGCGGCGTTCTGACGACCGCTGGCGGTCTCGTGTTCCACGGAACACCAGAAGGCGATCTCAAGGGCCTCGACGCTACAACCGGTAAGGAGCTTTGGAGCTTCAATACGGGTTCGGGCATCGTTGCTCCTCCGATCACCTGGGAACAGGACGGCGAGCAGATGATCTCGGTCATCTCGGGCTGGGGTGGCGCTGTGCCGCTTTGGGGCGGCGAAGTTGCCAAGACGGTTGCCAACCTCAATCAGGGTGGCATGGTTTGGACCTTCAGGCTGCCAAAGAAGATGGCCGCACAGTAAGGCTTTGTAGCCAAGACGAGAATTGTTAGTTTCGGGGCGCGCTGTATCACAGCGCGCCCCGATTGCGTTTTAGGACAATTCCCGCCTTAACGGCGCCCAGCGCTAAACATGGCCGACAAGCGCTGCCATTTTCTCGTCGAGATCGTGGAATTAATCTTAACTTCGGCGGGTTACCACCCGCGAACTGGCAAGACCTTTGCTCTGTTGCTGATGTGCGCCGCGCCGTCGTGCGGTCTAAAACAGACAAACAAGGGTGTGCGTGATGTTGAAGTTTGCCGCAGTCGGACTAGCCATGGCGCCGATCTACTCGGACTATCCGGTGTTCTTGAACAAGAATGTGCTCGTTGAGGCCTACACCGATTTGGGCCCAATCGTCGAAATGATCGTCAAGTGCCCTTCTGGCACCGGCATCATTTCGTATTCGAAAGTCGAGAAACTGTATTGCAGCTCAAAGCTTGATTGCTTCAAAGGCATCCATTCCGCCGTCGCGCGCACTTGCGGTTAGAGCGTCGAGCACGGACGCGCTTTTCTGTATGCCCTGGAGCACTCACTTTCTTGTGAGAAGAAAAGAGAGAACGAACACCGCAAGCGCCAACGCAGCACTTAGGACCTGCCAAAACGCGAGCGGATTTCGTTCGATGAGCGGACGCGTGCGCTCAAAACCGAGGGACGGGCTCGGGCGGCTGATATCTTCGACCAAAGCCGATAGTACGCCCGTACGCTCGGAAGGGCGCTTTCCGACTGCCTTGGCAAGTGCCGCATCAAGCCAAACCGGAATGTCATCGCGGAGTGTCCGGGCGTCCGTATAGCGCAAGCGCTGCACATCGCGTGCACTAGCAAAGCCACGGCCGTAGGGCAGACGGCCTGTCAGCATTTCATAGGCAATGACGCCAAGTGCGTAAATGTCCGACCGATTCGATCCGGGCTCTCCCAGATGATATTCGGGAGCCGTGTAGTCGGCGGTACCAACAAGGCGTGGGCTTTCCACGGGCGAACCGCTCTCCAATTGACTCGCGGCGCGCGATGATCCGAAGTCGATGATCTTCGCCTGTCCATGACCGTCTATCATAATGTTTTCAGGCTTCAGGTCTTGGTGGATGATGTCTTTCCGGTGAAAGGCGCGAAGGCCTTTGGCAATCTGCTCGATGATGCTGCGCACAGATTGAATATCCGGCTTAGGATTATCGAGCATCCACTGCCGGAGCGTCCTCCCCTCAAAGTACTCGGTGACGTGATAGAGATGCCGTCGCGGCCGGTCCGGTGTTATGACTTTCAAGACGTGCGGATTGGCCACCAATCGCCCGACCCAGTCCTCCCGCGTAAACATTTCGAGGTACGCGGCATCGTCCTCAAAATTGACGGACGGCGTCTTCAATACGACGGACGCGCCGGACGAGAGGTCCTTTGCAAGGTACACCTGCGTTCGTTTGCTCGTGTGCAGTTCGCGCAGGATCTGAAACCCGTCGAAGGTCTGTCCCGGCGAAAGCTCCGGCGGAAAGGGCAGCCGCATGAGGGCGCTCACGTGACCAGCCGCGTCGAGGCGGCCCGGATTGCCGATATGAATAATCTGGCACGTCAGATTGTCAGGACTTCCGTTGGCCAGTGCCTGTTTGACGATCGTCGCGGCGGCCCCATCAAGATCGTCTGGCGTCTGCCGGATGATATTCGCCATCATGGCCGGAGAGACATGCTCGTGCACGCCGTCGGTCGTGAAGACGAGAAAATCGCCCCGCTGCAGGGCCTCGCTGCGGTAGTCGATTTCCAGATCCAGATTGATGCCGATCGCTCGCGAGAGATAAACATGAGTGCCGCCACCCACTTTGTGGTCGCGAGTTAAGGGCTCAACCGAACTATCGCGAACCAACGAAATGCGTGAATCGCCGGCGTGGAAGATGTGCGCCGTGCCGGCTTTGAGAACGAGGCCCGAGAACGTGCTCACCATTCCTTGTTCGGACTGATGCAGCGCCTGGCCCTGCGAGTAGAGCCAGTTGTTCAAGGCTTTGAGTACGGTCGCCACCGATTTCTTGACCGCCCAGGATTCGGGCGTCGCGTAGTAATCTTCGAGAAAATTTTTGACGCACGTTTCACTTGCTGCCTTCGCGCCTTCGCTCGACGACATCCCATCAGCGATGGCCATGGCGATGCCCTTGGCGACGAGCTGAGCTCCAACGGGTATCAAGACGCCGTATGAGTCATCGTTGCGGGATTTGCGCCCCGCCTGCGAATGCTGACCGACGGTGATGGCGGGTGCGCCGGTTTGCATATGCGAGCCAATGAGTTCGTTCTGGAAATTGATCAGCGCCCCCTGCCGGCAAGATTATTCCGTCTAGCTTAGGAAGTCCTGCAGCGCAGTCAACTTGGATTGCTATGGCCGCGAAATTACGTCACGTCTATCAAAGCAATCGAACCATCCGGCATAACTTCGGTGATTTGTCCTGAGGGTTCGTCGATAAGGACAAGTACCGATAGAAGTGCGATGAGCCCCATAAT
>JAYSVT010000330.1:0-32308 GCA_043718455.1 Hyphomicrobium sp.
CTGGACAGCGGCGCAGAACAGAAGCTCAAAGACAATTCATTTTGCGAAGAGGTGTGTCATCGATGCCTGGATGGGTCCCGGCCTAGTCCCGAAATTGCGCCGGCGCACAATTTCGGCGCCGGGATAACGCGATTTTTGTGAAGCGTATCGCGGTGCAGGCCCCACTCTCTCAGCAACGTCATCCCGTCGCCGCTCGCGAACACGCGAGCGGAACCACGGACGGGATCCACGCAAGCGTCCGCATTGCACAGGTGTTGCGGCCCCACGATCGTGCTGCATCTGACGCGCGAAGAAAAGTGATAGCTGGAAAGCGGTTCGAAATAGAATCGCGAAAACAATTCATCCTTCGACCAGGAATGTCGCCGAAGCCTGGACGGGTCCCCGCCTAGTCCCGAAATCGCGCGTTGCACGATTCCGGCGCGGGGATGACGCCGTTGTTGGCAAGCGGCCGCCCCTCACGCTTCTTTGCGTTGCCGCCCCTGCCCCGGATCAAGTCCGGGGCCAACCTCTCCTCATGCCTGATAGAGGCATGGGGAGAGAGGGGAAGTGCGCCCATCTCTCTCCACCCGCATTCCCGGACGAAGGGGCGGCGCGCACGCGGCGCTCCGCAGATCCGGGATCATTACCAGGTGATAATGTGCCTCAATGCGTGACGTAAAGGTCCCGTGTCTACTATGCGGCATGAAGGATGCCGCATCGCGCACGGGAATGCGGGTGTGGGGTGAGTAGCGCGCATGTCTCAGCAACGTCATCCCGGCGTCGCGTGAGCGACGATTGCGAAGCAATCGCAGGCCGGGACCTGGCCAAGCATCCGATTGCGCATTGCACAGATGCCTGGACGGGTCCCCGCCTATTTCCTCGGGTCCGCTGACGCAAACCCTCGGCGCGGGGATGACGCCACCATAAGATGCCAATGCGTGTGGCTGCGATTTATTGGAGACCTAATTCCTTTTTTGGAATCCACTCAGAGATGAGCGCAAAGACCCGTTTATCGGTGCCGCGCATGATCCTCCGCAACCAAAACAGCCCCATTTGGGATTCAATACACTCAATGGCTCCTGCAGCAGTATAGTCAAAAAACACGTTTAGCTCCTGAGTTTCATGGTACTCATTCCAAAATTTTCCACTCGAGTATTCAACGGCTATTTGACGAACTTTGTCGCGCCGCGATCTGATATTTTGCACGTAGAAATCTAACAACTCCCGGCCTGCAAGTAACAGTTCTGCCTTTTGATCGGACGCCAAGAGGGCCCACGCCACATCACCAAATTGAACAATCTGAACATCTGAGAAGTGAGCGATTATGTCATCGACAGACAGCTCGATGAAAGGGTTTAAATTTGTGCCTTGACTTGGAATTGCAAGGTCTTCTGTTGCATCGAGAGCTCCCAGCCCGCGCTTTACGCGCGTCAAGACAGTTTCGCCCTTTCCTAAACTCTCCGCAAACACGAGTGCCTTTCCGACTGTTGCGAGACGAAATCCTCTTGCTAATCTTGCGATTTGATTCCGATCGGTTGTCTTGCAGTTTTGACCGATGTCGACTGTCGACGGATTTGGCGATGGTATTTGTCCCACTCGCGCAGCGGCCTTGGTAACGCTTTCTGCAAATAGGCCGACAATCGGGGGCAAAAGAATAGCAGCATGTTTCGAAAGATACGGCTCGAAACAGAGCGTTGTGACTTTATCATTCAGCGACAGCGTCGTCGGCACAAAGTTGTCACGATAGACCATATCGCAAATCTGTTCGCGGCGGTTTTGAGATTGCCTGTCATACGGGCGCGTGAGTTCGAAGCTGATCTTACGCTCCCATGAAGTCTCGTTAGCCAATTGAGATTTGACCGAGTTCCAAAAGCACGAATGTTCAACATCAGCTTCAAAGGGAAATATGGGAAGCTCGGCCCGGTGCTCTGCAAGGCACTTAGCATCTCGCTTGTCGACAAACTCTGCAGTATCGGCTTTTTTTGTTGGCGCGGGTTGTGATGCCTTGTTGGTGTTTACTTCGACGTTTCGAGCTGGTGACTGTGGGGTCGTTTCAACTTTCGCTGGCGCGGGTTGTGATGCCTTGTTGGTGTTTACTTCGACGTTTTGAGCTTGCGACTGCAGGGTCGTTTCAACCTGCTTTTCTGCCCACAGGGTAGGTTGTCCAAGCAGCATCCAGACTGCAGCTACTATTGACCCGACAAACATGAAAATCAGGGTCAGCGCTCTATCATTGTCTTCAAGCCAAACCTTCAGGCGTTGCCAGCGACGTCCGAGTTCCAACAATGACCATCCTCCCGTGCCCGTCACCCACACAGAGAGTGTTAAAGATCGAGATGTGGATTGCAAGAAATCGTGGCCAGAATGAACAAGTAATGGCAAAATCGCACAGCTCTACCTTCGTTTGGATACAACTAGGTGAAGCCGCGACGCGGACACCCCCCATAACCCTCCCAAAAATATTTTCACCCGCACTTATCCCCGCCTTCTTCCCCGCCCTCATACTCCTCCGCAACCGGGCCTTGGTGGGGGGCGCAGCACAGCAACTACACGCTTGGCCTAGGGACACCGTTGGTGCGCCCGCCATGCGCTGACCACTTTCAGTGCAACTATCACTGGCGGATGGGTGAGAGGCCACTGTGCGGGGCCGAGTTTTGCTCAGAGGAAAGAGGCAATAGGGATGAAGCTAAAGGCTTTAGGAAGCGCCGAAAGCATTGCCTATCGACTCTTGCCTATTCCCTCAGCATTCGCCCCGTTGCCGCAGGCCGCCAGACAAAGTTGACTTCCCCCAAAACCGCGTATAAGAGCCCTTCACCCGCTCCGGTTGGAGGCTGAACGGGGGCTTGCGTGCGGCTAAGGGGTCCAAACTCATTGGACTTTGGCAGCCCACACCAAGAGGAGCATACGGCTCCGTCCCCCAGTGTCTTCTCCTTTGGGTACTCGATAGGCCTTTTTGAGGTCCATCAGGGCTTTGCGCCGGAGGGATGACGCGTTTGGGAGCACCCAAGCGTGTAACGCAAACTGAAAGGCACATCCGTATGCCGCTATACGAGCATACGTTCCTGGCACGCCAGGACGTGACCCAAGCCCAAGTCGAAGCGCTGATGAAGGAATTCGAAGGCGTTATCACCGAAGGCAAAGGCAAAGTTACAAAGCAAGAATACTGGGGCGTCAAAGGCCTCGCATTCAAAATCAAAAAGAACCGCAAGGCGCACTATGCCTATTTCAACATCGACAGCCCTCCGGCGGCCGTCGCTGAAATGGAACGGCGCATGGGCATCAACCCCGACGTCATCCGCTTTTTGACTGTTCGCGTTGAAGAACTCGAAACTGAACCATCCGTGATGATGCGCAAGCAGGACCGCGATGACCGCGGCGAACGTGGCGATCGTCCCGATCGCGGCGGCGGCTTCGGTGGCGGCGGCGGACGTGGCGGCTTTGGTGGCGGCGGCGGACGTGGCGGCTTCGGCGGCGGTGGCGGCGGTGGCGGCGGTGGCGGCGGATTCCGTGGCGACCGCGAAGGCGGCTCGACGTTTAGACCGCGTCCTCCAAGAGAAGGCGGCCCTCCGCGTGAAGGCGGCGACGCACGCCCACCTCGCGAAGGCGGTGATCGTCCCCCTCGTCCCCCGCGTGAAGGCGAAGCGCCGCGTGCGCCCCGTCCCCCGCGTGACGCAGGGATCACACCGCCAGTTACACCACCCGGTACAACATCGGGTCCATCTAATTCTGGTTCGGAAGGCTAACCCATGGCTGAAATTCAAACACCAGGCAGCCCCGGCCGCCGTCCCTTCCATCGCCGCCGCAAGACCTGCCCGTTCTCGGGAGATCAGGCGCCAAAGATTGATTACAAGGACGTGCGCACACTTGGCCGTTATGTGTCGGAACGCGGCAAGATCGTGCCGAGCCGCATCACGGCCGTCTCGGCTAAGAAGCAGCGTGAAATGTCGCGTGCCATTAAGCGCGCGCGCTTCCTCGGGCTGCTGCCGTATGTGATTAAGTGAAGATGGCAGTAGGCAGTAGGCAGTAGGCAGTAGGCAGTAGCCGAACCCAAAATCAAACCTACTGCCAACTGCCCATTGCCCACTGCCTCAATTCGTTGGACGAAGACGGCGTGTTGCCGGATTTCGTTCTAACCGCGGACAACGCGGGACAGCAGGACTTATGACACCGCAATCGATCCTCCTCGGCCTTTGCGCCGGCGCCATTTCGGCGGTCGTGTTCGTCTCGGCGACGACCGGCCCCGTGCTGTCGCGCTTTGTGCTGTTTCTGCTCACACCCTTTTCAATTTATCTGGCAGGCCTCGGGCTCGGCTTCGTTCCCGCTGCGGTTGCCGCGTTGACGGCGACGCTCGCCATTCTCGCTATCACCTCCAGTCCCGCAGCCGCTCTCGTGTTTGCGGTGAGCGAAGCCGCGCCAGCCGCAGTTCTCTCCCGGCTCGCGATGCTTGCGCGCGGGGACGAGACGGAGCGCGAGTGGTATCCGGTTGGGCGGCTGGTTGGCGTTGCGGCGGTGTTCGGCGGACTGTTTGCCGTTCTGACACTCGTCCTGCTTGGCGCCGACGTTGACGCGCTGACCAAGGCGCTGCGCGAAGTTATCGAGAAATTCGTCACGACCGAGCTGCCGAATATCCCCGGCGCGCCGCCGATTG
Organism: Hyphomicrobium sp.; assembly: GCA_043718455.1. Lineage (GTDB taxonomy): Bacteria > Pseudomonadota > Alphaproteobacteria > Rhizobiales > Hyphomicrobiaceae > Hyphomicrobium_B. The sequence goes on from JAYSVT010000330.1 coordinate 4,628, forward strand.
CCGCCAACCAGATCGATGAGATCACCGCGACAACCGTTAGACTGCTGCCCGCCGTTATGGCTATAGCGGTTATGTTGACATCGCTTCTGAGCTTGTGGTTAGCCGGCCGCGTGACACTGGCATCGGGCCGTCTCGCACGTCCCTGGCCGGACCTCGGCCTTTTGGAATTGCCGCGCGGATCGTCACTCGTTTTCCTAATTGCGCTCGCCATCAGTTTTGGCGGCGGCATTGTGGGACTGATGGCGGGCGGATTCATGGGAGCGTTTTATTTTGCGTTCACACTTCTCGGCCTCGCGGTTGCGCACACTGTGACGCGCGGCTCGCCGTGGCGCAATTTTACGCTTTCCGCCATCTATGCGGCGCTGTTCGTTTTCAGTGCCGGGACATCTCTCGTCTTGGCCCTTATGGGGCTTGGAGAGTCGATCTTCGGATACCGCCGCCATTCCGGACCCGGCAATAATTCGGGCGCTGGGCCGCCGCCCCCGTCTCAAACCTAACGCGAACAATCTACCCAATCTTAAAAACGGAAACTAAGGAGCACCCAACATGCAAGTCATTCTACTTCAGCGCATCGGCCGCCTCGGACAGATGGGCGATGTCGTCAACGTCAAGAACGGCTACGCGCGCAACTTCCTGCTGCCGCAGAAAAAGGCCCTGCGCGCAACCGACGCCAACAGACAAGTGTTCGAAGGCAAGCGTGCGCAGTTAGAGGCCGTCAACCTTGAGCACAAGAAGGAAGCCGAGGCCGTCTCAACCAAGCTGGACGGCAAGAGCTTCGTGCTGATCCGCGCTGCCGGCGACACGGGCCAGCTTTATGGCTCGGTCTCGACACGCGACATCGCCGAGTCAGTCACGGCGGGCGGCTTTACCGTCAACCGCAACCAGATCATTCTCGAAAAGCCGATCAAGACGCTTGGCGTGCATGCTCTGAAAGTTCAGCTGCACCCTGAAGTCGTCGTGGCCGTATCGCTGAACATCGCGCGTTCGCAGGACGAAGCCGACAAGCAGGCTAAGGGCGAGAACGTTTCGCACATCAAGGACGAAAAGATCGAACTCGAAACCTTCAATCCCGACGGCGTGTTCGACGAGGGCGCAAAGCCGGACGAAGGGGACGAGGCGTAAGAAGGACTGCCCCCTCTCCCCTTCAGGACGGGGAGAGGGAAAGCCGCAACTGATTCGCATCGCGCAAGCGATTTCGCCGGAACAGCGGTCCCCGTGTTGATAACGGGGACGATATGCGGAGAAAAAGTCTTGGCACGGGGAATCAGCCGCGAAATCGTCTAAGCCACTCCCATGGCAAATCCCGCATACGCAAATCCCGCATACGCAAGTCCTTCGGTCACGCTAACCGAAAAACTGCGCGAGGCCGCCTCGGCCACCGAAGCGCTGACCTTCCGGCAACCGCCCCATAACTTAGAGGCCGAGCAGGCGCTTCTGGGCGCGATCCTGGTCAACAACGAGTCCTTGGACCGCGTTTCGGGCTTCCTGCAGCCAGGGCACTTCTACGATCCGCTGCACGCGCGCATCTACGAGACGCTGGCAACGCTCATACACGCGGGCAAAGTGGCGACGCCTGTTACCGTCAAATCGTTCTTCGAGAACGCCGAGCCGATCGACGGCAATACCAGCGTGCCGCAGTATTTGGGCCGCCTTGCCGCCAACGCGACGACAATCATCAATGCGGCAGAGTATGGCCGCACAGTCTACGATCTCTCGACCCGCCGCTCGCTTATTGTCATCGGCGAAGACTTGGTCAACACGGCGTATGACAGCGGCGTCGATCAGCCGCCGAAAACACAAATCGAAGAAGCGGAATCCCGGCTCTACGGATTGGCCGAGCAGAACAAGTATGGCCAGGGCTTCGAGAGCTTCCAAAGCGCGCTGACAACCGCCATCAACATGGCGAACAGCGCGTTCCAGCGCGCGGGCCATCTTTCCGGCGCTTCGACCGGTTTGTCCGATCTCGATCACAAACTGGGCGGCTTGCAGAGGTCAGACTTGATCATCCTTGCTGGCCGGCCGTCGATGGGCAAAACGGCACTCGCCACAAACATCGCCTATAACGTGGCGAAAGCCTACAAGTCGGAAAAAGCACCTGACGGCACCGAGACCGTGACCGATGGCGGCATCGTCGGCTTTTTCAGCCTCGAAATGTCGTCGGAACAGTTGGCCACTCGTATTCTCGCGGAGCAGGCCGAAATCTCATCGGAAAAAATCCGCCGCGGCATGATCGACGACCACGAGTTCCGCCGCTTGGCAGAAACAGCCGCCGAGATGTCGCGCATTCCGCTCTTTATCGACCAGACCGGCGGCATCACCATTGCACAATTGTCCGCGCGCGCGCGTAAATTGAAACGCCAGCATGGTCTTGATCTTTTGATCGTCGACTACTTGCAGCTGCTATCGGGCTCCAAACGCGGCGATGGCAATCGCGTGCAGGAAATCACGGAAATTACGACGGGCTTGAAGGCACTCGCCAAAGAACTTGTGGTGCCGATCATTGCGCTCTCACAGCTCTCGCGTCAGGTTGAAAACCGCGAAGACAAGCGCCCGCAGCTTTCCGACTTGCGTGAATCGGGTTCGATCGAGCAGGACGCCGACGTCGTCATGTTCGTCTATCGCGAAGAATATTACTTGGAACGCATTAAGCCCCAGGAGGGATCGGCGGAATTTGCTGAGTGGTTCACCAAAGCTCAAGCCGCCAGCGGCAAGGCCGAATGCATTATCGGCAAGCAGCGTCACGGCCCCGTCGGCACGGTCGAATTGTCGTTCGAAGGCCAGTTCACGCGCTTTAGCAATTTGGCGAAAGACTATATGGTGCCGGAGAGGTGATGAATTGATACCCCTCGGCCCAGTTCACCTCTAAGAGTCGGGATGGGCACGACTCCACTCTCCACTTGGCGAAGCCAAGCTACGCTTGGACGACGGGGAAGGGTTGGGGGTGGGGTGAACGCACAAGCGGAACGCTCATGGCTGCATAGATCGTTTTCTCGCTGCAATTGGACATCACGCTCCAGACAATCCCCCCACCCCTAACTCCTCCCCGCGAGGGGGAGGGGAATTCACAGCGAGCTGTCGCAAATGTCCGAACACAGAACGCGAACGACCAACGCTCCGCCGCTTCCCGATGAGCGAACCGCGTCAACGGGCGTCGTGACAATCGACCTCGGGCAGATTGCAAAAAATTGGCAGAGCCTCGCGCGGCTGGTTGATGGCGTGGCGTGTGGCGCAGTTGTGAAAGCCGACGCGTATGGGCTCGGCGCGCGGCGCGTGATCCCGGCGCTCGCTGCTGCTGGCTGCAAAACGTTTTTCATTGCGACGCCGGATGAAGCGGAAGAGGCGCGCGCGCGGGCACCGAACGCGGTCGTTTTTGCGCTCGACGGGCTGCTGCCCTATTCCACTGAAACGTTTGCGCGGCTTGGCGTCATACCTGTTTTGTCAAACCTGAGCGATGTTGAAGCCTGGGTTGCTTTTGGAAAAGCGCGGGGCGCTCTCCTTCCCGCCGCGTTGCAAATCGATAGCGGGCTGAACCGGCTCGGCTTGCCCGCACGCGATTTGCGCAAGCTGGCGGCGAATGAAACTTTGCGCACAGGCCTCGATCTGAAGCTTGTGATGAGCCACTTGGCGTGCGCCGACAATCCGGTGGACCCAAAAAACCGCGAACAGCTTTTGGCGTTTGAAACGTTGTCAGCGCTATTTCCGGGCGTGCCGCGCAGCATTGCGGCATCCGACGGTTTGATGCTCGGCCAAGCGTTTCACTTCGATCTCGTGCGGCCCGGGTACGCACTCTACGGCGGACAGGCGAGCGCGGCGAACCCCGCCCCGGTTACGCCTGTTTTGACTGTCACCGCGCGCATTCTGGCTGTCAACGACGTGGCACCCGGCGCGAGTGTTGGATACGCCGCATCGTGGCGGGCAACACGCGCCAGCCGCATCGCAACCATTGCGGCGGGTTACGCGGATGGCATTCCGCGCTCGGCAAGTTTTGCCGACGGAAGCCCGCGCGGGTTTGTTTTAATCGGCGGCATGAAAGCGCCGATTGTCGGCCGCGTGTCGATGGACTTGATCACGGTTGATGTGACGGCCTTGCCGCCGGATACCGCGCGCGCGGGCGCAATGGCGGTGCTGATCGGGCCTGGATTCTCTATTGAACATATGGGCTATGAGGCGGGTACGATTGGGTATGAGATTTTGACGAGGCTGGGGCGGAGGTTTGAGAGGGTTTATCGGGAAAGTCTGTAGGGCGAATTAGATTCGCACCCTGCACGCTGTTTGGGTGAGCCGCCTCCGGCAGCGTGCGAAGCGTAATGCGCCGCATGGATACGGACGCCGGAGTGTGAGGCTTGGTGCATTACGGCTCGCGAGTGCAGTACGCGAGCCTAATGGCACCTTACATTTCTTCGTGTTGCGATAGCAGATCACGTGCTGAAAGAAAGAGTTCCCAATATGCTAAATTTTATGCGCGCGATTGATCGCGTCCATGCAGAGCGCCAGCTTATCACGGTTTTCGATCGCGATATGACTTGGGCTGATATCGATCTATTTTTCAAGCGCCTTCGGGTTCGAAAGCCCAAATTTGACGACGAAGGCAGTTATACGATCAAGGATCTGGTGCGTGGCTATTTGGCAGACTGCAGCGACGACCTTCTGATAGACATTGCGCACCAACTTCACCTTGATGTCGCTTCCGAAACCCCAAACCCCGACTTAGTGCTATTGGGAGACAGCAAGTACTGGCTAATCGATCATTTTCGCATCTTCATCAGCCATGTGCATACTTCCAAACTGCAAGCTGGAGCATTGCGCGATACATTGCAGCGTTATGCTATTTCCGCATTCGTAGCGCACGAAGATATTGATACCAGCGACGAGTGGCGAGAAGAAATTCTTCGCTCTTTAATGTCTATGGATGCGTTTGTAGCTATCCTGTCTACAGACTTCAACTCAAGCAAATGGACTGATCAAGAAGTGGGCGTTGCTGTTGCCCGCGACGTAATAATGATCCCCATCAACAGAGGTGAGAACCCGTACGGCTTTCTTGCGAAGTATCAGGCCTTGTCAAGCAGGGGCCTGAAGGCCAAAGAAGTGGCTGCTGAGATCTTTCGGATCGTCGCCAACAATACACGCACGAAGGGGAGACTCATTGAAGCGCTTGTCCGCACTATCACTTCGGGTTCGGACGTTTCTGAAATCATTTTCAGAATCGAGAAGCTATCCAGCATTGATGGCGTTGGTCTTGATGACTGGGAGCGCATCCGTGAGAATGTCGCTGGCAACAATTTGTTTCGAACTTCTCAGCGCCTGCAAGGCCATCTCAATGAAACATTGGTGGCAAAAGGACTCGCACCAATCGAGTTCAGCGGTAACAAGATGCCAAAACCAGACGATGAAATTCCTTTCTAGGTCAACCAATCAACTCAGCGGCTCCATGCAGAATAGCCAGCCGGAACTGTTCAGAAAAAACTGAATCAGGTACTTCCCCATCGCTCTCACCTTTAGAATCCTCTATTCCTCCCCAATGGCCAAACCATCCAAATCCAACTTCGTGTGCCAAGCGTGCGGGGCGTCCGCGTCGCGCTGGCAGGGGAAGTGCACCGCGTGCAACGAGTGGAATACTCTCGTTGAAGAAACGGACGCTGGCCCCGCGCCCGGCTCCGGCATCACGCGGCAAACCAAGGGGCGCATCGTACAGCTTCAGTCCCTCAAAGGTTCAACCGATGAGGCGCCGCGATTCCTGACCGGCATCAGCGAAATGGATCGCGTGACGGGCGGCGGAATTGTACCGGGATCGGCGATGCTGATTGGCGGCGAACCCGGCATCGGCAAATCAACGCTGCTCCTTCAACTCACCGCGAACCTCGCGCGGGCAGGACGGCGCGCGCTCTACTTTTCCGGCGAAGAAGCGATTGCACAAGTGCGATTGCGCGCTGAGCGTCTCGGCCTCGCGGATGCGCCGGTTGGGCTCGCGTCCGAAACAAACTTGTCGAATATTCTGGCGACGCTCTCGGAAGGGAAACCGCCCGATCTCGTCGTCATCGATTCAATCCAAACGCTGTGGGCCGACACGCTCGACGCCGCGCCCGGCACCGTCAGCCAAGTGCGCGCCGCCGCGCAGTCGCTCATACGTTATGCCAAGATGGCGGGCAGCGCGCTGCTGCTTGTTGGGCATGTGACGAAGGACGGACAGATCGCCGGACCCAAAGTGATCGAGCACATGGTCGATACCGTGCTCTATTTCGAAGGCGACCGGGGACACACCTATCGCATCCTGCGTGCCGTCAAAAACCGTTTCGGACCAACGGACGAAATCGGCGTGTTCGAAATGGTGACGGGGGGATTGCGCGAAGTCTCGAACCCATCCGAACTGTTCCTCGGCGAGCGTGATGCAACATCTCCGGGCGCGGCCGTGTTTGCCGGCATCGAGGGAACGCGTCCCCTTCTTGTCGAAATACAGGCGCTCGTCGCCCCATCGGGCCTTGGCACGCCGCGCCGCGCCGTGGTCGGTTGGGATTCCAATAGGTTGTCTATGCTGCTCGCTGTGTTGGAAGCCCGCGCTGGCATGTCCTTCTCGGGCCATGACGTGTACCTCAATGTGGCAGGCGGCCTTAAAATCACCGAACCGGCGGCGGATTTGGCGGCCGCTGCCGCCCTCGTCTCGTCAATTTCCGGTGTTGCCCTGCCTCGTGACGCTGTCTACTTCGGCGAAGTCTCGCTTTCGGGCGCCGTTAGGGCCGCAGCCCTCATGACCGCCCGATTGAAAGAAGCCGCAAAGTTGGGATTTACAAAAGCCGTGCTACCCGAAGCGGGGGACGCCGATACACCGGGAATGAAACTCACGCTACATCGCATCGCACACGTCAAGACTCTTGCGGAACGGGCCTTAGCGTGCGACTGAAACGGCGATGCATCGGGGCCTGCGGACGTGACGACTGAATGGGGCCTAACCCACAACTGAGGGAATTACGGCCATGATAGGCCCGCTCACATACCTCGACGCCGCGCTGCTTGCGGTGTGCTTCATTTCCGGCCTGCTGGCGATGTATCGCGGGTTCGCGCGCGAAGTACTTTCGATCTTGTCGTGGTTAGCTGCCGCCGCTGCCGGCGTGTGGATCTTCTTCACGAAGAAGTCTCTGTCGGCGGACGTTGCCGCGCAAACCGGGTTGCCCGAGCAAATTGCGCTCGCGGTTGTCGCCCTCGTCATCGCGCTCATCGTGCTGATCGTCGTGCATCTCATCACGGCGCGTATTTCGGATGCCATTTTGGACAGCCGCGTCGGCATGATCGACCGTATCCTGGGCTTCGCCTTCGGCGTGGTGCGCGGGTTTATCCTGATCGTCATCCCGTACATGTTCTACGAATCGTTCGTCACCGACGAGAAGACGCATTTCCCTTGGGTGCGCGAAGCTTCATCCCTGCCCTACATCAAAAGTGCCGGGACCACGATCCGCAATATCCTGGTGCAATATGCGCCCTCGTCCCTGACCACCCCGCCGCAAGGGGAGCAACAGGGTTTACTTAACGATCAGAGACAGTTGGTCACGCTGGTCAGCATCGATGCGGGGACCTATATGAGCGTTAAACGCGAGACCTGAGCCGCGGCACTTGTGAGTCACACCTGCTAGGCTCTTGCTCCCACGTCGTCTTCGGGCGTAGAAGGCAGACGAAACGCGGTCGAAACGCGGGAGATGGACATGACCAGCGAAGCCGGTACGGTTCAAATCGACGGCCTCACCTTCACCCGATACGGCGACGACCGCTTACGCGAAGAATGCGGGGTCTTCGGCGTCTTCAACCACCCAGATGCCGCCGCGATCACAGCGCTGGGGCTGCACGCCCTCCAGCATCGCGGCCAGGAAGCCTCCGGCATCGTCTCCTATGACGGGCGCCAATTCCATTCCGAACGGCGCATGGGCCTCGTCGGCGACAACTTCTCGAAAGCAGCCGTTGTTGCCCGTCTCAAGGGGCGCATGGCCATCGGCCACAACCGCTACTCCACAACTGGCGACGCGCTGATCCGCAACGTCCAGCCGCTCTTTTGCGATATCGATACGGGCGGTTTTGCGGTTGCCCATAACGGCAACCTGACGAACGCGCTCACGCTGCGCAAGGAGCTCATCTCTTCGGGCGCCATTTGCCAATCAACGTCGGATACGGAAGTCATCCTGCATCTCCTTTCGCGCTCCAAGAAGCGGCGCGTGGTGGAACGCCTCGTTGACGCTATCCGGCAAGTTGAAGGTTCCTACTCACTCGTCTGCTTGACCAACGACATGATGATCGGCGCGCGCGATCCGGTGGGCATCCGCCCGCTCGTCATCGGCCGCCTCGGCGTCTCTTACGTTCTCGCCTCCGAGACCTGCGCACTCGATATGGTTGGTGCTGAATTCCTGCGCGAAGTCGAGAATGGGGAAGTCGTGGTCATTACCGACGACGGTTTAGAGAGCCACCGCCCGTTCCCGAAACGTCCGGCGCGGCCATGCATCTTTGAATACATTTATTTCTCGCGGCCCGATTCCATCGTCGGCGGCCGCACGGTTTATGAAATCCGCAAACAGATGGGCGTTCAACTCGCGCGCGAAGCCCCCGCCAATGCCGATGTCATCGTCCCAATCCCGGATTCGGGCGTGCCGGCCGCGATCGGCTTTAGCCAGGCAAGCGGCATTCCGTTCGAGCTTGGCATTATCCGCAATCACTATGTCGGGCGAACGTTCATCGAGCCCGAGCAACGCATCCGCCAGCTTGGTGTTAAGCTCAAGCACTCGGCAAATTCGAGCGTCATACGCGGCAATTCCATCGTGCTCGTCGACGACAGCGTGGTGCGCGGCACGACGTCGAAGAAAATCGTGCAGCTGATGTATGAAGCAGGAGCCCGCGAAGTGCACATGCGCATTTCGTCCCCGCCGATTACGCATCCCGATTTCTACGGCATCGATACGCCGAGCAAGAAGGATTTGCTGGCGGCGAATTTGGATCTTGAAGGCATGCGCCAATACATGGGCGCGGATAGCTTAGCGTTTCTATCGGTCGATGGCGTTTATCGCTCGGTCGGCGCCGAGGGGCGCGACGACCGCGCACCCCAGTTCACAGATCATTGCTTTACTGGCGACTACCCGACCGAACTCACCGACCAGAACGGCGAAAGCCTGCCGCGCCAGTTGTCGCTGCTCGCGGAAGTGGGGTAAGGAAAGGCAATAGGCAATAGGCAATAGGCAATAGTCGCCCTACTACTGCCTACTGCCTACCGCCTCTTAGACGCTCATTCTTCAAAGTCAGTCCTGAGCTTCAATGTCCGACCTCCCCCTCAAAGACCGCCTTGCACTCGTGACTGGAGCGTCGCGCGGTATAGGACGTGCCGTTGCGCTGGGACTCGCGAAAGCGGGCGCGCACGTCATCATCACGGCGCGCTCATTGCCCGGACTTGAAAGTCTCGACGATGAAATTCAAAATCTCGGCGGCGGCGCGACGCTGTTGCAGCTCGATCTCAAGAAGGGCGCACAGATCGACCAGCTGGGCCCGACCATTTATCAGCGCTGGCAGAAGCTCGACATCCTGATTGCCAATGCCGGCATTCTCGGACCGCTATCGCCTCTCGCGCATGTGACGGAAGACGGCTGGGCCTCGACGCTGGATATCAACTTGAGCGCCAATTGGCGTTTGATCCGTACCCTCGATCCGCTGCTGCAGCGCTCGGATGCGGGGCGCGCGGTATTCGTGACGTCGGGCGCGGCGAGCGGCAAGTATGCGTACTGGGGACCGTATGCAGCGGCGAAAGCCGGGTTAGAAGCGCTTGTCAAAACATGGTCGCACGAAATCGAGACGACGAACGTGCGCGCAAACCTCATCAATCCTGGCGCCACGCGTACCAGTATGCGGGCCAAAGCTTTCCCCGGCGAAGATCCGATGACGTTGCCGGCGCCTGAAGATATGGTTCCGCTCTTCTTGGAACTGGCTTCTCCCGAGTGTTTGCAAAACGGCGAAGTGATAAATTTTCGCGATTGGCGGAACACCCCTCCCTCCACTGACAGCAAACACGCTGACGCATAAATCGCGGTCTGGCTGCGGCAAAACGTACGTTTGATGAGCATGAACATTCCCTCAGCTGAGGGTCCCGCGCGGGCCCTTTTTGGTGCCGATACATACTTCAACGAGAGACGTGATCTCGCCGCTGGAATTAGTTCTCGCGTCCCAACCTGAATCATCACCGGGTCAGGCGTCATGCGTCTAACCCGGTTTTCTTTTGATGAGCGGTTGGATTAAGCCCCAGATTAGCGCAGCAACGGCACCGATTGCGACACCGAAAATGGCAGATGCTAAAGCTTCTGCAAGCCACGTCACGGCGCCGCCGAAGAACGGCAGATGCGATCCGAAAGCGTTGCCGATTGCGTGCACCACTTGCTCGGGTCCGTGAATGCCCATTTGTGCGAGCCCGTGGATGATGATGCCGCCGCCGACCCACAACATCGCGAGCGTGCCGATTGTGCTCAACACCTTGAGGAATGGCGGCATGCCGTAAACGAGCCCCCGGCCTAGCGCCTTTGTAAGCGGCGCCAGTGTGCGATCGAGCGAGTTGGGTTTGCGGGCGGGAGCATCGGCGGAAATTCCTGAGACCATGCGGCGGAGGCCGAGAACAGAACTTGCCGGCCGCTCATTAAGCGCCAGCGCGACGCCAGCATCATCCGCTTTGACGATCAGCGCAACGGTGCCGTAAACGCCGCCGGTGACCAAAAGTGCAACCGCGATCAAAACAAAAGCCTGCGTGAAAAGATCGGGCGCGGTGATGCTGGCCAGCGCGATGGCCATGATCTCAGCCGAGAGAATGAAATCGGTTTTAATGGCGCCCGCGACTTTTTCGTCTTCAAAGGCTTGTGTATCCACCGCTGCGGCACTGGATGAGGACGCCGCGCCCCGATGCGCGCCATCATGACCGGAGAACCAGTCATGCACTTTTTCGTATCCTTCAAAACACAGATAAACACCACCAAGCATGAGAAGTGGTGTGATGGCCCAAGGCGCAAAGAGTGACAGTGCGAGTGCTGCGGGGAGAAGAAAAAGCAGTTTGTTCTTGAGCGAGCCCTTGGCTATTTTTCCGATGATCGGCAATTCGCGCTCGGCGGCAAAGCCGACAATATAGCGCGGCGTCACGGCGGTGTCGTCAACGACAATACCGGCGGCCTTAGTGCTGGCTTGAACCGCCTGCGACGCGGCATCGTCAAGTGACGCGGCGGCGACTTTGGCCAATGCTACGACGTCGTCGAGTAGTGCCAGAAGTCCGCTGCTCATGTCGTGGTGCCCCGTTTTTTTTTCCGCCGCAGTCATCGGCCTGACGTCGTCGAAACCGGCCAGCGGAGTCGCGTCAGTCACCCCACGCATAGCCTGCCAAGGGCACTCATGACAATGGCATGGCATTGGCACGAGCATTAGTTCCGCGGCAGCGGACCTTTTTTCGGCCATCAGAATCACGCGAATTCAAGAGGGTTGCGGGGCACCATTAACCGCAGGGGGATATTTATGACCGGACTTTCTCAAAACGTCGAAGATATGTTGAAGCGGCTGGAGACCAGCTCAAAATCTGAACTCAATCTCATCCGCGCGCTGGCCGAAGCCGTCCGGCAGGTTGACGATCAAACGCTGCGCGAATTGCGCAATTTATCTCTTCATCACGAGTTGAGACGGGAAACAATTCTGGGAGAGTTGCAAGTTCTGGCGCAGCGCATGTGTCATCTGCCGACACGGCCGGCCTCGTCCATCAAGGCCGCGATTGATCGCCCGGCGTTCTCGAAGCAAGTTGCCGTGACGGACGTTGCCGACGAGATCGCTGAGGCATTGAACGGGTGCGCGAGCGGCGTTGTCGCAAACGGAAATGGCGCCGACTGGCGCCAAGCGGCGCGCAATATTCAGGATGATCTCGATTTGGCGTTCGGAGCGGCGCCGCCGAGGCATTAAGGTATTTCTCGACGCGTCAGAGGAAAGAAGACGGCGGAGTTATCTGCCGTCTCTGAGGCGCCGTAGCGCGCGCACAAACGGGATGCCGATGACGATCAAGGTGACGGGGATGAGCGCAGCCCGGATCCAAACTTCGTTATCGCCGGCGGCGTCGAGCACGGGTTGGCTGGCGGCTAGAATCGCGAAGAGCGCCGCGCCGAAGATTGCGATGACACGGTAGAAGCGCGCGGTCTGCGGGATGCGCGTTGCCGCATACATGTCGCGCAGCTTTCTGTAGTTCGTTTTCATCGCCAGGTAGACGAGAAGCGGCATCACGATCGCGCCGATGGCGGCACCAATGGCGGCGTATTTGGCAGCCATTGCGGAATCGGCGGCGAAGAAGGCATCGAGGAGTTGGGATGTTGGGATCATGATGTGCCTAGTGGTATCGCAACGGCAACGGGCCCGTGCTTATGAGTGCCGGCGCCGGAGACCCGTGAGCAGAAAATTCGCTACCCGGTGGCCTGGGGCAGAAGCTTTTTCCAGTGAATGCTGACCTCGTCCAGAGCTTTCTTGCGGTGAGTTTCCAGCTCGTCGCGCGACATCTCGCGGCGCACATATTTTGTCAAGGCTTCGGTATACGTCGAGACATTGCCCGAGATTGGCTCCGTGTTCGAGGTGCCCGTGAATATGCCGCGAAAAGTGCCCTCGCGCAGCGACGCGTAGACATCGTCCGTCAACATGAAAACGTCGTCTTCCGATTTCATCCGGTCCGGCGTGGTGCTGGAAAATAGCCTTGAGAGCACCGGCAACGTTGTTGCCAGAAAATCCCAATCGACTTTCTTCCGGGCAAGCTGGCGCTCGTGCGCGAGGCTCTGGCGGTGTAACAGGTAACTGACAATTCCGGTGACGATGGAGCCCGCAACCGCACCTGCGACCGCAGCCACAATTTCTATCGACATTTCCACGGCTGCCCCTCCGGCTTGTCTCAATTCCCGGGTTCGGAGCGACAGTGCGGGATTTCATACGGAGTGACAAGAGCGTCCTCTCGCGTGTCGGCGCGCGGGGGTGGGGAAGCATCCAGGTCAATGGTGTGGAAAATATCTTTGCGGGATGGCCAACGCAGTCTTCGTGCCCCACGGACGCTTGCATGGCTCCCCGCCTGCGCGGGGATGACGGTGTTGAGGTGGCAACGCGTAACTCCAGCCGTTTGCTTTCCCGGGCGGGCAACGTAGCGTAGCGAAGTTGCCGAGACCCGGGATCACGTCGATTGATGTATGGCAAGAACGTGGTGCACCCTTCTCGCTCATGCGGATTGGACGCGGTCCCGGATAGCCGCATTGTTTCGCTTGATGCGAAACGCAGCTTCCGGGAATGCAAGTTGAAGGAACTTCGCATTACTCTTCCCGCCCGCGTTCCCGGCCGACGGCGTGGAGCGGACGCGGAACGCCGGAGAGCCGGGATCTTTCGCGGTTGGGGTTTGGGAACCGCCGCGACGGGTAAAGGTCCCGTGTCTGCGAAGCGTCATGAAGGATGCCGCGTCGCGCACGGGAATGCGGGTGTGAAAAGAAAACGTAGAAGCTTCTACAGGTCACTTTTTCCTATATTGCAGACCGAACAGAGTGTGCGAAGATTTGCAATTTCGGTTTCGCCACCCCTACTCCACGCGAGTCTGTGATCAACGTGAAGGGTTACGTCAGGGTCTTTCGCCGGACTTGCACCACACATACCGCAAATACAATTGTCGCGGATGAGAACGATAGCCCGCATTCTCCAGTTGATCTTCCTGAGTGTTCGCCGCGACGTACCACTCATTTTTCGCATAGAACTTTTAAGTTGGAGGGAAGGGTCGTCAGGCTGTTCGATGTACTGCATAAATGCGAGCAGCGAATTATTCCAAGTTCCGAACCTCTTTTCGTAGGTTCCCAGCGAAAAATGAGAGCGGCCCGCAGATTTGTCGATGTCGTTCCCAACCGGCTGTCGGCCCAGCGTCGTCCATACCGTTGCCAGGTTCTCAAATAGTTCTTCGTCGGGAATGTTAATTCTGTTGTTAATTTCAAGTCCAGCGGCAGTCAGCGCCGTGTTCCAAGACCCAAATCTCCGAAGCATAGTGGTCGAACTGAACCGCCCCACTTGATTGTAGGCCGTTACAGTAATTGATGTGGTTCCATGTTTTTCTGCCGCCTGCCGCAAATCAGCAAGCAACTCATCAGCCGCATTGTTTCGCTTTCTGAGGTTCAGCTCAAACTTTCGCATTGTTCTGGATTCCCTACCCCGGCGGCATGGCCTCTGCCTTGAACGCTGCAACCGCCTCATCGAGCTTTATCACTCTCTGCATGAGCAAGCAGCCGCCTTTTCACCCTAGCCTTTCCCCATTGAGTGCAGAAATGGGGAGAGGGGGAAGCAATCACCCAGCCTCACCCAAGCGCCTTCATGACGGCTTTCGGATTTTTGGCGATGACTTTGAGGTAGCTTTCAGCGGCTGCGTCGGGCTTCGAGCGGTGCTGCTCCCAATCGCGCAGCGTGCCGATGGGAATGCCGAAGCGCTCGGCGAATTGTTCTTGGGAGAGGCGGAGTTTGAAGCGCGTGAACTTGGCGAGCGAAACGCGGCGCATTCTGGAGAGTTGTTCAGGCGTCGAGGGCTGCGCATCTGGATCGGAAAGCGCCGCAATCATGACCTCGTCTTCAGTCATCGGCGGGTCCCATAGACCGGGATGTCCTGGAAGTGGACCATTGGCGTCGTGCCACACGTCATCCTTCAGGAAACGCTTGCCGGTAGTAACGATCTTGTTCATGGCGGGTGGCCGTTCTGGCCGAGATGATGCGGATGACATTGTCATTGCGCTCCGTGGAAACGACGATCAATACGCGGCCTAGGGCAAGACCCGTTGTCCGCCATCGCTCTTCATAAAAAACACTCTCGTCTGGTTCGACAACATAATCAGGATCGTCAAACACAAGAGCCGCTTCCTCAAAGCTAACACCGTGCTTCGCGAGATTTGCTCTCGCCTTGTCATCATCCCATTCGAAGCGATCACTCTGCATATATACGGGTATCCCGTAGTTATGTCAAGGTCGGAGACACACCTGGTATGGGGTCAGACCCGCAGGGTCAGACCCCGCCGTGTGCTCTCCCTTACCCCGGCGCCGTGGCCTCTTCCTTGAATGCAGCTATCGCTTCATCGAGCTTCATGACGGTTTGGTCTTGGCTGCCGAGGCGCCGCACGGAAACGGTGCGCGCCTCCGCGTCGCGCATGCCGACGGCGATGATGACGGGGACTTTGGCCAACGAATGCTCGCGCACTTTGTAGCCGATCTTCTCGTTGCGCAGATCGAGCTCGACGCGCAGGCCCGCGGCTTGCAATTGCGCGACGACCTCGTTCGCGTAGCTGTCCGCGTCCGACGTGATCGAGGCGACGACGACTTGAAGCGGCGCCAACCACAGCGGGAAATGACCGGCGTAGTTCTCAATCAGAATGCCGGTGAAACGCTCGAGCGACCCGAACATGGCGCGGTGGATCATCACCGGCGTCACCTTGTTGGAATGCTCGTCGATGTAGAACGCGCCGAGACGGCCGGCGAGATTGAAGTCCACCTGCGTCGTGCCGCACTGCCATTCGCGCCCGATGGCGTCCTTCAAAACGTATTCGAGTTTCGGGCCGTAGAACGCGCCCTCGCCCGGATTGATTGCCGTCTTCACGCGACCGTTCGATTGGCGTTTCACTTCGTCGAGCACATCGCCGAGTGCTTTTTCCGCCTTGTCCCACAAATGATCGGCGCCGACGCGCTTTTCGGGGCGCGTGGAGAGCTTGATGAAAATATCCTCGAAGCCGAAGTCCTTGTAGATCGCCAGCATCAGATCGTTGATCTTGAGGCATTCCTCCATGATCTGGTTTTCGGTGATGAAAATGTGCGCGTCGTCTTGCGTAAAGTGGCGCACGCGCAGCATGCCGTGCAGCGCGCCCGACGGTTCATAGCGGTGTACCTTGCCGAACTCGGCGATTTTGTACGGCAGATCGCGATAGCTCTTGAGGCCGTGCTTGTAGATTTGCACGTGGCCCGGGCAGTTCATCGGCTTGCAGCAGAACACGCGCTCGTCGGGGAGCGTGGTCGTGAACATGTTCTCCCCGTAGTTCTCCCAGTGGCCCGAGAGTTCCCAGAAATGCTTCTCCATCATGTCGGGCGAGTTGACTTCTTGGTACCCAGCCTTCTGTTGCTGGCGGCGCATGTAGTTGATGAGGGTTTGAAACAGCGTCCAGCCTTTGGCGTGCCAGAAGACCGAGCCCGGCGCCTCTTCCTGGAAATGGAAGAGATCCATCTCTCTTCCAAGTTTCCGATGATCGCGTTTTTCCGCTTCCTCGATTTGTTTGAGGTACGCGTCGAGGTCTTCTTGTGTCGCCCAGGCGGTGCCGTAGATGCGCTGCAGCTGCTGCTTCGTGGAATCGCCGCGCCAATACGCGCCCGCGAAACGTTGCAGCTTGAAAGCCTTGCCGATGGCGCCGGTCGAGGTCATATGCGGACCACGGCAAAGGTCCAGCCACTCGCTCTGCTTGTAGATTTTCAAGCTTTGATCTTCGGGGATGGCATCGACGAGTTCGATCTTGAAAGTTTCGCCCTTGGCGGCAAAGAATTTTTTCGCCTGATCGCGCGACCACTCTTCCTTGGTGAAGGGCGCGTTCTTGGCGATGATTTCGTGCATCTTCTTCTCGATCTTCGCCATGTCATCGGGCACGAACGGCTGATCTTTAGCGAAGTCGTAATAGAAGCCGTTGTCGATGACGGGGCCGATGGTGACCTGCGTGCCGGGCCAAAGCGCTTGCACGGCTTCTGCCATGACGTGGGCGGCGTCGTGGCGGATGAGTTCAAGCGCGGGCGCGTCCGTGCGCGCGACAAAATTGATTGCCGCGTTTTTATGAATGGGATCGTTAAGATCGTTTAAGACCCCGTCGAGTTGCATGGCAACCGTGCGCTTGGCGAGCGAAGGCGAGATGCCCTTGGCGACGTCGAGGCCGGTGGTTCCGCTCGCGATCTGCTTGGTCTTGCCATCGGGGAACGTAATCGTGACGTCAGTCATCAATGCCTCCTGTTGCTCACTCGCCGCGTACCAGATGCGGCGTAAGACCATGTCAAGGCGGTAAATCGGCGATTTTCCGAGGCAAAGTCAAGCCGGGCCTTGGACTTCGCCCTCCCCCGCCGGGCAGGACGTTTCGCAAGACATTAGCCGCGTTCCGATTTCAGCATTGAAAGTCATGCTTGATGGCAGCTAGGCTCACCCATTTTCAACTTTAGACATTGAGGCTCCCATGCGTACTTTGATTGCCATCGTCCTCGCACTCGCGTTCCAGACGGCCGAATGTGCTGCCGAGGCATGGGAACTGGTAAAGCCGGACAATCTCGGCTTTTCGGTCGAACTGCCGGGGAAGCCAGAATTCAAGGAAGAGGAAGGAGACGACGGCGGCAAAATCCGGACGTACGCCGTGCGCTCGGCCGCCGCCGCATACGACGTGACGATCTGGGACCTGCCGGACGGCGCCGTCGGGCCTGAAAACGTGTCTCAGTTTCTCGATAATTTCCGCGAGCGAAATCTCGATGGCATATCCGCAAAGCTCAGAACCGAAGCGAAAATCGAGATCGGCGGGCAACCGGCGCGCGACGTGACGGCCGATGTTATGGGCATGGTCTGGCGGGGGCCGCATGGTCGTTGCTGGCAACCGTCTCTATCAGATCGTCGCAATCGTTTCGAAAGCCGCAGAACACTCGGAGACGACCGACAAATATTTATCTTCGTTTAAGCTATTGGGCGACGAGACCGGTAGCGCCGGAAAATAGGGCCTTGGTTGCCGCTCCACCGGCCAATTCAATAAAATTGCATCGAATTCCAGCGCGCTTTGGAAACCTTGAGCCGCTACCTTCGCGGTTTAGGATTATCGTTTCACGTTGTGGGGTTCCGTTTCATGGCCGCGCCAAAGCTCGTCATCAGAAAGCGCATGCAGTTTATTCAGGGCAAGGTGCGCCCGTGCTGCTGGGTGCAGGCGAGCGTTGAGCCGAAACTGCGCACTGTTCTCGACGAGCACTTCCTGAACGAGTCTTTGTTTAAGCGCGCGGCATATGCCCAATTCTGGCCGGAAGGAGCGCTGGCTGTGCCGGCCGCTTTGGCCCCCTCCCTCAACAACTTTTTGAAGAACGATGCCTGCCCCGAAATCACGGTCAAGACCTTGCTTCAGGGTCAGCTGCACCAGGGCGCGACGGCGTGGGAAATGATGAGTTTTGAATTCATCGCCAAACTCGCGTTCGAGAACTTTTTGGCAATTGCCACGACGGCTGCCGAGTTGAATTGCGATCTCGTGTATGAGGGCGTTGCCAACGTCGCGCCGATGGTGTTTTCGGCTGACGCTGCGATTGCCCAACTCGAAGCGATGGCTTCTGAGATGGCGGCGTAAGTTAGCGCCAACGCCCGTATTTCCACGGCGCAAAAGTGTGATGTTGGTCTCTGATATCGGGAACGGGATCGACGCCGTGCGTGCCGCCCGGGCCGCAACGGACTAGCCTCGAAATCATCAACCAGAATCCGCGCCACGGGCCATTCGTGTCTATGGCCTGAAGGGCGTACTCCGAGCACGTCGGCCAATGGCGGCACTTCTGGCCGACGAAGGCTTTGAAAGTGTAGCGGTAGAGGTAGATGGGGGCTTTGAGGATAACGGCGCTCACAGCTCCAATAATCTTCGCCAAACTCAAGGTCAGCTTTTCTCCAGCTAGGAACCGTCTCACGTCACCAAATCCAGAGTGCTCATAACCGATGGATCCTTGACGGCAATCTGAACATGGGTTTGGTCGAACAGGAATGAATTCAAATATAGCTGCTTGCCGAAAGTAAACGGCGCGCGGATGGTGCGAGGTTCAAAACCGCCATAGTCCTTCATGTAAGACCAGAATGCATTCATGACGGCGCAGTCGGCTGTATTCTTCCGGAATTCTGACGTTGTATCCGTAACGTCTGCAATTATAACCCCGGTGCCGCCGGCGGTTATCAATCGAAGCCCGTGCTGAAGCGGAAGCGCTCCGCCATCTGACATCATTCCGGCAAGTTGCCGGATATCTCTGTTGAGTGCCTGATCGAAAAGATCGAGACAGTCTATGAGATCGATCTCTGAAGTCAGAATTGCGGGTTCGGCAATATTGCCCTCAAGTTCTTCGCGGCGGACAGCCATGCGCGCATATGCCCAAGCAAGGGTCGGCGATGCCTCGAAAAAGTAAATGCCTCTGCCGAGCCATTCTTCTGGAGTGTCCGATGGACGGAAGGAACCCGCAAGTATGGTTTGGGCACGCGCAAGCGTTGTTCCGTGAAAGCCCCGCACCCGCATGGTTTGAAATATCCGCCCCTGCCGAACTCAGAAAATCTGGTTACGGCGTGCGGCGCACCTTGGCAAGGCCTTCCGCGATGCGCGCATCGATTTGGCGCTCGGCCTTAGCCGCGCGTTCCATGGCCTGTTCGGACGTTTCCTTGCGCATTTGATCGCGGACTGCCGACGTTCTATGGGCAGCTGTTGTCGATCGTACCTTCTCAGCGGCCCATTCTAAATCCTCGGAGCTCACGCCTTCAGATATCTCGAAAGCATCAATGCCAATCACCGCGGAAATCTTGGCTTGAGAAAGTTGCAATGCCCTAACCTCGGACCGCACCACCTCAATAGCACTGTGAAGTTTTTGGATGCTTCCTTGTTTTTCCCTGGCCAACGCTTTGTGGCGCCTTATCTGCCGCTCGATTGCCGCAACGTCCTTTCGCTTCCTCTTGCGCTTTTGAATGTATCGGAGAAGAGGACTGTCAGCGATTGGCTCAACCTCATTTTGAACCACTTTCGACGAACCGCGAAACGGCGTTACCAGAGGCGGCGCAAAGCGGCCACGGCTACCCAATCCCGTCTGCTCGTCTTTTTTTGTCATCGAGTCTCTACCAAAGGATTTCATCCTAACTTACAATCTAGCGGACCTGCAAACGGCCATTATGTTTTTTGCATATCACCTTCCGAATTAAGACTACCAGATCGGGTTCGAGTCGCACCAAATTCCGCAATTCAACTGTTTTTGGGCATCAATGTGCATGCTCTCTGTGGCGCTATCGAGACAGTTTAGCCGCGTCTCCGGCAGCTTTCGCAGCCCGTTTCCCTTCAATCTCATCCAGCGCCTTTTCGACGGCATCAAATATCAATAGCGTTGATGCGTGGCGGGCTTTGTAGTGGCGCACTGGCTCTAGGACGACGAGATCGGCCCAGCGCCCATTGGGTGCGGCCCCATCCTCCTTGAGCATGCGGCGCATCTTAGCGGCGACATCGTGGAGTTCGGCCGGCGTCGAGCCGACGATCTCCCGCGCCATCACTGAGGCGGCGGCTTGCCCCAAGAGGCACGCCTTGACGGTTTGGCCATAATCGCTGACCCGGCCGTCTGAGACCTTGAGATCGACAGCGACGTTGGAGCCGCACATCTTGGAATGCGCGCTGGCGCTGGCGTCCGGCACGGCAAGGCGCGTGCCCCGGGTCATGGCGCCTGCCAGCTCGATGATGCGCGTGTTGTAGATGTCGTCTAAATCAGCCATGTCGTTCCTAGATTGAGGTCGCCCCAACATTAACGCGTTCGATGCACTCTCGTCCAAAGCCTGCTTGTTGCGTATATAAGGGGTCACGAAGTCCGGCGCGAGGTGTTCCAGAGTGCCTTTGCGGCTCCCACGAGAAATTTTGAGTTCGAGCGGTATGAAGAAAAGCCCCTTAGTGCCTATTGCGGACCCAAATCTCGCCCGGGCCGTCGAAGAACTTCCCCGGCTCCGTCCAACCCGCCAGGAGGCCGAGGCGGCCGTTCGCACGCTTCTTGCGTGGGCCGGCGACGATCCGGCGCGGCCCGGTCTGCGCGAAACGCCCGCGCGCGTAACGGATGCTTATGGCGAATACTTTTCCGGCTACACGGCAGATGCTGCGGCCGAACTCGCGACAACATTTGAAGATCCCGCCGGCTACGGCGATATGGTGCTGATGAAGGATATTCGCTTCGAAAGCCACTGCGAGCATCACGTCGCGCCGTTTTATGGCGTTGCGCATGTCGCCTATATCCCCTCGGGGCGCATCGTTGGCTTGTCGAAACTGGCGCGCGTCGTTCAAATCTATGCGCGCCGTTTGCAGACCCAAGAAGCCCTGACGGGCGAAATCGCGTCCGCGATCTTGCACGGTCTCGACGCCAAAGGTGCCGCCGTCATGCTTTCGGCCGAACATCAGTGTGTCAGCATGCGCGGCGTGCGCCAGCACGGCGTCACAGCGATCACGATGCGCCTGCTTGGAGCGTTTGAAACTGAAGACGCCTGGCGAAGCCGCTTCCTTTCAATGGTACAGAGCCCGCATGCAGACATGCCGCGTGGTGGTTGACCTCTCCCCTCTCTCCTTCAATTGAGCGAAGATTGCATGACCAAATATTCCTCCGGAATTTTCGCGGCTCGCGGCGATACGAAAGCGATCGAACATGGCAACCAATTCCAGCCCAAGTTCGATAGCGATGGTTTGATTGGTGCCATCGTAACGGACGCAGAAAACGGCACGGTACTGATGTTCGCGCACATGAACGCGAATGCGCTGCGCCTTACGCTTGAGACGGGCTTCGCGCATTTCTGGAGCCGCTCGCGGGCCAAACTTTGGAAAAAGGGCGAAGAGAGCGGCAACCTTTTGCGCGTCGCCGAAATCAGAACCGATTGCGATCAGGACGTGTTGTTGATCAGCGCCCAGGTCATGGGCGCTGGGGTTGCCTGTCATACCGGCGCCAAATCGTGCTTCTACCGGCGAATTGCAACGAAGCCCGGGCTGGACGGCAGGATCGCCCTCGAACCGGTTGCACCGCAAAAGACACGCTGAGGTGACGTGTTTGGGTCCTTTTGAGCACGGTTGTTTGCGCCGCCTCCTTTTAAAGCGCATACATTCACCCATATTTCTGGGATCGGTAGCACGGCATTAACGGCGTTGGCGTAGCCTCATTAAACTTGTTCATAGACCTTTTGCCGGGGACAGCCGCCGTTAGGGCATGTTGCAGGCGGCCCAAGCAAGGTCGGGAGCGGAAGCATGGCGGGACTTAAAATTGGCTTGGCATTGGGGGGCGGGGCCGCCCGCGGATGGGCCCACATCGGCGTCCTGAAAGCATTGAATGCGGCCGGAATCAAACCCGATATCATTGCCGGAACTTCTATCGGCGCCGTCGTTGGCGGTTGCCATGCGGCAGGACACCTCGACAGCCTCGAAGGCTTCGCGCGCGAACTGACCCCGCGGCGCATCTTCGGCTATCTTGATTTCAATTTAGCGGGCAATGGCTTGATCGGCGGCCAACGGCTGTGCGACCGCCTCGATAAGCATCTCGGCGACAAGCGTATCGAAGATCTGGAAACGCGCTTTACGGCTGTCGCCACCGAAGTCGGCACCGGACACGAACATTGGCTGTCGAACGGAAAACTCGTTGAAGCCGTGCGCGCGTCCTACGCACTGCCTGGCATCTTCAAACCTGTGCGCATCAACGGCCGTTGGCTATTCGATGGCGCCCTCGTCAATCCCATTCCAGTCTCGGTGTGCCGCGCGCTCGGCGCACGCTACGTCATCGCCGTGAATTTGAACTTTGACATTTTAGGCCGCGGCACCGTGCTGCCGTCGATCGACATGAATTACGGTAGCGATGAGCTAGACGAAGCTGCCTATGAAGAACCGGTTGAACCGGCAGCGCGCGGCGTTCGCGCCCTGTTGCGGCGTCAGCTTCTTGGACGCGGCGACGGCGCCCCCGGAATCTCAACCGTGATGGTCGATGCTTTCAACATCGTGCAAGACAGGATCGCACGCTCACGGCTTGCCGGAGACCCGCCGGACAGCATGATTTCACTGCGGTTGAATGAGTTCGGCCTGTTCGATTTCCATCGCGCCGACGAGTTGATCCAACGCGGCGAGCAGGCCACAAGCCGCCATATCGACGACATCCTGCGCGAAATCGAAGCGCGCGGATTAAAACGCGTCGCAGGTAAAACGTCCAACCCCGTCAAGCTGGCAGCGGCTTCCGGAGCTTAGCTACGGCGTGCGGCCATCGTCGTTACGCAACCGGTGTTGTTACTCAACCGGTGGCGAGATAGCCCCGCATAGCCGAGACTTCAAGTTCCACTTCCGCGATATGGTGCTTGACGATATCGCCAATCGACACAATGCCAATCAATGCGCCATCTTCAACCACTGGCAAGTGACGGAATCGGCCATGCGTCATCAGCTCCATCGTCTCATCGACCGGCGTCGAAAGGCTGCACGTAATGACTTCGTGCGTCATCACGTCGTCAACCTTCATCTGCAGTGCTTCGGCGCCATGAAGCGCGATAACGCGGATAAGATCGCGTTCGGAGATAATGCCGTCCACGACTCCGTTGTCTCCGACGATGACGATGGCGCCGATCTTACGCTGCGCCAAGCGGATGGCGATCTCTTGAACCGTATCGTCAGGACGCGCTGTCGTGACATTGCGGCCTTTGACCTTGAGTATGTTGCTAATAATCAAAGGATAAGCCTCCATTCTGGGTCCGTGCAACAAGTGGGCGCGCGGACGCGAGTTGTCCAACTTACCAAATCGTGAGCCAATTCCAGCGATGAGGCAAGGGGCTTATTCAGCTTCTGCCGGTCTTGGTGAAGCTTGCTGCGGCGCAATATCAAAAAATCCGAAGCATAGAAGGCCGAAGAAATAGCCGCCGAGATGCGCTTCCCAGGCGATCGATGTGCCGGTGTTAAACGCACCAAATCCAACGATCGCGAGCAGATTGAGGGCGACGAACACGGCCGTCGCCGACAGAATGCGCCGGTCGGTGAGCGCGGACTTCAAACTCATCGCGGATATTTCCGCGGGGCGCACGCTCAACTTTCGTCCCTCGCCGCGATCGATGGCGCTGAACAAAAATCGCATCACGCCACCCATAAGGCCGGCAACGGCGCCAGACGCACCAACAACAGGCGCAAGCAATCCTGGGCGGATGACGAGGAACAACAAAGCGCCCGCTATACCGCTCGCAATGGTGAATGCGAAAAACCGCATCACACCAACCCGGCGGCAGATCACGGAGCCAAATGCCAGGAGCCACGCGCCGTTAAGAGTGAGGTGCAGCATATCGGCATGCACAAACATGTGTGTGACCCAGGACGTGACACTCGCGATACCGCCGCCGGGTAGTTCGCCAGCCAGCCCCGCGTAGCGCGCCGGAATGAATGCGAGCGCGATCAGCCACCACATACCGGATTGTTCATCGAGGAGCTGGCGGCCGGCATGAACGGCGATCATCACCAGGAGGATTGCGAGAACGGCGCCTGGAACATTGAATATCGGCTGACGTGCTTGCGCTCGTTCTTGCACTCGATCTTCCACCGTCCGGAACCTTCTCGACGGAGCGAACCGTGAGCGGCCGTCCCATGGGTCGTGTTGCTGTGTTCTGTTCCAGGCCTTGTTAACGATCATAACGGTGCGCTGCAACCGTTAACGCTGACATGAGCGCATTGGCATGAACGATGCTCAAGCAAACCTGTAAGGCGCGATGGCCTTTTAGCTGTGTCGCGCGTTGGCACACATTGGACCCAAGATTTTGCAGACCCAGGTTTTGCAGACCGAAGTTTTGCGGCGGATCAGGCGAAAGACAAGAAAATGAAAGAACCAGTGAG
The DNA here is from genome assembly GCA_043718455.1 of Hyphomicrobium sp. Classification (GTDB taxonomy): domain Bacteria; phylum Pseudomonadota; class Alphaproteobacteria; order Rhizobiales; family Hyphomicrobiaceae; genus Hyphomicrobium_B. The sequence goes on from JAYSVT010000330.1 coordinate 29,242, forward strand.
CCAAGAGCTCTACGCCTATTGGAACAGCGTGCGCGGCGACCGTATGGCACCAAAGCGCTTCGAGATCGAGCCATCTCGCATCGCCGCCATTCTGCCCGATACCTTTATTCTCGAAGCGGTCGATTCTGGAACGGCACGTTTTCGCCTTGCCGGCACACGCATCTGCGAGGCCTTTGCGGCAGAATTCCGCGGTGTCAATTTCTTCGAATTATTTCCAGTTGCCGACCGCGCCGAACTCAAGGCTCAGGTCGCGACCATTGCGACCAAGGGCGCCGTCGGCATCTTCACCATTGAGGGCGGTACGGCTGACGGCAAGACGGTAACTTTCGAAGTTATATTGACGCCCCTCATTCACACACGCGATCAGGCCGACCGGTTTCTCGGCGCCATCACGCCCTTGGATAGGCCGGATTGGCTGGGACACGAAGCACTGATCACAAAGTGCTTGAAGCACACTGAACTCATTTGGCCCGAAGGACGGCCGCACGCGATTGTCGAAGCCATGAACCGCCAGTCTCCTTTTCTGCCCCACATTCGCAATGCACGCATTGTCCGCGTCGACCGGCGCCAGTTCCGCGTTTATGAGGGTGGTTTGCAAAAGTCCGACAACGAACGTTGAGGCGGGGTTTGCGGCACACGCGGCCTGATACTTACGAAAATGGAGCGCGTATTAGCCCTTCATTAAGCCGCCACCCGGCATAGTTCAGCGATGAAGGGGTCCGTACAGGCTGGCCGTTCCGGCTTGTCACAGGCTCTCAACTCAACGAGTCTGGGCCGCCGATGTCATTGCATTCCCAAGTCGTAAAGCCTCAAGTCTTGAAGCGCCAGCCCGCGGCCGACGAGCCGCGCATCGTGCCGGATTTACGCCGGTATCGCCGGGTGCCGCTCTCGCTGCCGGGACGCTTCATGCGCGAGTCGCGTGAAGAATTCTCCTGCCAGCTACAGGATATTTCTGTAGGCGGCGCCGGCATAGAATCTGCGATCCCAGTTCGGATCAACGAGCGCATCGTCGCTTATTTCGACGTTCTCGGCGGTCTCGAAGGATCCGTGACACGCGTCTACAGCGATGGTTTCGCCCTGCAATTCAAGGTTTCGGCCCATAAGCGCGAAAAGCTCATCGCGCAAATCATGTGGCTTTTCAACCGCGGCGAATATCCTGAAGAGGCTGGCCGCCAACACGAACGCGTAGGAGCTGCCGGTCAACGGGCCCGGCTAAAACTTGACGACAAAATCATCATCGACGTCGATGTCATCGACATTTCTGTGTCCGGCGCCTCGCTGGCGACAACCGCACGCCCGCAGCTTGGCACCCTGGTTATGCTCGGAACAATCAAAGCCCTCGTCAAACGCCATCATGAAACCGGCATCGCACTGCAGTTCTTTGAAACTCAAGACCTAAATCAATTGCGCCAACAGTTTATGTGAAACTCTTCAGTCGAGTTCGAGTTCTGGTTGTGACATGTCCAAAATCCGCCCCTGTGTTGCCGAAATCCGACACTTAAAATTTGCCTTTAATTCGGTTCAAATGCCGGCGGAAGCGTTGAGGGTAAATCCAGGCAAGTCGTGTACAGTCGCTTCAGTGTTCGAGGGCGTATCATGAAGTTGAGTTGCGTCGGCGTTGTATGTTTGATGAGTCTTGTCTCGGCTGCAGGAGCAGCTGAAGCACAAACCGTTGCCTCGCTTGAACCGGCGACCCGCTCGCCCGTCTTCATGCGCATCTTTGGCAATGCGCAGCCCCCTTATGGATTTGTGCGGTTCTGCGATGGGCAGCCCGACGATTGCGCCGGCGGCAACGCCAGCAACGACGCGCGCTTCTCGGCCACTCCGGAAAAGCTCAGCGAACTCGATGAAATCAATCGCGCGGTGAACAAGGCCGTTGAGCCGGCGACCGATCTTGAAGTCTACGGCGTGAATGAACTTTGGACGCTGCCTGAGACCAAAGGTGATTGCGAAGATTTCGCTCTGCTCAAGCGGCGCATCTTGATGGAACGCGGCTGGCCCGCGAGCGCGCTGCTTTTGACAGTCGTGCGCGACGAGAAAAACGAAGGCCACGCAATACTGACAGCGCGCACGTCGCAAGGCGATTTCGTGCTCGACAACAAAACCGACGACGTGCGCATTTGGAACAAGACGCCGTATCACTTCGTGATGCGCCAGTCTTACATCAATCCGCGCGTGTGGGTTTCGCTCGATCCGTCGGACGCAGCAACGCCATCCTCGCTGGCTGGCGTCCAAGCTAATCCTGAAAAGGAATAGGTTTTCTCAAACCATTTTACCCGCGACTTTTTTGAACCAGGCCCGGAACTCACCCTGCCATCCCCCCCCAAGACCGGGCTTGTAATCGAGCCGGATGCTCCCCCCGCATCCGGCTCGGTGCATTTTAGGGCTGGGACGTTAGGATTGGGATTTTAGTCCGGCGGCAAAGCGCTTCCAATTTTCGACGTAGCGGCCCGCGGCTCCCGAAAAGCGTTTGACCTCGTCGTCCGTCAACTGGCGCACGACCTTACCGGGCGAGCCCATCACCATGGAGCGGGGCGGAATATCCTTGCCTTCAGCCAGCAGCGTGTTAGCGCCAATAACGCACTCGTCTCCGATTTTCGTGCCATTCATGATGATCGAGCCGATGCCGACGAGAGAGCCGCGGCCGATGGTGCAGCCGTGCAGCATGACCATATGGCCGATGGTGCAATCGGAACCGATAACGAGGGGGAAGCCAGGGTCGGTATGGAGCACGCACCCGTCCTGCACGTTCGAACGCGCGCCGACTGTGATGAGCTCGTTGTCGCCGCGCACGACCGTCCCGAACCAGATGCTTGAATCGACGTCCAATCGCACACGGCCCAAGACAGTGGCACTGGGCGCGACCCAAAACTTACCCTCGCCCGGTGTTTCCACCCCGACGCCGTTCAGTTCGTAAAGTGCCATGGAAATCCCTCAGAGAGCTGGCGCTAAACGCCTTCGAGGTCCTAAACTCCTTCGAGGTCCTAAACTCCTTCGAGGTCCATGTCGAGTATGGCCATCTGCAGTTGGTAGGACGTTTCGCCGTCCTCGACTTCTTTGTACAGCG
>JAYSVT010000034.1:0-8028 GCA_043718455.1 Hyphomicrobium sp.
GTGAACTGCACAGGCGCTCCGCCGCCCGATTTTTCAATCGTAAGCTGATCGATGCGCATCTTGGCCAGAGCGGCCGGCGCAGTTTGAAAGTAAGCGGGCATGGTCGCCCATAAAACCAATACGAAAAGGGCCGCGCAACCCGCGGCCCTCTTTAAATTTCTTTTCAACGCCAAAGTCATGCGTCTCAGTCTAATTTTTCGAAGGCAATCCTGTCGGGACGCCGTCGGGACGAAGTTCAGCGGCCATACATCCCTTGGAGCCGTAACCCCAACGAACCTGCACGATCTGACCCGGCCGAAGCTCAGTAAAGCCAAAGCGGCGTAGGGTTTCCATATGGCAGAAGATATCAGGCGTGCCTTCGCCTTTTGTCAAGAAGCCGAAACCGCGGACGCGGTTGAACCATTTGACGTAAGCGCGCTCCCAATCGCTTTCTGGCGTCACGATGACGTGCGTGCGCTGCGGCAGTTGAGACGGATGGATTGCAGTGCTCTCATCCATGCTGAGGATGCGGAACGCCTGCATTCCCTTGGGCCGCTTCAGAACTTCACAATGAAGCCGTGCACCCTCATAGGCGGTTTGAAAACCGCCAGCTCTGAGGCACGTCACGTGAAGCAGAATATCGGGCAACCCGTTATCAGGCACGATGAATCCATAACCTTTGGATGCATCGAACCACTTGATCATACCTGCAACCTCGAAAACTTCGAGGCCAGCCTCATCCAAATGATCTATCTTACCATCGGTAATAAGATCAAAGTCCGGAAAGTCCGGACGCTTGGAGTCCCCCATTATTACACCCCGCTACTGGGTCTTGAACCAAGACAAACGCCACGCCTCCCGCCGAGACATACGCAGAACCGGAAGAGCCCTCTTCAGTTCAACGCACGCCGCTTTGGCGAAACGAAGCATCCAAACAATAACATTGGTAAACGGCAGAGCTAGTGAGAAAATTACGGCAACGTGCGATGACGGCTAAAAATGGGCATGTATCCACATTGAACAAAGGAGCTAACCGCATGAAAGATTTTAACTTAATGGGTTTCAAATTTCATCCCCAACTTCTCGCAAAAAGTTTGGCAAACATGTCGCGCATCAACACCCCTCGGGGTGAACTACAGCCTGCGGACGCCTTATGACTGATTCGATTTTTTCGTCAGAATCTACTGGTCAGAACTTGCACCAACGGCCTCACTGCCAACGAAGTTACCCACCGCTCATCCACGTCTTGGCATCCAAGTATTTTGACAGGTTGTCGCAGGGTCTGGAGTACAAATTTGAGGAATAGATTTGCCTGTGGCCCACATGTCGCGCACACGCTTGTCTGCGGTTAATCCCCAAGGTTAGCTCAAGCCGTAATTCACCAGCATCTACGAAGGAAAATATTGATGCGCTATCTTCACACCATGGTTCGCGTTTCCGACCTCGACAAGAGTTTGGAATTTTATTGCACCAAACTTGGTCTCAAGGAAATTCGCCGCATCGAGAACAAGGCGGGGCGTTTCACGCTCGTATTCCTCGCCGCTCCCGAGGATGAAGACCGCGCGATCGCCGAAAAAGCGCCGATGCTCGAACTCACCTTCAATTGGGATTCAGAAAATTACGGCACGGCCCGAAACTTCGGCCATCTCGCCTTTGTCGTTGATGATATCTACGCCGCTTGCGATCGATTGCAGAAAGCCGGCGTCACTATCAACCGGCCGCCGCGCGACGGGTACATGGCGTTCGTGCGCTCTCCCGATCTTATCTCAGTCGAGCTGCTGCAGAAGGGTAATGCGCTGCCACCACAGGAGCCGTGGTCGTCGATGCCGAACACAGGGACGTGGTGAGCGCGCACCAGTCAAACGTCACGTCAAAAAACGTCGTGAAGCCGAAAGATGTAACGATTATTGGTGCGGGGCCAGCCGGACTTTTTGCGGCCGAACGTCTTACAAATACCGGCCATCGCGTAACGATTTATGAGCGTATGCCAAGCCCAGCGCGCAAATTTCTCATGGCGGGCCGCGGCGGCCTCAACCTCACCCACAGCGAGCCCGTCGCACATGTCTTGGCGCGCTATGGTCAACAGTCCGGACCCATTCAACGAGCCGTCGAGGCATTCCCGCCATCACAGCTCATGGATTGGGTGCATGGCCTTGGCATCGAGACATTTACAGGCTCAAGCGGGCGCGTTTTTCCGAAAGCGATGAAATCATCGCCGCTACTGCGTGCTTGGCTCAAGAGGTTGGCCAGTCTCGGCGTCACGATTCTGCCCCGCAGGACCTGGACTGGATTTTCCAAAGGTGGCGCGATCCAAGTTGCTGATGCAGGCGGGACGGTCGAAACCATTCGTGCTGACGCGACTTTGCTGGCGCTTGGCGGCGCAAGCTGGCCGAAGCTCGGGTCCGACGGCACTTGGGCTAACGTACTTCGCGACGCGGGCGTTACCGTCACCGCACTTGAAGCGTCCAATGCTGGAGTTCTGATCCCTTGGTCGGAGATTGTGAAATCGCGTTTTGAGGGTATGCCTTTAAAACGCATCGCCATCGAAGCAGGCGGACGGCGCGTCCGCGGCGAAGCGATCATCACGCGCGACGGTCTTGAGGGCGGCGCAATCTACGCCCTTTCGCGCGAGATTAGAGAAAGTCTCAGAAGTGTATCATCGACAATAACGATCGATCTGCGGCCCGACATCGACGTGGTCGGCCTCACCCAACGCCTGGCACAAGGAAATCGCAAGGACAGTCTCGCCAATGCTTTGCGTAAAACTGCCGGTCTCAGCCCAGCTGCCGCAAGCCTAGTGCGCGAAGTTTACGCCTCACCGTCCCGCGACCCGGCGACTTTAGCCGGCCAGATTAAGGGTTTGTCATTGCGAGTCTCAGGGGTGGCAGATCTAGAGCGTGCCATTTCAACGGCTGGCGGAGTGTCACTTGCGGCCGTAGATGAGAATTTCATGCTTCGAGTGCTCCCAGGCGTGTTCGTCGCAGGTGAGATGTTGGACTGGGATGCCCCAACCGGGGGCTACCTGCTCCAGGCCGCATTTTCGACGGCTGCACGGGCTGCAGCTGGAATGAACGAATGGCTCGAATGCGAAACGCGTGGCGGTGGCCACAAGAAGCCTTAGAAATAGTATGTTCCACATTTGCCTGTAAAGACAAAATATTTCTACTTAAGTGAATATTAGAAATGAAATACTATGTTTATTTTCAAAATGACCTGTTTGTAAGAATATTTTTCTATTATATGAGGGCACGTCCGGAGGAACATGATGTCTGTCAGTGATACGCTTGGCCCGTCTGCAAACGCTGCTGCGTTGCAACAAGACCCGATTGCTCGCGCCAACCAGCTTGACGCGAAGTTGGCGGCAACTTCTACGCTGGAAGAGCGCATCGACCGTATCGCTGCCGAAATTCCCGGCCGGATCACCTTCTCGACTAGCCTTGGCATTGAAGACCAGGCCGTCACGCACGCCATTGCGTCGGCTGGCAAGGGCATAGACATTTTCACGCTCGATACAGGCCGCCATTTCCCCGAAACCCTTGACACGCTGTTCGAAACCGAAGCGCGTTATGGGATCAAAATCCGCGTCATGTTTCCAGACGCTGCAGAAGTCGAGGAGTTGGTTTCGAACGACGGCATCTACGGCTTCCGTTATTCGGTTGATGCACGTAAATCCTGTTGCGATATTCGCAAAGTGCGCCCGCTGAACCGGGCGTTAGCTGGCGCATCAGCTTGGATCACGGGGCTGCGCCGCGAGCAATCGCAAGGGCGGGCTGTTGTCCCATTTGCGGCCTACGATTCTGCACAAAACCTCATCAAGCTCAATCCAATGGCGGACTGGACTCTGCCGCAGCTTGAGGACTACGTTGCCGCGAACAAAATTCCGTTGAACCCACTGCACGCCAAGGGCTTTCCATCCATCGGATGCCAGCCATGCACACGCGCGATTCAACCTGGCGAAGATATCAGGGCCGGCCGCTGGTGGTGGGAGAACGAAAACGGTAAGGAATGCGGGCTGCACGTCGCGCCGGCGGTCACATCCAAAGACAACAAAGGTCAGCGCTCATGAACGCGTCGCCGTCGCATCTCGATCTGCTTGAAGCGGAAAGCATCCACATTTTCCGTGAGGCGGCCGCGCAGTTCAGAAAACCTGTTCTGATGTATTCAATTGGTAAGGACTCGACCGTCCTTCTGCATTTGGCGCGCAAAGCTTTTTGGCCGCAAAAGCCGCCGTTCCCCTTACTCCACGTCGATACGACTTGGAAGTTTAAGGAAATGATTGCGTTCCGCGATAAGACGGTGAAGGAATTTGGTCTCGACCTCATCGTGCATACCAATGAGGACGGGATCAAGCGCGGCATTAATCCGATCGATCATGCGCCATCGATCCATACCGATGTTCTTAAGACGCAGGCCTTGAAGCAGGCCCTCGACAAGTACGGTTTTGACGCGGCCTTCGGCGGCGCGCGGCGCGACGAAGAAGCAAGCCGCGCCAAAGAGCGCGTATTTTCTTTCCGCGCAGCAGGCCATCGCTGGGACCCGCGCAAACAGCGTCCGGAAATGTGGCGCCTGCTCAACGGGCGACTCGGCACAGGCGAGAGCGTTCGCGTGTTTCCCCTTTCCAATTGGACGGAGAAAGACGTCTGGCGTTATATCATCCGCGAGAAACTTGATGTCGTACCGCTATACTTCGCGGCCGAGAGGCCAACGATCGTGCGCAACGGCCAGATCTTGATGGTGGATGATGTGCGACTGAAACCAAAGGCCGGCGAACAAATCAAAATGCGCAAGATCCGCTTCCGCACACTTGGCTGCTATCCGCTGACGGCTGCAATCGACAGTGAGGCGAGCACAATCGAAAGCGTCGTGCTCGAAACCTTGAATGCGCAGACATCCGAACGCCAAGGCCGATTGATCGATCACGACCAAGCCGGCGCCATGGAAAAGAAAAAGCAGGAAGGTTACTTCTGATGACGGCACTGGCTTTGGTTCCGAATGCTCATGTCGAGAAATCCGAAGTGCGGTCCGTCGTCCAGCACACGCTGGAGCGCGATCTCAACGGCATCGTCCATTTGCTTACCTGCGGGTCGGTTGATGACGGCAAGTCGACGTTGATCGGCCGTCTGTTATGGGACGCCTCCGACCTCTACGAGGACCAGCGCGAAAATGTGCGCAAATCCGGCCGCAAAGCCGCCGACTCCGATCTTCCTGATTACTCGATGCTACTTGACGGCCTTGTTGCCGAGCGCGAGCAAGGCATCACGATCGATATTGCCTGGAAATATTTCGATACCGAGACGCGCCGCTTCGTCATTATCGATTCACCAGGCCACGAACAGTATACGCGCAACATGGCGTCCGGCGCCTCTCATGCCGACGTCGCCATCCTCCTTGTTGATGCGCGCGCAGGCGTAAAGCGCCAAACCAAGCGCCACGCCGCCATTCTCGATCTGGTCGGCGTCAAGCGCGTTGTGCTCGCCGTCAACAAGATGGATCTCGCTGGTTACTCGGAAGAAGTGTTCCGCAAGATCGAAGCCGATTTCCGCACACTGTGCTGGAAGTTCAGCTTCTGGGATGCCACCGCTATTCCTTTGTCTGCCGTGTATGGCGAAAACGTCGCCCGTAAGGCGACGACGATGCCGTGGTATAACGGCCCCTATTTGCTGCAGCACCTAGAGAAGGCGCCGAGCCACGGCACTGCGTTTGAAGGCCCGTTCCGTTTGCCGGTACAAACTGTGCTACGCGACGGCGTCGATTTCCGCGGGCTCGCGGGGACGGTTAGTTCCGGGTCTATCAAAGTAGGCGACGAAATCACCGACGTCTTGAGCGGCAAAAAGGCCAAAGTCGAGCGCATCGCCACCATGAGCGGCGATCTGCCTTTGGCTCAAGCAGGGCAAGCCATCGCCCTTCAGCTCGATCACGACATCGACGTCTCACGCGGCGCTGTGCTGGCATCCATAACTTCAAAACCGGTGGCGGCGCAGACTATCGAAGGCCGGTTCGTGTGGCTTTCTGAAACCGCCTTTGATCCGCGCGCCGGATACCTATTGCGAACGGTCACGGATTTAATCCCGATCTCAAACATCGAGATCAAAGCCCTGCTCGATCTCGAAACGATGTCGTCGCATCCGGCTTCACATTGCGGAGTCAACGACATTGCCATCGCAAAAATTTCACTCGGCCGCCCGGCGGCCATCGATCTGTTCGGCGACATCTCCGAGACCGGCACACTCATGCTCGTCGATGCCGTTACGGGCGCCTCGATTGCCGGCGGCGTGGCGACAAGTGTGACAGCGAAAAGCGAACAGCATGGTGACGGGCACTTTATTCTTACGCGCGAAATGCTGGCGAACGGTTTGTGCCGCGATCTATCGCTGAGTTCGGCCGACCGGGAGGAGTTCACGCGCCGCGCCAATGAAGCCGCAATTCTGCTGCGAGCCGCAGGCGTCTCGGTCGCCATTGAGCCGCCGCCGATGATTGACGACGGCATGGATCCAGGCCTTTAGGACACTCGCCGGGCAAAGGATCAAAACAATGCCGGAAGATTTTCTGCTCTACGTCGCAGTCGGTTTGGTTGCGCAAATGGTCGATGGCGCCATCGGCATGGCTTATGGCGTGGCGTCGAGCACCGTACTCATGAGCATGGGCATCCCGCCTGCCACGGCGAGCGCATGCGTGCATGCAGCGGAGACTTTTACCACGGCCGCTTCGGGTGCTTCGCACTGGCGACTTGGCAATATAGACAAGAAGCTTGTGTGGCGTCTGGCCATTCCGGGCATGATCGGGGGCGCGGCCGGCGCCTATCTCTTGTCGAACATCGACGGCAACATCATCAAGCCCTACGTTGCCGGTTACTTGCTTCTGATGGGGTTCTTCATCGTGTGGAAAGCTGTCAAGACGCAGATTGGCAATTCCGATCCTCCTGAGCGCGTCGCGCCGCTCGGTCTAATTGGCGGCTTTCTGGATTCCATCGGAGGCGGTGGGTGGGGCCCCATTGTCACCTCGTCGCTCATCGGCCAAGGCACAACACCGCGCTATGCGATCGGATCTGTCAATCTCGCTGAGTTTTTCGTGACAGCCGCAATTTCCGGCACCTTCTTCCTCACAATCGGCCTGGAACTCTGGCCAATTATTTCTGGACTGATCCTTGGAGGCGTCATAGCCGCGCCTTTTGCGGCATATGCCACCAAGCACCTTCCCGACAAAGCTCTTATGATAATTGTAGGCGGCGTTGTCATCCTGCTGAGCCTCAGAACGCTTCTCAGTGCACTGCACGCATGATGATGTACGTTGCACGCGCGCCAAATCTCCCCTACCCATTGCGGCAATCAGAAACGGTCGATCCATAAGCCACATGCTCGAAACACCCTTCTTTGACTTGTGGCCCATGATCGTGACTGGCGGATTTTTCGTCGGTTTCCTGGTCGGCATGACCGGCGTCGGAGCGGGATCGCTCATGACTCCTTTCCTCATCACCCAAGTTGGCGTTCCACCCACCCTCGCGGTTGGCACGGATTTGCTGTTTGCAGGCTTAACCAAGGCAAGTGCCGCCGCGCGCCACCACAACTTCGGCAACGTCAACTGGCCCATCGTGCGCTGGCTGGCCGCCGGCAGCGTGCCGGGCGCAATCGCCATGCTGGCGCTATTGGGTTATCTCGATCCCGACATGGCGGCAATAGCGCGCATAATTAAAGCGGCGCTTGCCGGGGCGCTCGTTCTCAGTTCGCTCGCGATCCTGCTTTACCCGGTGATCGCCAAAGAACGCATGAAAATGCTGTCCGAGACGGCCGACACGCCGCCCCGCCCTTTTCCAACAATCTTACTGGGACTTGGGCTTGGCTCGGTGGTTACGTTGACGTCGGTCGGCGCTGGTGCCATCGGCGTCGTCGTATTGACGGCGCTCTACCCGATGCTCGTGACGCGGCGGCTGGTTGGCACCGATATCGTCCACGCCATTCCGTTGACACTTGTTTCCGGTGCAGGACATGCCGGCATGGGCAACGTCGATTTAGTCCTGCTCGGAATGCTTTTGGTAGGCTCCATTCCAGGCAT
>JAYSVT010000331.1:0-3306 GCA_043718455.1 Hyphomicrobium sp.
AGCTACCGGCGTTTCGGGCACGTAGATTGAGGGCGTGACGTCTGAGATAATCGACTTGTCGTCAAGTTTGGCCGTCTGAACTTCAACCTGCTCGGCGACTTCCGGCTTTTCAATCACAACCTTCGGCTTGCGGATCTTGCGCGGTGCCGGTGTCTCTGCAACTTCGATCTTTGGAGCCGTGCGCTTCACGTGGCGAACCGGGGCTTCTTCTTCCTTGTGTTTGCGGCCAACGTAGCTCGGCTTTGCGTAGTGGTGTGCAGTTGGTTTTGCGTAATGCTGATTGCGCGCCGTGCCGCCGGGGCCAGAGCTCTGGTTGGGGTGAGCGGTGAAAGAACCGAGCGGGCCGCCGAACGAGAGGCGGATGCCGCCAGCTTCTGCGGCCGATACGAGAGTGGTGGATGCCAGCATCAGAGCGGCGAGGGTGAGAGCTTTGTTGGTCATGGCTGCCTCCTATTTGGTTGGTGTGTGGCGGTTGGGTTGGGCGGTTGGCTTGTTGTCTCGCCGGTGTCTCCGGCTTCGTAGTGAATTTCGCTCAATTCCCGGCCCCGCGCTGTTCCGGCTGGAACATGGGTAGCTTTTTTCGGAATATTTTCGTTGAAGGCGAGAAAAATAAATAAAATCAGATAGTTAGGTTTGATCCCTCGCCAACCGGAAGCTGTCTTTCCGATTGCCGATTGCCGATTGCCTACTGCCCACTACCCACTACGCCACAGACCGCGCGGCACTGATCGCAACCGGCCCGGCAGGAGCCACTCCCATCAGCACTCCAACGAAGCGGTCAATGGCCTCGACCACGAGGTGGCGCTGCCGGTCGATGGTGACGATGTGATAGCAATCGTCCAACACCACGAGATCGACAGGCCCCGCGAGCCCATCGCGCAAATATGTGGCGTTGCTCATGCCAGCGTAGTCGTCCTCAAGCGGATGCACGATGAGCGAGGGCTGGCGAATGTAGGGCACGAGCGTGCGCACGGCATTGACGAGGCGGCGGTGTTCAAGCACGAGCACGCCCGGTGTTACAGCGTGGCCGGTCTCGGTTGCAGGTCTGGAAGCGCGAGATCTCTCAATAAAATCACGAATTCTGGCATCTTTAATGCCATAAGGCGCGTGGTGCGGAAACGAGAAGAAGTTGGCGAGCCACTTGGTGCGCACGAGCGCGAAGAGGCGCGCGTACCAGGGGATCATCCAGCCGTTCAGCCAGAGTGTGGGCGCGAGCAGCGTCGTCGCCTGCACTTTGTTGGGGTTCTTGGCAGCCAGCATGAGTGCCAACACCGCGCCGGTTGAGAGGCCGCCCGCAACGACGACATCACACTCTTTGCAAAGCTCATCGAGCGCTTCTTCCGCGCTGCGGTACCAGTCAAACCAGCTGGCCGCTTTGATCTCGTCTTCGCTGCCGCAATGACCGGCCAGACGCGGGCAGTGAACGGTATAGCCCTGTTTAGCTAAGCCATTGGCCACAAAACGCATTTCAACAGGCGTTCCACAGAGCCGATGCAACAACAATATGCCCACCTTGCCGCCCTTGATCTTGAATGTTGTGTCGCTCGCCATGGTATTCCTCGGGTGTGTTTTGTGGGTGTGTTTCTGTGTCGTGCCGCTGGAGTAACTGCTGTGGCGAGTTCCGGCAGTTCCGGCGGGCACACATGCGGTTAGGCGGCGCTGCGGAACTCCTGCAATTCGACAGCAAGGGGCGCAGCGACGGGGCGCGACCGGTCGAGTGCCAGCACGAACTTGTGGGCGCTGAAGCCAATCTCTGCATTAATGCGCTGGGTTGCGGCCTCAGTTAGCGCGCGGGCGATGAGCTTAAAGCCCGACTTCAAGAAGAGCTGCTTTAAGCGCCGTGTCGCGAACACGTCGAGAAGCGCGCGAAACCGGATAGCAACGGCAAGGCGGGTTGCCGGCGCGTGGGAAAGTTGCGCCCACAAATCGGTTTCGATGGCACGGATTTGATTTTCAGTGAGCCCCTTGTAGAGCGCGAGCCCCAGTCCGTGTTCGATGGCAATGCGCATCGGCAAGGTGAGGTCGGCGGTTGTCACAGGCGGCACATCGGCTAAGTCAATGGGGCAGCGCATGGGCGGCTCTCCTGAATTGTGAAGTGGCTACGCGGCGGCGCGAAACACGAAGACGTCTTCGCTCTCGAAGCGCGGTTCATCTGCAGCCTTTGCGGGGGTACCGAAAACGGCGAACGGTGAGCCCGCGAGGACGATGATGTCCTTGGGCGTGCGGCCCGAGAGTTCGAAATCGACTTCGACGCCGAGGAGGTCGGGGCGAAGGTTGATGAGGGAACCCTGCTGGAAGCGGTATTTGCGGCCGTCTTCGGCTGAGATGATGCCAACGCCGAGATCGCGGCGGTAAGTTGTAACGTGTCCGTACATGATGCTCTCCTGAGGTTGGGCCTGATGTTTTGCGTTGGGACGTTCAACTCGTCCGTCGCTGCATCATGAGAGAAGGTTCAAATCCGCGCTGTTCCGGCTGGGACACTGGCGCGATTAGGCGGAAAAAGGTTTCGCCTGTAGGTTAACGCGCGCGTTAAAATGAGAGCTGGGATCGCGACGCGGCCGCGTGCATTCCGCAACGACAGGAAAAAATATGGACGAGACAACAATTGACCGGGCGGCGATGGTGCGCCTTGCGAAGGCGCTGGTTTTCATCTGCGGGGCGGAGCATCCGGCAACAGTCGCGTTACGCGCCGCTGGCGAGTCAGGACTTGAAAAAGATATCAAAGCCGCGCGCACGCGATTCCTAAAACTCAAATCCTCCGACCGCCGCGCCGCATTGACGATGCTGGAGGAGTAGAGGGGGTGTCGGTCTGCGACCCGTCAAGCTGCGATGTATTGAATCATGGTCATCCGCTTGAAGTCTGGCTGGAAAAAATGAAGACTCGCAGAAAGTAGCGTGGGTCTCGGTTACTTGTAGGTTGCGGTCAAGCGTCAGCGCAGATCCAACAATTCTTCGGGCCGCAAATTCGTTGCCGCAATCGCGCATTCCCGTTTTGGTGTTGGGTCTGCGCTCCGGCTGACGCCTCCACTTGACCCAACCTACGGCGCGGTGTTCTTGGAGATTCCACTCGCGCACACGCGAGCGGCGACGGGATGACGTCGCTGAAACAGTCTTGCCAGCGCGGCGAATCCCGCGAGCTCCGCTTGCCTATTGCCTATTGCCTATTGCCTATTGCCTATTGCCTATTGCCTACTGCCATCATGGCTAACCCGACCTTCTCAACATAAATAGGAGCATCGGGGGTCCGACTCAGCGAAAGTTGTTGTGCTGCAACGACTTCGACTGAAGAGGAGGAACACCCCGATG
>JAYSVT010000332.1:0-3303 GCA_043718455.1 Hyphomicrobium sp.
AGCCTTGCCGTCAATCAGGCCGCCAATACTGTCAAATGGACTTTCAAGGTTTCTGACGCGAAGATAGATCACTTGCAAGAAGGCGAGACTCTCACACAAAAATACCGGGTCACGATCAACGACGGTCACGGCGGCAAAGCTACGAAGGATGTATCGGTCGTAATCGTTGGCACGAACGACGTGCCGGTGATCCAATGTCCAGATAACCACAATAATGACGTTGCGCGGCTTACTCTCGCAAATCAAATTGATCCCAGCTGTGATGTCTCCGGAACCGTGACCGAAGACAATGTCGTGCCTCCGTCCACCACCCTTTCGGACACCGGGAGTTTCAAGTTCGACGACGTCGATCTTAAAGATACGCATACAATCACGGTGCTTCCTTCCGGCAACCTCGGCATATTGACGGCCACTCTTACTGACACTGCAACGGGGATCGGCGACGGCACGATCACGTGGACCTACAAGGTCGATAACGACTTGGTGCAGTACCTCGATGACGGAGAAACCAAAGTCGAGACCTTCAACATCAAAATAGATGACGGTCACGGCGGTGTCGTAGTCCAGCCGATTACGGTCACCATTAAGGGCATCAACGACGCGCCGGTGATTGTCGTAAACTCAGGCAATTCGAATGGTGCGAACGACCAGGTTTTAGAAGCAGCGCTTGCGATTGGCTCGAACCCGTCATCCGTCGCTGAGTTGGCAGGCGGCACCTTTAAGCTGTCCGACCCCCATGGGCTCGACGATCTTCAGAGCGTGACGATTAACGGCACGACCCATTCGATCGCAGAACTTATCCTTGGCACATCGACGTTCCCCAGTCTCCTCGGTGTCCTAACCGTGACCGCGTATGACCCGCTGACGGGCATTGCCACCTATACATACGACCTTACCAGCCCGTCCACCGATGTTGAGAACACCCCGGAAACGGACGTCTTCACGCTCACCGTATTTGTTGGATCGTGTCGCCTTTCATCCGCTGGTCGAACGAAGAAACCGATACTCTCGTTACGCAGTGCTGCGACCTTCGCCGCAGCGGCGATGTCGATACTACCATGTACGGCATCTTGATCGCCGCAGAGCCGGAAGTCTGGCTGACCAATGACGTTGCCTTCGTCGGCCGCGTGGGTGTGGGCATCTACGGCTACGACGCGGACGGCGACTTTAACTCCTCTGACAATCTCAACGGCTTCTTCGCCAGCCAACTGTCGGATGGCGTCAGCGGCGTTGGTTTCCGCGGCCAGCTCGGCGCAGGCCTCAAGTTCAGATTGTCGAATACGGCCAATTTGGAAACCTTCGCCGAAGCCGATTACTTCTCTGACGTTGGCACGGCACTCATGGCAAACAATCAGCCAGGCGATGCAACGCCATCTCGCACGGGCACAACGGATCTTTGGGAACTGCGAGCCGGTGCACGGGTGACGATCGGTCTAGGCAACAATTAGACGCCACCTGAAAACGCCGCAGTACGATCATGACGTTTTTCAGAGCGCTGGAATGAGCTGCGGTGTTATTTTGCGCGATCAGCCAGCGCGTAATTCAGCATCTTGTAGGCAAGCGCTGCGGCCGTGAAATCGTAGGCGTGAAGCCCCTTAATCGGCGCAAACTCCACGAGATCCGCACCCACCACGTTGCTCACTTCGCAGGCCCTGCGCAGGATCGCGAGCACTTGCAGATAGCTCATGCCGCCGGGTACCGGCGTTCCTGTTGCCGGCATGATGGCAGCATCCAGCCCATCAATGTCTAACGTGATATAAACCGGGCGCCCCTTCAGTGGCGCAACAATTTTCTCGATGTCCCATTTTGCCTGGTCGATACCAAGATGCATGTGGATGCGATGGCGATTGGCGTCGTAGTAATCGGCTTCGTCTTGGCAAAGTCCGCGAATGCCAACTTGCACAAGCGTGATGTTGGCATCATCTAGAACCCTGCGCATGGCGGATGCATGTGAAAAGTGTTCACCCTGATAGCCGTCCCGCAGATCTGCATGGGCATCAAGTTGCAGGACCACAAGGTCCTTATACTTCTGGGCCAATGGCCGTATCGCAGCGCACGTTACGGAATGCTCGCCGCCTAAGACGAACGGGAATCTTCCGTCCTCAACCACAGCTGCAACGATTGCCTCAAGCTGCTTCAGCGCCGCAATAATCCCGTTCTTGATCTTCGGCGGCTTGAGACACGCGATGCCATAATCCTTATAGGGTTCGCGCCAGAATTCCTCATCAAACAATTCCAGCTGTTGGCTGGCTGCAAGTATAGCGTTGGGACCAGCAGCCGTACCGCTCCCGTAGCTGACGCTTGCCTCAAGCCCGAACGGAATGATGACAGCGCGTGCAGAGCCTGGCGTGCGCGTGTCCTGGCGTGCGGAATCGAGAAACGACTTCTTCACCGGCAGATATTCGAATTTCACAGCACGCCCCTCGACGCTTCTGGCCAAACGTGTCACGCGTTCTTCGCGATTCTTTCGTTTTCCATTTCATAGATCGAGTACATAGGCTCGTCTTCCAATATCACGTCGTGGTACGATCCGTAGCCGTTGAAGCGCGACGACAGCGCCCGTCCGTAAGCGCCTATGTTGCCAATTTCGATGTAGTCGCCTTCCCGCACGGACGCGGGTAGCAGGAACGGTCCCTTCATGTGATCGATTGAGTCGCATGTCGGCCCCCAGAATTCGAACGGCAACAGCGGCTCGTTAGGATCAAGCCCCTCGCGAATGAGGCGTACAGGGAACACGAAGCCAAGTTGCGCGCTATCGTAGAGCGCGCCATAGCCGCCGTCGTTGATATAGAGTTCGTCGCCTTTGCGCAGATCGACCTTGACGATCAGGCTTTCGGCCTCGGCTACAAGCGCGCGGCCGGGTTCGCAAATCAAACGGCAATGCTCGGTTACCGGCATCTTGGCTTTTGCGGTTTTGATCACTTGAATGAAGTCAGAAAGGCGCGCTGGAACACTATCGGTATATTGCGATGGGAAACCGCCGCCGACGTCAATGGCATCAACCACAACTCCGGCCTTGACGATAAGTTTTCTGACTTCCTCGAACGCCATGGCGTAAGCGTCCGGTGTCGTTGTCTGCGATCCAACATGGAATGTAATGCCAAGTTCGTCCGCAACTTGGCGCGTCTTAACGAGAAGTTTAGCCGCTTTCTGGCCGGTGATTCCGAATTTGCGCTCAAGCGGAACGCGGCTATTCTTGGACGGCACAGCGATGCGCACAAACAGCTCAAGGTCCTTGGCGCCGCCCGTCTCCTCTACAATCTTCTGCAATTCGTCTTCGCAATCGAGCGCAAAGCACTTGAT
>JAYSVT010000333.1:0-3299 GCA_043718455.1 Hyphomicrobium sp.
AGCGGCCTTCTTGATGGCTTTAACCAGTTTCCCGTCAGCGCCTTCGCTCACCAGAATTGCCACCGCGCGGCCATCTAATGTGGGCGGGTATTTGCCAACGATACGGAGCGCTGGCGAGGGTTTCATATCAATCGGCTCAACAGCGGCTTTGGAGGTTTCCGGCAAGTCCATGTTCATGCCGATGGCTACGCGCGCGGCAAGGTCGTCATCGACGTTGCGAAGGTTTGACAACACGCGAAGGCGAACGTGCTCTAGCGTGACCTTCGACAGTTCGAACACAAGTGCGCTGACCAGATGCGATTGTTCGGTTTGCGTCTGCGAGCGGAAAAAAAGTCTGGCATGCGTGTAGTGATCTGCAAAGGTCTCGGCGCGCAACCGGACTTTGGTGTCTTCCAGACGCGCTGCAAACGTGCGAAATCCACCTTTAGCATCTTCGCGTGGGCCGCCGTCTTCGCCCGCTTCCGATAAGCTGTTGGGTTCGTAGTTAGCGCGGCCCTTGAACACTTGCGTTTGCATGTGGCCGTCGCGCTGAAGATTTTGGAAGGGGCAGCCCTTGGCGCTGTTGACCGGAATCTGATGAAAATTTACAGTGCCAAGGCGCGATAGCTGCGTATCTTGATAGGAAAACAAGCGCCCTTGAAGCAGTGGATCTTCAGATACGTCGATCCCCGGCGGCATGTTAGTGGGAAGGAACGCAACCTGTTCCGTTTCAGCGAAAAAATTATCCGGATTGCGATCGAGTACCAATCGGCCAACGAAGCTGATGGGCACAAGCTCCTCCGGAATAACCTTGGTGGCATCCAGGATGTCAAATGGGAGCGCGTCGGCTTGCTTTTGACTGAGAAGTTGAACGCCGAACGACCATTCGGGAAAATTGCCGCTGTCAATCGCCTCGAACAGGTCGCGACGGTGATAATCGGGATCGGCGCCGGCAATCTTCACCGCTTCGTCCCAGCACGTCGACTGTGTCCCCAGCTTCGGCCTCCAATGGAATTTGACGAAGGTCGCCTCGCCCTTCTCGTTGACGAGGCGGAACGTGTTGACGCCGAAGCCTTCCATCATGCGTAAAGAACGCGGGATTGTACGGTCAGACATCGCCCACATGATCATGTGGGTTGATTCCGGCATCAACCCAATAAAATCCCAAAAAGTGTCGTGCGCGCTTGCGGCCTGCGGATAGCCCCGATCCGCTTCCATCTTCACGGCATGGATAAGATCGGGGAATTTTATAGCGTCCTGGATGAAGAACACCGGAATGTTGTTGCCAACTAAGTCCCAGTTGCCTTCTTTTGTGTAAAATTTCACGGCGAAACCGCGGACGTCGCGGGGCGTATCGACCGAACCGGCGCCGCCAGCAACCGTCGAAAATCGCGTGAAGACTTCTGTCCGCTCGCCGACCTCGGTCAACACTTTCGCGTTCGAGAACTCGGCCAGAGATTCAGTCAGCTGGAAGTAGCCGTGTGCGCCAGAACCGCGAGCGTGCACAATGCGTTCCGGGATGCGCTCGTGATCGAAATGTTGGATCTTCTCGCGGAGAATCATGTCTTCAAGCAAAGTCGGTCCCCGCACACCTCCTTTCAATGAATTTTGGTTGTCGCTGATCGGAACGCCATGGTTGGTCGTCAGTCTCGCATGAGCCTCCACCTCTGTTTGATGAATTTCACCGCCAGCACCTACGATCGTTTTTGCCTTTGGCTTAATCGAAACTGTCGTGCGCTTTGCCATGCAAAAGTTGCTCTATATGAATGAAGCCCTATCGGGATGCATCGAAAGAAATTAAATCTATGCAAGCGCAACCCGCCCAGCCGGCGGGCCGCGAAAATTTTTAGCTACTTTAAAACGGCAGACGGTCACTTAAGTTCCATGGGTGCCCAAAAGCGCTTGCTAGTCATGTCTAGGTCAGCACTAACCAGCGTGCGCGCGTCGCTTGCGCGTTAGGGCGGCGCATTAAAGGATAGAGCCAGCCGTCGCGCCTAACGTTCGCGCGTTGTCCTTTCGCTTGGTAACTCAAGCGTCTTGGGCTGCGACAGATGCTCTTGGCTGGGGCGGGAGGTTCGAACCTCCGCATGACGGAATCAAAAGACAGAAAACGAAACTATATTGACGCAATATCAATTAGGTAGTGGGACGCCCGTTGCAACGTCTGCCCATCAGTTCAGCACAGTGAGGGACCCATTCCCGCAAAAGTCACGCGACCGTATGTGATTTCCGGCAGCTATGCCCTCAGCTTTGACCGGAATCCGGCGAGGGCGCTTTTCCTGCTTCGGGCCATGGAACGAACCCGGAGACAAGACGAAGCACGATTATATCCGCCACATCGAGAGCTTTGCCAAGTTTCTTGGTCGCTCGCCCGATACGGCGACGGGCGACGACGTGCGCCGCTTCCAGGCCGACCAGATTGGCCAAGGCGCACAGCCGCCGAAGATGAACACGCCAGCCTCGGCGCTGCGCGGGGGGTGGGTTATCGGCAGATGGCACGACGTGGATAGAGACGAAGCCGAAGTTCTTCCTGCCCGTGTTCGTGCTGTCGAAACTGTTCCGGCGATTGATGCTGGAGAAGCTCGTCGCCGCGCACGGCTCCAGCAAACTCACGTTCTACGGCAATCACACCCCGCTAGCCGATGCGGTGACGTTCGCCAAATGGCTGGCGCCACTGCACAAGAAACGTTGGTTCGTCTACGCGAAAGAACCGTTTGCTGGGCCGAAGGCTGTGCTCGCGTACTTGTCGCGCTACACACATCGCGTGGCGATTTCGAATAGCCGGTTGATTAAGGCCGACGACTCCGGCGTGACGTTCCGGGTGAAGAACTACCGCGTTGATGGCGACTCCCGCTACACAACGATGACGCTGGCGCCGGGGGAGTTCATCCGCCGCGTGCTGCTGCACGTATGCACCTCAAGTTGCGGAAGTGAGTGAAAAAACTCCGAGAGCTAAGCCCTCATCTTTCGCCGGAATACGGAGGGGACACCTTTCCACACTACAGGGCCAAAAGTGAACATTACCTACTACAGTGCCAAGTGGTTTGTCCGATGGCGACTTCCAGCTGAAACAGAAATCATCTCTTGCAAAATTCCAAGTGGCCGCCGCAAGACAACGGTCACTCTTAAGCGTCTCAGATTTGTCACCTCAACGGCATGTTGACCCAGACTTGGCCGCTCACGGCCTCATAGTCATCGGAGCCGATGCCGTCATACGAGGCAGTGCCCCGGATCGAGTAGCCCCATGGCGAGATGAGGCCAAGACCAACTTGTGCCTTGCCGCGCAAGCCTTCGCCACCCGTCTCGACGCCGTTGACGGT
>JAYSVT010000334.1:0-10057 GCA_043718455.1 Hyphomicrobium sp.
GGCCCCATTTCGCGCAAGAAGATCTTTATGCGCGCCGCGCTCGATAATGCGCCCGTCTTCCATGACGCAAATGAGATCGGCGCGCTGAACCGTCGAAAGCCGGTGCGCGATGACGAGTGTTGTGCGGTTCTTCGTGAAGCGCGCCAGCGCCTCCTGCACGAGTTGCTCGCTTTCGGTGTCGAGCGCGCTGGTTGCTTCGTCGAGCAGCAGGATGGGCGCATCTTTTAATATCGCACGCGCGAGAGCGAGGCGCTGCTTTTGTCCACCCGAAAGCCGTCCGCCTCGATCGCCGATTAGGGTTTGATAGCCTTGCGGCTGCGCCATGATGAAATCGTGCGCGGCTGCGGCCTCTGCTGCATCTCTTATTTCAGCTTCGCTGGCACCGAGTTTGCCGAGCGCAATATTGGCGGCGATCGTGTCGTCAAAGAGCGTGATGTCCTGGCTTACGATAGAGACTTGATCGCGCAGGGACGCCAGCAGCACGTCGCGGGTGTCGTGCCCATCGATCAGGATGGCGCCGTCCGTCACGTCGAAAAGGCGTGGCACCAGATTGATGATGGTCGATTTTCCAGCGCCCGAGCGTCCGACCAGTGCGACTGTTTTTCCGCCCGGCACTTCGAGCGAAAAATCTGTGACCGCGCGATGCTTGCCGCCGGCATCGTAAGCAAATCCGACGGCTCGGAATGCGATAGCGCCAGATGCGATTTCGAGCGGCTTGGCGCCGGGGCGATCAATGATCGAAGGCTTCTCATCGAGCAGTTCGTAGACGCTTTCGATGGCCGACAGGCCTTCCTGAATGCGGCCCGACAAGTTGCCAAGCGCGCGCACCGGCTGAGCGGCCATCAGAAGCGCTGTTATAAATCCCATGAAGTCGCCGACGGTCGAGATGCCGCTTGAGATTCTCAAATATGCAAAGGCGATGACGCCGGCGATGGCTATCCCGCCGAGCGCTTCAAGCATCGGATCGAGGCGCGCGCGCGTCTTCACGGCCTTGAATTTGAGCCGGAAAACTTCTTCGAAACTCTTATCCAGCTTTTTGGCGGCGTAATCTTCGAGGCGGAACGATTTGATGAGGCGTGCGCCGGATAAGTTCTCGCTCAACAGCGATGTCATATCGCCGAGCTGGTCTTGCGTTTGCTTGGCGACGCGGCGCAGGCGGCGCGAGATCAAGGCAACAGGGAAGGCGGCCAGCGGATAAACAGAAAGCACAACGAGCGTCATTTTCCAATCGAGATAGAGCATCGAAATAAGGAGCGCGATGACCGTTAGCGTGTCACGGACTGCGGAGTTCATCGCTGCGGTTACGGCGGTCTGGATGAAGGTAATGTCGTTCGTCAGTTTCGATACGAGGCGTCCCGGCGTTTCCCGCGAGAGGCGGGCGAAATCGGCGGCAATTAAATGCGCGAAGGTTTTCTGCTGCAGATCGGTCGTCATGCGCAACACGAGATGGTTTGTAGCCACAGATTGCAGGTAGAGAAAAAGGCTGCGGAACGCGGTGATGCCGATGATGGCGGCTAGGACCAAAGGCAGCAGTCCGCGATCGCCAGCGGCGCCCTTCATGAGCGTATCAAAAGAGAGTTTGATGACGGCCGGATAACCGCCAGTCGCGGCCGCGAGGCAAGCCGTGAGAACAAGTGTCCAGGCCAGTTCTTTCCAGCGCGGCCACACCCAATCGGCCATGAAGCGCTTGAGAAGCGCGCGCGCGGGCTCATCCAAGCGAAGCGAAGCGCCAGCCGATTGCGCGATTTTTCGGGTCTCCATCGTCACGATTTTACTTTGACCTTGCTTCGGGCGGCTTTCGGTTGCGGCGCTTGCGGTTCGAGCAGCCGGTGCAGGTGGACCACGAAATACCGCATTAAAGCGTTGTCGACAGTCTTCTGGGCCGCGCCCTTCCAGGCCATGTGCGCCGTTTCATAATCCGGAAAAATTCCGACGATGTCTACGGTGTTGAGGTCGCGAAACTCGGTTGACTCGAGGCGCTTGAGTTCGCCACCGAAGACGAGATGCAGGAGCTGTTTGTCGCTTGATGGTTTCGTAGACTTGCTCATGTTTCTCTGCCGCTCAAGTTGCCGTGCTTTGTATGATGCCGTGGAGGCTGCAAACATAGGGGATCGGGGTGGTAATGACACCAGCTTATACACGCCCGTATGTCCCGGCCCGTATGTCCCGGCCCGTATGTCCCGGATTGATACGCTCCGGCAAGCCGATATTTACCCTGTCCCTTAATGCCTTTCGAAGGGAATGCTGCTAGGGTGCTTTTAAGGCCAAAAAAAGCGGCCGCTCGAATGTCAACAGCGAGGCTAGCGGCGCGGAGATGCACAATCTTCGCGCCGCGCCCGTTTCAGGGACCCTTTAACTGAGGCCCGAAAACCAGGACAAGGCCATATCGGCCACGAGCCCAAGGAATACGGCCGCACCCACATCCCGGTTCGAGCGAAATCGCCAAAGGCAATTCGCCGGGTCATTCGTATCGAGGGTTGCCACCTGCCAGGCCATCTGCAGGAACACAAGCGTGACCGCCAGGAAGAAAATCAGGTGTGTGCCCGCCAGCGCCCCGGCCGCCAGCCAGAAGACGACCGCGCAAAGGTAGAGCGCGCCGACGATCGACACGGTATTTTCGCCAAAGAGCAGCGCCGTCGAGCCGAGGCCAAGAAGAGCGTCATCCTCCTTGTCTTGATGCGCGTAGATCGTGTCGTAGCCAATCGTCCAGAGTACGCATCCCACGTAAAGCAGCAGCGGCGGCCAATCGAGCGAACCTTTGACTGCGGCCCACCCGGCGAGCGCGCCCCAGTTGAACACCAGCCCCAGCACAAGTTGCGGGTAGGGCATGATCCGCTTGGCAAACGGATAAAGCGCCACGAGCAACAATGACGAGATGGAGAGAGCAATCGTGAAGGTATTGAAGTTGAGCAAGACGGCGAGACCGATGAGTGCGCACAAGACAATGAAGTAGATCGCGGATTGCGGCGCGACTTGTCCCGAGGGAATCGGGCGGCTGGCCGTGCGCGCGACTTGAGCGTCGATGTCGCGATCGATGTAATCGTTATAGGCGCAGCCCGCGGCGCGCATGGCGGTGGCGCCAATCAGGAATAGGATGAGATAGGACATGCTGGGGTAAGGTTGTCCGCGCTCGACCTCGGCCAGCGTCTGCGACCACCAGCAGGGAAAGAGAAGCAGCCATATGCCGATGGGGCGGTCGAAGCGCCCGAGGCGCAAATATGGGCGTAAGCTTTCTGGCGCCCAACGGTCCACCCAGTTTTGGGCTGGCGCGTCTGCAACCGGAACGGATGTGGGGGCCGGGGCTTCAGTGGCGTTGTTCATGTTTCCGAGGGGTTGTGCGTCCGGTCTCAAGCCTAGACGGCTCGTGCCTTAACGGCAATCGCGCGATGGGCGATCCCCAAGACTTGCGTGGGGAACAGGCTGCGCTATGAGGGCGCTATGGCAATCCACGATCTTACCTCCGAGCGGCTTTTTGTCGGTAGCGCGCTGGCGCAAGGCGCCCGCGTTGAACTCAATGACGACCAAACCCACTATCTGGTCAATGTGCTGCGATCAAAGATCGGCGCTGAAATCCTCGTCTTCAACGGCCGGGACGGAGAGTGGCGCGCGCGGCTCGCTGAAGCGAAAAAGCGATCTGCTTTTCTGGATGTTTTGGAGCAGACGCGGGCCCAAACTGATGGCCCCGATATCGACTATCTCTTCGCGCCGCTGAAACATGCGCGTCTCGACTATATGGTGCAAAAGGCCGTTGAAATGGGAGTTGCAAAGCTGTCGCCTGTCCAGACGCGGCGGACGGTGCCCGATCGCATCAATCTGGTACGCATGCGCGCCAACGCGATTGAGGCGGCGGAACAGTGCGGCATCTTGCGTGTGCCCGAAATCGGCGAACTTCGCACCCTCGTTAAAGTCTTGGACGGCTGGGACCCCAAACGTACGCTCATTTTATGTGACGAAGGGGATGGTGCGATGAACCCGCTCAACACACTGAGAGGGGTGAGACCAGGACCCCTCGCCGTACTCGTCGGCCCGGAAGGCGGGTTTTCGGGCGAGGAGCGAGAAATCTTGCGAGCTAAGCCCTATGTCGTCGCCCTGTCACTCGGCCCCCGAATCATGCGGGCCGATACGGCGGCTGTCGCGGCTCTTGCGTTGATCAATGCAACCTTGGGGGACTGGAAGGGCGATTGAGGGGGCGATTGGAGTGGCGAGAAGAAATGAGGTCTTTGGCGGCTTGCTCTCGGACCGGCCGGACGCCATAACGAGACGAGCAAATGCGGGCGGCGGGCGCGGGTACACTGACGTCGCGATGGCCGCCAACGAACACTCCCGAGGAATTCAATGTCGACGCGTGAGGATGGCGCACAGAGCCCGCTGATCAAAGGCCGCGCCGATCTCATCGATTGGATTGCGGCTGGCGAAAAGCCGAAGGACGCTTGGCGTATTGGAACCGAGCACGAAAAGTTTGTGTTCCGGACCATCTCGCTGGAGCCCGTTTCTTATGACGGCCCAAGGGGCATCCGTGCGCTCATGGAGCAGTTGATCGCGCGCTACGGCTGGCTGCCGATCCACGAGGGCGAAAACATCATTGCGCTTAAGCGGCCCGACGGCGAACAGGGCGGCACAATCAGCTTGGAGCCGGGCGGACAATTCGAACTCTCCGGTGCGCCGCTTGAAAACCTTCACGAGACGGCGGCTGAAACCTACAAGCATCTCTATGAAGTTCTCGATGTTGGCGAAGATCTGGCGATCGGTTTTTTGGGTGTCGGATTTTCCCCGAAGTGGCGCCTCGACCAAGTGCCGAAGATGCCCAAGCAGCGCTACGGCGTCATGACGCGCTACATGCCGCAAGTTGGCAGCCGCGGGCTCGACATGATGTACCGGACGGCAACCGTGCAGGTGAATCTCGACTTCGGAAACGAAGCCGACATGGTGCAAAAATTGCGTGTCTCTCTGGCGCTTCAGCCCATTGCCACAGCGTTGTTTTCCTCCTCGCCCTTCACGGAAGGCGAACCCAACGGCTTTCAGTCGATGCGCAGCGAAGTGTGGCGCGACACCGATAAGCGGCGCACAGGCATGTTGCCGTTTGTGTTCGAAGACGGCATGGGCTACGCGCGCTACGTTGATTACGCGCTCGATGTGCCGATGTACTTCGTCTATCGCGCTGGGAACTACATCGACGTCGCTGGATCGTCGTTCCGCGATTTCCTGGGCGGCAAGCTCAAGGGGCTTGAGGGTGTATTTCCCACGATCGACGATTGGTCGGACCATATGACAACGCTATTTCCGGAGGTGCGCTTGAAGCGCTTTCTGGAAATGCGCGGCGCTGACGGCGGGCGCTGGAGCATCATCACGGCACTTCCAGCGTTTTGGACAGGGCTGCTTTATGATCAAGCGGCGCTGGATGGCGCTTGGGACCTAGTCAAGGACTGGACGGAGGACGAGCGGGAAGCGCTGCGCAATGGGGTGCCTGTTGGCGGCATCAGAACGCCGTTCCGCAAGACGAACGTCAACGAGCTTGCCAAGGAAGTTTTGCGGCTGTCGCGCCTTGGGCTCAAGAACCGCAACCGGGTCAACGCCAAGGGCCAGGATGAGACGGTGTATCTGGCGCCGCTCGAGTCGATCGCGAGGGCTGGGCGCACGGTTTCTGACCAGTTGCTCGACCGTTACAACAGCAGCTGGCATGGCGATATCAACCATATTTTCGAGGAATTCGCCTTCTAATCAATAAGTTGAAAAGTGGGTTTTCCGGTTCAGCTTCCGTTCAGGGTTCGCTGACTATAACTCCAGCATGTTCGGGCCACCCGCGTTGGGGTCAATGGTCACTTGTGGCCCCTTGTGCGGGAGGCCGCTCATGCTGAGAGGCGCAATCATGAAATCTGCAATTGCCGTCGTCGCGCTGTTTGGTCTTTTCACGTTTGGAGAAGCCAACGTTGAACTGGCGCAGGCAGATCAGTGCGTATCGCAGTGCCGCGACGCACACAATCAGTGCCGGATTTCGACCAAGGGTTCGCCCAGCTGCGACGCCCAGTTGCAGTCTTGCATGGACAGTTGCCGCTCGAAGCGCTGATCGCGCAGTACGAATCTCGAAGCAGAGATCAGTGCGCTTAGCCGACGAGGACAACCAGAAGTTTTTTGGGACCGTGCGCACCGGCAACAAGTTTGCCGCCGACATCTGCCGTGCGGGAAGCACCGGAGACGAGCGCCAACGTGCGCGGCATGCCGGCGGGGCCACGATTTTGGGGCCCAGGGCTATGCCGGGCGCTCGCGAGACCGGCTTCCATGCTGGCTTTGAGGGTAGACGCTTCAACCACGACAATATGCGCTTCCGGCAGGTAATTGAGCGACGCCGGGTTATCGGGCCCCGACGCCAGAACAAGCGTGCCCGTTTCTGCAATGGCGGCTACGGCGCGCGACACGGCAACGCGAGGCGGCACCCCGGGTTTCCATTCAAGGCGCTGTAGATCCGGCGCGCGCGACCACGGTAGCGAGGCAAGCCAGGGATCGCGCCCAAGCGTTAGTGGCTCTCCCCGATAGTTGGCTGTGATAAATGCCGCGATCGCTGCTGGCACGTCAACAGGGGCCGCAACCGGCGCAAAGACAGCAGAGACCGCTTCCAAGTGCCGTATGAAGGCGGAACGTGCTTCGGCACCTGATACACTGGCGCGTTGCGGGCGCGGGTGAGAAGGCGGTGCGGCAACACGGGCGTCAGCAACCGCACGCCGTCCGTCGCCATCGCGGGCTTGAAGCGCGGTTTTGACTTTCGAAAAGATGTCCGCCCGGCTCATCGCGGAACTCCCTTTTGGGTTTCGTTCCAGAGCTGTTGGAATGTTCGCCCTTCTGGCGCTGGAAGATCGCGATAGCGCGTCCATCCACGCGCCAGCGGCAACCAGCGGAATACGCCCCGGCGGCGGCCAAGCGCGCCCAACGCAGCAACCGTCAATCGCATGACCGGATGATAGAGCTTAGGGCGCAAGGCAAGCGCCGCCCACACCTTGAGACTGGCGCGCGCCAAGACCGATCCGCTTCCCGCCTGGAACTCGGCTTCGCGCCAATGGCGCATCAGATCTGGGAGCGGGATTTTGACCGGGCAAACACTGGCGCAGGCGCCGCAGAAAGTGGAGGCGCCGGCAAGGTGCGCCGTTTCCTTGACGCTTGACAAGCCCGGCATAAGCGCCGCGCCGATGGGCCCCGGATAGACCGTGCCATAGGCATGCCCGCCGACGGCGCTGTAGACCGGGCAGTGGTTCATGCAGGCGCCGCAACGGATACAGCGCAAAACCGGGCGCATGTTGCTCCCTAAGAGTTCCGAGCGGCCGTTATCGAGAATGACGACGTGCACGTGTGCGGGGCCTTCATGTTCGCCTGTGCGGCGCGGCCCTGTGGTGAACGTGACGTAGGCTGTTGTCTCTTGGCCCGTTGCCGATCGCGGCAGAAGGCGCATCAAGGTTGCCGTATCGGCCAACGTCGGGATGACTTTGTCGATTGAGGCGATGACGATGTGAACTTTCGGCAAGAGCTGCGTGAGGTCGCCGTTGCCTTCGTTGGTGACGATGATGGAAGAGCCCGTCTCAGCGATGAGAAAATTGGCGCCGGTAATGCCAACATCTGCTGTCAGGAATTTCTGCCTGAGGACTTGGCGCGCTTCGGCGACGAGATCTGCGGGCTCGTTGAAAACGCGATTCTCGGGGAATTGCTTGTGCGCTTTGCGGAAGCGCCGTTCGACTTCAGCGACTGTCAGGTGAATGGCCGGCGCAATGATGTGGCTCGGCGCCTCATGCTCAAGCTGAATGAGGTATTCGCCGAGATCCGTTTCGACGACTTCGAAGCCTGCTTTTTCGAGGTGGTCGTTGAGGTGGATTTCCTCCGACACCATGGACTTGCCCTTGGTGATAAGGCGCGCATTGGCAGTGCGGCAGATGTCGAGGATGATCGCGCGCGCTTCTTCGGGCGTCGAGGCCCAGTGCACGATTGCGCCGGCCGCAGTAGCGTTTTCCTCATAGATGTCGAGGTAGTGGTCGAGGTGCGCGAGGGTGTGATCTTTGATATCGCGAGCAACGTCGCGCAGGGATTCAAACTCTGGAAGCGCCGCTTTTGCCTTGGCGCGGTTGCCAGCCAAATTGACTGGGACTTCGCTCAAGGCCGATTGTAATTGCGCGTCGGCGAGGGCGTCTCCAACGCGGCCTTTGAAAAGGGTAATGGGAGCCGTCATGGCCTCAATCCCTCTTGGCAATGGGCGGCGCACTCATCTCGCCGGCCAGAACTTCAGCCACGTGGCGGCACGCGACTGGCGAATCGATGCGGCTCAGTTTGCCGGCTATATTCATCAGGCAGCCAAGATCGCCAGCGAGCAGAAGGCTAGCGCCGGACTTGGTAGCGTGGGTGATTTTCTTCTCGACCATGGCGTTCGAGATGTCGGGATATTTGACGGAAAAGAGTCCGCCAAACCCGCAGCAAGTCTCGCACTCGGTCATTTCCTTGATTTCTAGGCCTTCAACAAGTGCGAGGAGGTTGCGCGGGGCATCCTTGACGCCAAGTTCGCGCAGGCCCGAGCAGCTGTCGTGATAGGTGACGGCCCCATCGTAGCGGCCGGGAACGGTCTCAAGTTTTCGTTCAACTGCGAGAAATGTGGTCAGCTCGAAGACTTTTGTTGCGAAGGTTTGTGCGGCGCTATGGTCCGGGCTGTCGGCCAGCAACTCAACGAAGTGGACTTTGAGCATTCCCGCGCACGAACCGGATGGCACGACGACGTAATCGCAATCCGCGAACGCGGCGATGGTTTGGCGTGCAAATTGGGTAGCCGTGGCTCTGTCACCCGAATTGTAGGCCGGTTGACCGCAGCAGGTTTGTCCTTGCGGCACTACGACCTCGCAGCCTGCCGCTTCGATGAGTTTTGCGGCCGCAAATCCAACGGAAGGCCGGAAGGTATCGACAAGACACGTGACGAAAAGGCCAGCGCGCGGACGAGGGTCGGCGAATCGCGACATCATTGAAACATCAGAGTTGGTGCCAAGGCCACAATAGCCTCGGTCAGGCCATCATCCGTAGGACCTCGACCCGCTGCACGCAAGCCAGACCGCCGGTGGAGACGTTCAGGCCCGGATAGCCTTGGGCTGCGCTCGGCGCAGGAATTTAGACGCGTCGGCAGCGCTCGCGTGTTCCCAATTGTTGTCGCGGGCATAGATTTCAGCGAAATAGTCGATAAACGCATTGACCTTGGCCGGCATAAACTCGCGGCATGAGTAGACGGCAAAAATAGCGTTCTTGGACGACCCCCGGTATTGGGGCAGTACAACACGCAGTTCGCCGCGTTCGATTTCTGGGCCGACATCCCAAAGGGCGCGCAGGCCGATGCCAAGGCCCTGCGTCAACGCCGCCCTGACGAAATCGGCTGAGTTCGAGCGGATGTTGCCTTTGACGCGAATGTCGTGCTCGCCGTCAAGGCCTTCCAGCCTCCAAACGTCCTGTGCTCCCGCCATCAAACAATTGTGAGAATCGAGATCTTCGAGGGATTTAGGGATCCCGGCCTTTTCGAGATATCCCGGGGCGGCACACATGACGCGGTGCTCGTTGGCGAGCTTGCGGGCGACGAGGGAGGAATCTTCCAGTTCGCCGATGCGGATCGCAACGTCGAAACCTTCGCGGATGATATCGACGTAGTGATCGGAGAGATGCATATCGAGTTCGATATCGGGATAGCGCGACAGGAAGTCCGGGATGTGGGGCGTAATATGCAACCTATTGAAGGACGTCGGTGCCGAGATCTTGAGGACGCCGCGCGGCTTGGTATTGCGGCGGCTGACATAGTCTTCGGCTTCTTCGACAAGGCTCAGGATATCGACAACACGCTTGAAATAGCCTTCTCCGGTCTCCGTTAAGGTGAGTTGCCGGGTGGTGCGCTGGAAAAGCCGCGCGCCGAGACGGTCCTCGAGGAGGCTCACGCGTTTGGAAACAACGGCAGGCGAAAGGCCCATTTCACGGCCCGCCGCCGACATATTGCCGGTCCTCGCAACGCGTGCGAAAATATCGAGGTCGCTGATCGCTGTCACGTTTGGATCCCTAG
>JAYSVT010000335.1:0-10028 GCA_043718455.1 Hyphomicrobium sp.
AGCGACGAAAATGAAAGCTGGTTCTCTGCCATCGGACACCCCCTCGAATCAATGATCCAAGTGTGCCATAAATCGTCAGTTGCTCAGAGGTTCCCTAAGCATCAGGCGCCTTCACAGTTCGGTGAGCACATGCAATCCGAACAGGAGGGACGACGTTCCCATGTCTAATGGTACACCTAAAATGCCGAGCCAGAAACCCACAAAGGGCGAAGCCATAGGCAACCTGCTTGATGCCTTTGAAGCTGCGGCTAAAGCTGACGAAGATGGCACGCAATACTGGTCGGCGCGCGACCTTTATCCGATGCTTGGATACGCAAGCTGGCAGAAATTCGAATCGGTGATTGAGAAGGCTGCGTCGGCTTGCAAAACACTTGGGGAAGACGCCACCGACCATTTCACCCACACGGATAAATTGGTCATTCTAGGGTCCGGAGCAGAACGTAGGATCGAAGATATCGAGCTCACACGCTTTGCTTGTTATCTCGTGGCTCAGAACGGTGATCCAGCCAAACCAGAGATCGCCGCTGCGCAGATGTACTTTGCAGTACAAACCCGCCGCCAAGAGGTAGCTGATTTGGCGGCAACCACACGTCCGCCGTTGAGCGAGGATGAACGTCGCGTGCTCCTTCGAGACGAGATGAAGCACCATAACAAGTCGCTATCAAGTGCTGCCAAGGCCGCAGGCGTTGTCCAGCCTATCGACTATGCGATCTTCATGAACGAGGGATACAAGGGGCTATACGGAGGACTGGATAAAGCTGGCATTCAGAGAAGAAAAAGACTAACTTCAAAAGACGACATTCTTGATCGCATGCCGGCGGCAGAACTCGCGGCAAATATGTTTCGCGCAACCCAGACCGAGGAAAAGCTGAGGCGTGAACAAATTCAGGGAAAGGCGGCAGCAAGTCGGACGCACTATCAAGTCGGGCTCAGGGTCAGGCGCACCATCGAAGAGACGAGCGGCGCAATGCCGGAGGACTACGAGGCCGTCGAGCACGTTAAGGAAGCACGCAAGCGCGTGAAGGCTGAGAAAAAGCCGAAAACAATTAGTAAGAAATAATCATTGATACGGGCGGCTGACTCGACAGAGGTCGGCCGCCCCTCACCCCTTACCTGCTTGCCGCCTGCGCGGCTGGCCTTCTCCCCATTGAGTACAGGAATGGGGAGAGGGGATTCCGTTTCCCTACGCGCATAGCGCCCGCGACCAAGGGTCGTCGCGGCAAGCCGCGCCCCCGCAGAGCTGGCCCGCGCTTCAGCGCGGATCAGCCAGCGTGAGCGCATCACAACGGAATATTGTCGTGCTTCTTCCAGGGATTATCGACGGTTTTGTTGCGCAGCATATTGAGCGCACGGCACAGGCGCTTCCTCGTCGTTGACGGCGTGATGACCTCATCGATGTAGCCGCGCTCGGCGGCAACGAAGGGGTTGGCAAAGCGTGCCTGATACTCGTCAATGCGGGTTTTGATCTTTTCCGGATCGCCCAACTCCGAACGATAGATGATTTCGGCAGCACCCTTGGCGCCCATGACGGCAATTTCGGCCGTCGGCCAAGCGTAATTGACGTCGCCGCGAATGTGCTTCGACGACATCACGTCGTAAGCGCCGCCGTAGGCCTTGCGCGTGATGACGGTGATCTTGGGCACTGTCGCTTCGGCAAAGGCGAACAACAACTTCGCGCCGTGCTTGATGAGACCGCCGTATTCCTGCGCGGTACCCGGCAGAAATCCGGGCACGTCAACGAAGGTCAGGATCGGGATTTCAAAACAATCGCAGAAGCGCACAAAGCGTGCGGCTTTGCGCGACGCATCGCTGTCCAACACGCCGGCCAGCATCATCGGCTGGTTGGCGACGATGCCGACGGTGCGCCCTTCCATGCGGGCGAAGCCGGTGACGATGTTGCGGGCAAACGCTTCTTGAATTTCGAAGAAGTCAGCTTCGTCCACGACCTTGGTGATCAATTCCTTGATGTCGTAGGGTTTGTTCGGGTTGTCGGGAATGAGCGTATCAAGCGAGGTGTCGATACGGTCGGGACTATCGTTGGTCGGCATTTCGGGGACGCCGGTTTCGTTGTTCGACGGCAGGAAGTCCATCAGGCGGCGCATCTGCAGGAGTGCTTCAACGTCGTTCTCGTAAGCGCGGTCGGCGATTGAGGATTTGGTGGTGTGGACTTTCGCGCCGCCGAGCTCTTCCGCCGTTACGGTTTCATTGGTGACGGTTTTGACGACGTCGGGGCCCGTCACGAACATGTAGCTCGTGTCTTTGACCATGAAGATGAAGTCGGTCATGGCGGGCGAATAGACGTCGCCGCCCGCGCACGGGCCCATGATGACGGAAATCTGCGGGATGACGCCGGACGACAAGACGTTGCGCAAAAACACTTCGCCGTAGCCGCCGAGTGCCGCCACGCCTTCCTGAATGCGCGCGCCGCCGGCATCAAAGAGCCCCATGATGGGCGCGCGGTTTTGCAGCGCCATGTCCTGAATTTTCATGATCTTCTTGGCGTGGCTTTCCGAGAGCGAGCCGCCGAACACGGTGAAGTCCTTCGCGAAGACGTAGACGACGCGGCCGTTGATGGTGCCCCAGCCGGTGACGACACCGTCGCCCGGGGTCTTTTGCTTTTCCATGCCGAAATCGATGCAGCGATGCTCGACGTACATGTCGAATTCTTCGAACGAGCCTTCGTCCATGAGGAGTTCGATGCGTTCGCGCGCCGTCAGCTTGCCTTTGGCATGTTGGCTGTCGATGCGGACCTGACCGCCACCAAGACGGGCGTTGTCGCGGCGCTTCTCAAGCTCGTCGATGATGTCTTTCATGGAGTGGTCTGCCCTGATCGGAAGGTATATGGGAGAGGGGTCTGATAGCATGGCTGGGGTGAAGCGCAAGCGCGGCCAATGGCTCGATTTAACCCTATGGGCTGACACGGCTATTTTGCTGCTAAATGGCCTGCGAAACTAAGCCGCTACGTCAAGCAGCTTGCGCCAAGCGCTTGAGGCGGGCGGCAATATCGCTAGCCTGGAGTTCGACGGTGCCGGCGCGCGGGATTGGCTCGAAAACAATGTGGTGACCGCGCGAGGCGAGCCAGGGCAGTGTTGAACTTGCAAAATCAGCGATGGGGTCGGCGACGATGCGCCGTCCAGGGACGATGCGTTTCAAGACGCGTTCGGCGTCGTTGCGCGCGACAAAAATATAAAGCGCCTGACATTCAATGCCGCGGCGCATAATCGGCAGCAAGAGCGGCCCCTCGTCGGCTTCAGCGAGGTAAACTTCGCCCCTTTCGCTCAGTGCCGCGAGGAATGCCGTGACGGCCTCGTGCTTCAATCGCAGGATGAGGTCGGCGGGTTCGACTTCGGCTTCGACAGGGTCCGCGACCCAATCAACGCCAGCGTACCCGCGTCCGGCTTTGAGACCGGGGAGAATATCGGCGGCAAAATCTGTGAGCGGGATTTCTTGCAAGCCGTCTTCGCCCGTCAGCGCGGTGGCCCAGCGCTTGGCTTCTTTGGAGCACGACCAGAAGAGTTGTACTGTCCGCCCTTCGAACTTTTGCGATGGAACACAAGCCGTCTCTTCGTCGGCGAGCGTGAAAACGCAACCTTCCTTCACGGCGCGCTTCACGAAGCGGTCGCGTTGTGCGAGTTCCGGAATGCGGGGCGCGTAGAGGATCACGGGTCATGCTCTTAACGGGCGAATCACTTGGTGATAGTGTCGCCGCTATGGGGGATGAGGGCAAGGGTGCGTTGTGTGGCCGTTCAGTCGCCCCCGCTGTCTCCGCTGCCGCCACTTAACCGAGAGAAGCCAGTAGCCGGCACGCGGCATCAAATTCCGTGCGGCGTAAGGTGCGGCGGTGGGCGGCTTCTGCGTCGGCGCCCCAAAGCGAGATTTGATAATCTTCGTCAACATGCGCGGCGGTCCAGAAATCTTGCGTTGAGAGAAATCCGCGTGCGTGGGCGAGCGTCAGGAGCGCCGAACCCGTCAGTGTCGTGAGAACATGCAGCGCCGTCAGCTTGAACGCGTCGTGGGGCTCGAGGGCGGCAGCGAATTTCTTGAGCGTCAGAACCGGCTGATCGACGGGCATGACGCCATCGACGACTGTGAAATGCGCGGCCAGCGCTTCGCGCGCCCAATTTACGACCGGATCCCAGGCAGCGGCCTGAAGGCGTGTCAAATCCGGTGGCGTGACGGCACGATAACACAGGAGATCGCGGCCGGCGTAGGCGGCGATATCGTTAGCGACTTCTTTTTGCGAGTCACTGACCGCATCGATAGCGGTGTTGGCAAAACGCGTCAGTGGCATAGTACCGGGATTGATGCTCGCGTCTTGGGCTTGCCACTCGGCCGCAACGGCATCAGCCAGCACGCGCGACGGCAACAGCAACGCGCGTTTGCCCGGAGTCCTCACAACGCGCCCGTCGAGCAGGATCTGAAAGAACGCGCCCTCGCCGACCGTCACGTCTTTGTAGAACCGCTTGGCGAGCGGTTTCGCCATCGTGTCGGTGATCGGTCCCTTGGGTGCACCCGACGCTGGTTCATGCGTGCCGTTTTTGCCCATAACTTTGTCGTCAGGTCCTGTCATGACGTGCCATTCAACTTTCCGTAGATGTGGGTCAGGGCTGCCGGCATCGCCTCATAGTCGTGGATGAGAAGATGGGCGCCGGCATCCTCGAGTTCTTGGGGCAGATGATAACCCCATGTAACGCCGAGGGCACCAACTTCGGCCGCGCGCGCCATCTCGATATCGTACGTCGTGTCGCCGATCATGATGGTTTGCTGCGGCGTGGCGCCGGTTTCCGACATGGCTCGTGTGAGCATGGAGGGGTGCGGTTTTGACGGGTGCTCGTCGGCTGTTTGAATGGTGACGAAGTGATTGTCCCAGCCTTCGCGCGCGAGCATGCGGTCTACCCCGCGGCGCGATTTGCCGGTTGCGATGCCGAGGACGACGCCGTCTTGGCGCGAGAGTGCGTCGATCATGTACTTGGCACCGGGAAAGAGAAATTCGCAGTCTCCCGGATCGCGGTCGAGATCGCGGAAGGCGCTCTTGTAGCGTTCGGAGAGTTCGCGGCGCACATCATAGTCGGCGTCTGGCGCGAGCACGGTAAAGGCTTCCGGAAGCGAAAGGCCGACCACGGCGAGCGTTTGTTTGCGCGTTGGGGCTGCGAGACCCAGCGTGCGGAAGGCGTGGTCCATCGACAGCACGATGCCCGCCTGGCTATCGATAATGGTGCCGTCGCAATCGAAGACAAGGAGTTTCATTCGTCGCGGGCCCCGAACTTGTTTGCGTCGAAGCCGAGCACGTCCCACGTCCGGCGCATGTGATCGGGGAGTGGCGCGGTGACGTCGAGTTTTGCGCCGGTCTTGGGGTGCGGAATGATGAGGCGGCGGGCGTGCAAGTGCAGCATGTTATCGATGTTCTCGGCTGGCAGACGCACGTCGCCTTCGTACTTGTTATCGCCGACAATTGGGTGACCGATGAGATGCATATGCGCGCGCAGCTGATGCTGGCGGCCGGTCACGGGCTTGAGTGAAACCCACGCCGCTTTTTGCGCGACATGATCGATAACAGAATAATGCGTCGTCGCGTGCATGGCTTTCTCTTGTTCGCCGGGAAGCGATTTGCGCACGCGGTCGCCATCGGGGCCGGATGCTTTGACGAGCGCGGCTTCAATTCTCCCCTGAGGGGGACGTGGCACGCCGCGCACGAGCGCCCAATAAGTTTTCGCCGCCGAACGGGTTTGGAACGTGCGGCCGAGCTTGGCGGCAGCGTCACGCGTTTTCGCAACAAGAAGGATGCCGCTCGTGTCGCGGTCAATACGATGAACAAGTCGCGGGCGCTCGCCGCCGAAGCGGCTGGTCATGGCTTCCAACATGCCGTCAATGTGCTTCTTGGTTCCGGTGCCGCCTTGCACGGCGAGGCCAAA
Organism: Hyphomicrobium sp.; assembly: GCA_043718455.1. Lineage (GTDB taxonomy): Bacteria > Pseudomonadota > Alphaproteobacteria > Rhizobiales > Hyphomicrobiaceae > Hyphomicrobium_B. Next base: position 5,913 of record JAYSVT010000335.1, read on the forward strand.
CGGCTTGTTCAAGACAAGGACGTGGTCGTCCTCGTAGATGATCATTTTTTCGATTTGGTCGCGGTCGCTTTGCGACGCGCCGGTAGGTGCCTTGAGACCGGCGCCTGATTTTTTCGGCTGGCGCACGATGGCCGGTACGCGAATTTCCATGCCCGCTGTCAAGCGGGCGTTGGCCTCAGTGCGTTTTGAATCGATGCGCACCTGCCCCGAACGCAAAAGCTTTTGCAGGTACGTGTAGCCAACCTCGGGGAAGTGCACGCGAAACCAGCGGTCGAGTCGCATGTCGGCTTCGCTGTCGATGACGCGCAGGGTTTCAACTTTGAGATTGGATTTGGGTGTGGCGGCTGTTTCGTTCATGTCAAAAGTGTCCGGGTGAGCCACATGCCGAAAGCAAGAGCGGCGAAGGCGAGAATGACGGAGCCAACGGTGTAAGCGAAGAAGCGCAGGCTGAGGCCCTCGATCGTCAACATGTTCATCATGTCGTGGGAGTAGGCGGAGAAAGTCGTCAAGCCGCCGAGTATTCCGGTCGCCAGGAACGTTCGCCACTCTGGCGAACCGCCGAGGCGTTCGTTCACGACGAAGAAGACGACGCCCATCAGGAACCCGCCCACGACATTGACAGTCAGCGTCGGCCAAGGGAAGGCGATCAGTCCGCACTCAGCGAAAGCCTGATTAACGAGAAAGCGAAGGCCAGCGCCGATTGCGCCGCCGGCTGAGGCGAGGAGAAGCAGCTTCATATGGGTCCTTCGCGACGTTATGCGATCCTATAACGGCGAAGTGGGCGTTAAGGAAGCGCTTGAAACGCGGCTAATGAAGCCTCAGCTGGCCTTTTTACTCTTTTTAAGGGGCATTCCGATCAGCCAGCCGAGCGTCCAGCCGAGCAACAGCCCTGCGGCGTTGGTGGCCATGTAAATGGCGACGTGCATATCGGCGACCTGATCGGGATTGTCGAAGCGATACGAGGCCACGATATTGTCGGCAACATTCTGGCTGAGGAACGTCATGGCAAGGGCCGCGCCTGCAATGGCGGAAAGAATGGCAATGACGTAGCGCATGGCAGTTCCTCACTATTTGGCCGCAGAGTTATTTGACCGGCCAGAACCACATCTCACGCGCGTTGGCGTAGTTGGAATAATAGCCAGCCCACGAGAACCACTCCATCAGCCATTTGGCACTCGAGCGATAGCCGTTCCAAACGTCGATGTGGTCGCCGGTCGGCGCGCCGTCCTTGTCGTCGCCGCGCATCCAATAATCCTGAATGTAGATGACGCCGGTGCGCCCGAAGATGCGCGTGTAAAAGTTGGCTACGTCGCCGCCGGTGATGACTTCCATTTCGCCGAATCCCGGCAATCGTGCGCGGCGGATGGCGTCGGCTAATTGGCGCGCGTTGATGGTGTGAAGTTCGTCCGCCCCGTGTGCGCCGCAGGTCGTGACCTTGCCAAGCTGATCGATGCGGATGCCGGCGCGTTGCAGAGCAATGCCCATGCGGATAGCGCACTGGTTCGGGAATACAGGGAAGCCAGCGCCCACGGGCTTGCCGGCAAGATTGGTCAGATTGATCGGCGCGAGACAAGGCGTCGAGATGCTCTCGTTGATCGGATGTTCACGCCAGATGTCGATGAATTGAACCATGCAAAGTCTTCCAGAAAATCCCACTTCCAGAGAATTAGAGGCAGTATGGGGCAGGACGTTGGCAAGAGATTTCTTTGTGCAAGATAAAGAAACGTAACGCCCGTATTAACTGAACGTTTTAGGCAGAACTTGAAACTATTCCCCCATCGGGGCGAGCTGGCCAAAATGCGCGATGAGCGCCAGAATGGTGAAACCCAGAACAACTTCGCCAAGCGTCATACGGCAAAGGGCGGCCCGCGATGGGTCGGGGCGCGAGGTGAGCGCCGGCGTGAACACAAAGCGGTTTGTCGCGGCTAGCGCCAGCATAACGGCAACGAGGGCGAGCTTGACGGTCAGCCAAAACTGATAGGGCGAGGCGTTCCATGACGGCCATGTGCCAAGCATCGACCACGTGCCAATCACACCGGTTATGAGAACGAGTGAGACCGCCAGATATCCGGCGCGTGAAAATCGCGCCACCGTTGTGGCGACATCCGCGTGCATGTCACTGCCCTTGGCGAGAGCGAGACTGAGTGCCAGGGCTGGCAACGCTCCCACCCACAACGCAGCCGCCGTGGCATGTACCGAATAGTTGGCGCAATGCAGAAGTCCGGCAACGCCGTCATGCTCTGCGGGATGACCGATCCAGCCGAGTGTCGCGACCAACACGGCCGTGAGACCGAGCAAGAGCCGGTCAGACAAATTTTGACCGCTAATCGTGAGCGCAAGCAATGCGGCGAGCAGCGCCAAGCGCAACATCCAGACGCGGCCGAAATGCGTGCCTGTCAGAAACGCGCCAATCATGGCGGGATCAGCCGCGCTCGCAAGCCCGTCGCCCGCTTCTGCCACGGCAAGTATCAGCCAAAGAACCGCGGAGAGCGCCGCCATCCAGATCGCAATGCGCTGCCACTCAGCGAGACGCGGAGCCACAAGTGCCCGCACGTGCCCCGCCGCTATGACGCTGCCAAATGCAATCGAACCAAACAAAATGAAGGCAGCGGCGAAGTGCACGAAGCGGCAGACGGCGACGAAACTTTCCATTGCTGTCCTATGGCGCCGCCGTGAAGCTGTAGCTACCCTTGATTTTGTGGCCGTCGCTGGCGGTTAGAACGCGCCACTCGACGGTGTATTTGCCTTCTGGCAGCGGCGCTGGCAAGGGAACGGCAATCGCCGTCTTATCATCGCCAGCCGTTGCAAGGGGTCCAACTTTGACAATGGCGCCTGCGGCGTCCTTGACCTCAATGGATGAAAACCCGGCCTCAACACCGACGCTGAATTTCAAGGAAATCTCGGCAGGCGGCGGGACCGTTGCGTCATGCGCGGGCGTTTCCTTGACCAATTTTGCGTGTGCTTGAGCCGCTGTCGCGAAGACGGGCATCAGCAGGGCCAAGGCGGCGACGTTCAAGATACGGATGGTTTTGAGCATAAAAGCCGACCCCTTTTTTACCGAAATGATACGATACGAAAACTAGGACACAAAGCGCATCAAGCCCAGCGCTTTTGCAGATGAATACTAGCTGAACACCGCGTGCCGGGGCCGTTCATGCTGTGACGGATATCGTGCTCCTATCGACACAGAAATTGTCACGGTCACTTCTTAACATCTCCCGGAGCCGAGCCATGATAAAAATCGCAACTTTTGCCGGCGCCCTTGCCGCCGCGACGCTGTCCAGCATTACCGCTGCCAGCGCCCACACACCCGACGAGATCGTCGATATTCTGCAGGAGCGCGGCTACAGCCGCATCGAGTTTACCGACGCATCGCCTCCGAATTACATGGCCAATGCCTGCAGGAATGGCGTGCGCTATCATTTCCATGTCAGTTTCTACGGCGACGTCACCGAGCGCCGCGAAGTCGGCTCGTGCGGCGGCGGACGCCACTATGGTCAACGCGCTGAGCGCTCCGAGCATGATGATCGCGTCTATGCGGAGCAACCGCAGCAGCATCGCCGTTGGGGCCGCTGGAACAGGTGGAACCGCTAGAATTAAAGTATTCGCCGGTTAGCGCATCGCATCAGGATTTGTCATCCCGGGATTTTTTCCGGGATGATTTTTTTGTGCCTACCCCTTCCCACCCCGTTCACGGCGCAGCTTCGCCCAATATTCGAGCCGCTTTTTGATATCGCGTTCGAAGCCGCGTTCGACGGGATCGTAATACTGCGGGCGCTTCTTAAAATCGTCGGGGAAATAATTCTGGCCTGAGAAGGCGTCGGGCTGATCGTGGTCGTAGAGATACTCGGTGCCGTAGCCCTCGTCTTCCATGAGTTTGGTTGGCGCATTGAGAATAGCTTTGGGCGGCGCGAGAGAGCCGTGTTCCTTGGCGGCGCGCATGGCGGCTTTGAAGGCGACGTAATTGGCGTTCGATTTCGGCGCGGTTGCGAGATAGACGACGGCTTGGCTCAAAGCCAATTCGCCTTCGGGCGAACCTAAAAAATCATAAGCGTCTTTGGCGGCGCTGCAAACGACGAGCGCTTGCGGATCGGCCATGCCGATGTCTTCGACAGC
>JAYSVT010000336.1:0-3288 GCA_043718455.1 Hyphomicrobium sp.
CCTTCGGCCGGAACACCTTGACCCTGCGCTCGTTCGACGAGCCAAAGATCTTGGATGCGAGACCGCCGAGCGAGAGCATATTCATTTTTTCCCAATGCAATGTTCGTGTGACTGACGGAGGCCGCCAGCGGGTTTTAGTGTTTCCGGCACCCATCAGCACAAATTGCGCGGCAAGTCCGCTTGCCGCGCCCGCGCTTCCGGCGCCAAGGACAAATTCCATCGAGCAATGGGCCGTTCCAAAGTGGCGGCCCTGTAACTCTGGGGTGTTCTCTGGGGCAGACATAAGAACTGAGCCCCCCAAATGTCAACGTTTCGGCGCGCAAATAGGGGCCATAGCCCGATGTCCAATTTTTAACTTGGCTTGGCTATCCCCGGGCGGTATCGAGCCCTGGCCGAAAGGCCCAACAAACGCCAACTGGGGCCGTCCCATAGTCCCCGGATTTGGGCCCAATCCCTGCAATCTCAACAACAAGCAGTCGAGGATCCTTTGAAAACGCGTTTTGCACCCATCGCCCTAGCCTTCGCGCTCGCGGGGTCCGTTTCGGTTCCGTTCATCACGTCAGCTGCCGCGCAAGATAAGGTTGTCGCCACAATTAACGGTAAGAACATTACAGACGCGGATCTTGCGGTCGCCGACAGCGAAATCGGCCAGGATATGGGCACCATACCGCCCGACCAAAAACGCATGTCGCTGCTTGAGTTCCTGATCGACAACCAGCTGTTCGCAGACGCCGCCGAAGGCGACAAACTCGGCGAAGGCCCGGCATACGAGAGCCGCGTCAACTACTTGAAGCGCCGCGCCTTGCGCGAGCTGTACTTCGAAAAGGTGATCAAGGCGTCTGTGAGCGATGCCGACGCCAAGAAGCTTTACGATGATCAGGTCAAGCTGTTGAAGCCGGAAGAAGAAGTCCAGGCGCGCCATATCTTGGTGGAGAGCGAAGACAAGGCCAAGGAACTTGCCGAGAAGATCAAGAGCGGCGGCAAGTTCGAAGACATTGCTAAAGAAAATTCGAAGGACCCCGGCTCCAAGGATGACGGCGGCAATCTCGGATATTTCGGACACGGCCAGATGGTGCCGCAATTCGAGGAAGTCGTGTTCAAGATGCAAAAGGGCGATGTCTCGGCCCCTGTCCAGACTCAGTTTGGCTGGCATCTGATCAAGGTCGAAGACAAGCGCGTCAAGGCGCCACCTGCGTTTGACGTCGTCAAGGATCGCATCTTGCAGTCGTTGTTGCTGCAAAAGGCCTCAAAGGCGGCAGTCGATTTGCGCACCAAAGCCAAGATCGAATACGTCGATGCCGACATCAAGAAGGCCATCGACGATCGCAACAAGGCGATTGAGCAGGCGCCCAACACAGCGCCGGACGCCGCCAAAAAGGACGAAACTAAGAAGGAAGAAGCCAAGCCAGAAGAGAAAAAGTAGGCTTTAGCTTTCTGATCTCCGCGCTAATTTTGATCGGGCTGCTTGATTATGGCGGCCCGATCTGTTTTTGGGGATGTAAATAAACCCGCCGGAGATGTGGCCTTATGGGCAAGACGACGACCAAATCACCCTTCGCGCCAGACTCCCTTGCGCGGCTCGACCCGCTTGATGGTGTGCGCTTCGCAACGGCTGAGGCTGGCATCCGCTACAAGGGCCGCACCGATTTACTCGTTGCTGTCATGGACGAAGGCACAACAGCCGCTGGCGTGCTGACGCAATCCAAAACCGCCTCCGCACCCGTGCTCTGGTGCCGCAAGAGCCTCAAGAAGGGCAAAGCGCGCATCCTGGTCGTCAATTCCGGCAACGCCAATGCGTTCACCGGCAAGAAGGGCACGGAAGCGGTTGAGCTCACCGCGAAATACGCCGCGGCGGCGGTTGATTGTAAATCCCAAGATGTCTATGTCGCATCAACGGGCGTCATCGGCGAGCCGTTGGATGCCAAAAAATTCGCGCATCTCCTTGCCGGCCTTGCGCAGAATGCCGCTGGCGACAAATTCGAAGCAGCTGCCCGCGCGATCATGACGACCGACACCTATCCGAAACTCGCAACCCGCTCGGCGTTTATCGGCGATACGAACGTGACGATCAACGGCTTCTGCAAGGGCGCCGGCATGATCGCGCCCGACATGGCAACGATGCTGTGCTTCATGTACACGGACGCGGCGATCGACGCGAAAGTTCTGCAAGAACTGCTTGAACAACACGTTGCGACCACGTTCAACTGCATGACCGTCGATGGCGACACCTCGACCAGCGACACATGTCTTTTGTTCGCGACAGGCACGGCGGCCAAACGCGGGCAGAAGAAGATTGATAAAGCTAGATCGAAGAAACTGGCTGGTTTCTCGGCGGCTCTGCACGACTTGATGCAGGATTTGGCGATCCAAGTTGCCAAGGACGGCGAAGGATTATCGAAGTTCGTGACCTTTGAAGTCGAAGGCGCGAAGACTTGGGGCGCCGCGCGCAAAATCGCATTGAGCTGCGCAAACTCTCCAATTTTGAAAACCGCGATTGCTGGCGAAGACCCGAACTGGGGCCGCGTGGTCATGGCGGTCGGCAAGTCGGGGGAAGCGGCGGATCGCGACAAGCTCGCCATCTGGTTTGGACCGCACTGCGTGGCACGCGATGGCGAGCGCGCGGCCGAATATGATGAGAAAACGGTTGCTGCCTATATGAAAAACCGCGAGATCGTCATTCGCGTTCATGCAGGCGTTGGCAAGGCCGCCGCGCGTGTTTGGACCTGCGACCTGACGCACGACTATGTGTCGATAAATGCGGATTATCGCAGCTGATAGGCGGGCAAGATGGACCCTTCATTCTGGCTTGAGCGCTGGCAGAAAAGCGAGATCGGATTTCACGCCAAAGACGTGCAGCCGGCGCTTGAAAAGCATTGGCCCGCGCTTGACGTGCCGAAAGGCGCGCGCGTGCTGGTGCCGTTGTGCGGCAAGAGCCTCGATATGGTTTGGCTGGCTGAACAGGGTTACGCGGTCTTTGGCGCAGAACTATCAGAGCTTGCCGTAGACGCGTTTTTTGCTGAGCGCGGCTTGACACCGGCTGTTCGGAATGTGGACGGGCTAGCCGTCAAGTCCGCTGGACCATACGAACTTTGGTGCGGCGATTTTTTCGCTCTGACGCGCGAACACGTTGATGCCGCCGCTGCCTATGACCGCGCCGCGCTTGTCGCCATGCCGCCTGCAATGCAGCCGAAATACGCGGCAAAACTTGCCGAACTGATGCCCTTTCAGGCGCAGACGCTGCTTATTGGCCTCGACTACAACACGAGCGAAATGCAAGGGCCGCCGTTC
>JAYSVT010000337.1:0-32064 GCA_043718455.1 Hyphomicrobium sp.
CTTGGTATTTCTATACTGTCGCAAGAGATAACCTAGATATTGAATCTCCAACACAGCGGGTGATCATCGATAGAGACATAGTCCCTTCACGATCTGAGGATTGGGCTAAAGAAGCTCAGTTCAAGGTTTGGGACACGAGATGCTTTACTCGTAAGAACCGCGCGAATACAACGATTCAATTTTCGTACCGAGATGTCAATCTCTGTAACTCCGACGATTTGGACCCAGAAGCTTTCGAGATTCGAGAAAGCTACTTCAAGGTCCAGGTGGATGAGCTCTATTCAAAATATTGGTCTGCATTGCTCTGGCGCACCGGAACTGGGCTTTCATACGGAATTGGAATGTGGACTGCCCTGTTGGGCGCGTTTGTAGCTGGTCGTTGGATTCTTGGCGGGGACAAAGCGTAAGGCGACATAGGCCAAATGCAACATTCATCGGCGTTGGGTCTGGCCCTGCACCCGCAGCTTGCCTTCCCGGAAGCCGCGTTGAACGCAGAGAAACATTGCGGCTATCCGGGATCGCGTCGCATCGGCATCGTGCAAATCTTGACCCACGTGATCCCGGGTCTGCGCAACATCGCGTGCCGCTTCGTTGCTCGCCCGGGAACGCAAGCGGAGAGAGTGTCGCGTTTGGCCGTCGGGCTTCACAAATGGGCTCAGCGCCGCCCTACAAGTAACCGTCGTCATGGCCGCGTCGCGCCAGCGATCATGCCGAAGGCACGACGGCGGCCACGCACGACAAGCATCAGCGCGTTTGCTGAAAGCGACGTGGCGTGACTTTGCGTTTTATTGAAATCTGTTGTGTTGAGGTTTGTCCCGGCCTGCGCCGGGACGGGTGGCCGACCCGGCCTACGCCGGAGCAGGCTAACTACGCGATGCTTCGCATCGCCTCGGCCATGACGAGGTTTGCTTACGTCCCCTTCCTCCTCGGAAACGCGCGGCTCTCGCGGCCGGCTTTTTTGGCGGCGCCTTGGAGTTGGGTGCGGAAGACGTCGCGGCGTTCGTGGATGGAGGCGATGACGAGGCCGGTTGGAACGCCAAGACCGACGAGAGCTGCTTCCGACAATTGCAAGCTCGCTTCGATTGTTTCGGGGACAGCATCGTTGACGCCGAGCGCATAAAGGTGGCGCGCGTGTTCGGCGTCCTTGGCGCGGGCGACGATGACGAGTTTCGGGTAAGCCTCGCGGATGGCGGCGACGATCTCGTCGATGTCGCTCTGCGTGTGAATGGTGATGATGGCGGCTTTGGCCGTGTCGAGGCCGCAGCGTTTCAGGAATTCAATTTGACGCACGTCGCCGAAATAGACGGGCTTGCCTTGGCGGCGCATGGAGCCAACGAGCGGTGCCGCGTTATCGGCGGCAATATAGGGCACTTTGTGCAGTTCAAGCATGTCGCCGATCAATTGACCGACGCGGCCGTAACCGACGACGAGGGCTTTGATTTCGCTATCGCCCGGCGGCAGAGCCGAGAGTTCCGGGTCGGTGGCTGTAAGCGGGGCGCTGGCTTTAGCGAGGCGTCGCCCGAGTGCGCCGATGGGCAGGATGAGCGCCATGGTCAGCGACACGGACGTCAGCAGCATGCTGGTGTGCGTGGCGGAGACGAGGCCATAACTTAACGCCAGCGTCAGCACGATAAACGCGAATTCGCCGCCCGGCGCGAGCAGTGCTGCGGTCTCGATTGACGTTGGCTTGGAAATGCCGAACCATCGGCACAGGCCGAAAATAATGGCGGCCTGCAATATCAGTAAAAGCGCCGTAAGGCCGAGAATGTTGAGCGGGTTTGCGGCAAGGACAGCTGGGTCAAGGCTCAAACCGACGGAAAAGAAGAAGACGCCAAGCAGTAGAGATTTAATGGGTTCGACAATGGCTTCGATGGCGCGGCGGTATTCGGTCTCAGCCAAGAGTAGTCCCGCGACGAAGGCGCCGAGCGCCATGGATAGCCCGGCGGCGGCCGTTGCAAAGCTGGTCCCAACCGCGACAAAGAGCGTCGTAGCGATGAACATGTCGTGGCTGCCGGTTTGCGAGACGAGCCGGAACAGCGGCTGCAGCAGGAAGCGGCCGACGATAACGATGATGGCGAGCGCCGCGGCGGCCTGCGCCAGGGCCTTGAAGATACCGGCTGCGATTGAGCCCTCGGAGGTGGGATCGAGGACGCCAAGCAGGAACAGAATGGGCACGACAGCGAGATCCTGAAATAACAGGATCGAAAAACTCGTCCGGCCGGTTGCACTGGCCATGCGCTTTTGTCCGGACAGTTGCTCGATGACGATGGCGGTTGAGGAGAGCGATAGAGCCGCGCCGATTACAAGAGCACTGACTGGGGTAATGCCCAATGAGACAGCAAGAAGCGCGATGACGCTCGAGGATATGAGAACTTGCGCGGCACCCAAGCCGAAGACCAAACGGCGCATGGTCATCAGGCGTTCGAACGAGAGTTCAAGACCAATCAAGAACAGCAGGAAGACGACGCCCAGTTCCGCGAGTTTTCCGACGCGCTCCGGACTAGAGACCGTAATCCAACTTATGGGCGGAAAAATATCGGCAAGGGTGCCGAGGCCCTTGGGGCTGAGAAAAGCACCAGCAAGCAGGAAACCGAGAACCGGGCTGACCTTGAAGCGGTGCATCAGCGGCACGACGACGCCAGCCGTGCCGAGCACCAAGAGTACGTCCTTGTAGGCTGCCAAATCGACGTCCGCTGCCATGGATCTCCCTCGAGTGAACTTACCCGACTATGAGCCCAACTATGGGGGAGTGAAGCGCCGACCACCACCCAGAATTTCGCAGCCGGGGAGTTGGCACGGCAGCCATTCGCGGCGCCACTACAACCGCAGTGCCACGAGTTCCTAACGGGCAGGCGCGATAACCGGCCGTAGTTAACCGGACCTTAGCTGGCATCCGCTATTTTTATCGATTGTTGCGCTGGCTCGTGGGGGCTGGCGACGGCGTTGTGGCGTGGCAGGCGTTTGCGTATGCGGGTTTTAGGGGCAATGATCGGCGTTTTGCGCCGGGCTCGCGACGGCGGTCCGGACGATGTGCGCGGTGCGTTGAATGCCTTTATCCCAGAACAATCGCGGCTTCAGCCGCCGCCCTTGCCCCGCCCGTTTCATATGTTTTCGCCCTTCGGTGTCGCGCCCGGATCTATTCTGGACGGGCCGCGGCCCGATAGCGCTCAAAACACAGCGCCTCCACTGCGCGGCGGGCTGCTGCGCCGTATGTTTTTCAGCTTCTCTTGGAAATGGCGCATCATGGTTGGGGTTCCGGCATTAGCTGCCGCGACCGCCTTTCCCTGCCTTTCTGCCTTGATGGTCTACTACACGGTGTCGTTTCCCCACCCGCTGGCCATGCGCAATAAGGAGCGTGCACCGGTTGTGCGCATCTTGGCCCGCGACGGCTCTGTGCTCGCCGAACGCGGCGCGGCACATGATTATATGCCACTCGACCTTTTGCCGCGGCACGTCACAGGCGCTGTCGTTGCAACCGAAGACCGGCGCTTCTTCGAGCACTACGGGCTCGATCCCGCAGGGCTTGGCCGGGCTTTTTTCGCCAATCTGCGCGCTGGACGCTTTGCACAGGGCGGCTCGACACTCACGCAGCAGTTGGCCAAGAACCTGTTTCTGACACCGGAGCGGACGCTTTCGCGCAAGGTCGAAGAACTCGCGCTCGCCCTTTGGCTTGAACTCAGGCTGTCGAAACCAGATATTCTGGAGCTCTACCTCAATCGTGTGTACTTCGGCGGCGGCGCCTACGGCATCGAGGCTGCAAGCCAGCGCTATTTCGACAAGTCGGCGCGGGAATTGACGCTCAGTGAAGCGGCACTCATCGCGGGATTGCTCAAGGCGCCATCCAAATATTCGCCCGCCGTCAGTCCTGGCGCGGCGCGCGGTCGTGGCCGTGTCGTGCTCAACAAAATGGTGGAAGCTGGATTTATCTCACGCGCCGACGAAGCCAAGGCGCTCGCCGAACGCATGGTGTTTGCAGAGAACAAATCTCAGAAAGATGCGTCCGGCATTGAGTATGCGGTCGATTTTGTATTGGAGCGCTTGCCCCCGCTTGTGGGCGGTGGACACGCAGAAGTCATCGTCGAGACGACGCTTGATTCCGCTCTCCAGCGCCGTGCTAACGAGATTGTCGCCAAGTCGCTTGCGCGCCAGGGCGAAGCGCTGGGTGTTGGCCAGGCGGCCGTTGTACTGCTTGACAACGACGGCGGTATTCGCGCGCTTGTCGGCGGCCGCAACTACGCAGAGAGCCAATTCAATCGCGCCGTGAAAGCGCGCCGCCAGCCGGGCTCGGCCTTCAAGCCGTTTGTTTATCTTGCGGCAATTGAAAGCGGCTTGACGCCGGACAGCGCTACGTATGACCTGCCGCTCGCCATCGACGGCTGGGCGCCACGCAACGACAACGGCCAGTATGTGGGCGAGATAACGCTAAGACGAGCGCTCGCGCAGTCGGTCAACACGGTTGCCGTGCGGCTCAATCAAGAGGCAGGGCGGGGACGCACCATTTCGGTGGCACGCCGTCTCGGCATTAAATCGGATTTAAGGGAAGAACCCTCGCTGGCTCTGGGCACATCAGAGGTTTCGTTGCTGGAATTGACCGGCGCCTACGGCGTTTTCGGCAACGGCGGTTCGGCAATCGAGCCGCACGCTATCCGGCGCGTGCGCATGAGTTCGGGCCGTGTTCTCTTCGCGCGCGAAGCAACGCGAACCGCGCAAGTCGTCGATCCCGTGCATGTCGGCGCCATGAACGACATGCTCAACGGGGCGCTCGTCAATGGAACGGGACGCCGCGCGGCACTTCCCATGCACCCGGCGGCCGGCAAGACGGGCACCAGTCAAGATTTCCGCGACGCGTGGTTTGTTGGCTATACGGCGCATCTAACGGCCGGCGTTTGGATCGGCAATGACAGCGGCAAGGCCATGAACAAGGCTGTCGGCGGAGGATTGCCGGCCGAGATCTGGCGAGAGATCATGACTATCGCTCACGATGGCAAGGCGCCTTTGATGTTGCCTGGAACGGAACCGCGCACTGCAAGGGTGCCCGTTATGTCAGTGCCCGCAGCGGGCCGTCCCGAGGGTTCGGCCACGAGTGAAAAATTGCCTTGGCTGAGTGCCGCTACCCCGGGCAATCAGCCTCCGCCAACGGCGCCGCCACAAGGGCGTATCAAGGTTGTGCCGCCCGTTATTGCCCATCCGGTTGAACCGATCGGCGAGGATTTCATAAATCAGGCGATCGCAGGAGCGGATATTTCGCCTTCTGATGAAATGCTGGCGGCAAGCGCCGGGAAGAAGCCCGAGCGCCCGAAAGGCATGATGTCGCTTGGCGGGTGGTGGTAGTTGGCGGCTGGTGGTAGAGAATATCTCTTTTACTATTTGTCGCCGATTTGTCCCGCGCCGTAGCGGTGAAGATCTAGACCGTAGACCTGCAACCAGCGTTTGGATGTTTCGAATTCCGGCAAGGTCTTTCTAACCAGCGCCCAGAAACGCGGACCGTGATTCATTTCCGCAAGATGCGCCACTTCATGGGCGGCGACATAATCCAGAATAGCCGGCGGCGCCAGAACCAGACGCCAAGAGAACGACAGGACCCGGGTCGTTGAACACGAGCCCCAGCGGGTCGTTTGGTCGCGCACGACGATGCGTTTGGGTTGCACGTTGAGGCGCTTGGCGTGCACAAAGACTGCAGAATCGAGATCGCGTTTGGCTTCATCGAACAGCCAACTGCGCAGCCGCTTCTCCGCTGTAGCGTCCGAGCCCGGGACGCAGATTTCAGGTCTTGGGGCCGCCGTGCCGTTCAACGCCACAAGCCGCGACGGCCCAGAACCAGTGAAAACTATGGCATGAGGTTCGCCCCGCAACGGCATTGCGCTGCCATGCACAAACGGCACGGGATCGGGAAGATTATCAAGGCGTTCGCGCACCCAGTCTATGTTTCGCGAGATAAAGGAGCCTGCTTCATCGAGATCGCATTGCAGTGGAATCGTGACGATCACGGCGCGGCGCGTGCGGCTCACGCGCAATGTCAGGCGCCGCGCGCCCGCGTGACGTCTCACCTCCACGCGCGCACCCATGTCTTCTATATTGGCGTCTTCTATGCCGGTGCTGCTGCCACTCGTGGAAATGGATCGTCTGGACTTCCGCATGCCGCTTGATCCCCGGTAGTTAAAAGTCTGCACTGATTGTGTGAACTGAGCACTGAGTTGGCATCAGCAGAAAAAACAATTGCCGAAATTCACGCGGCGTCCCGATGAGCATGAACTAGCAAGCTTCGACGCGACGCTCCAGACGTATTGGTCCTTATTGGGACTTTGATGACCTGGGCTGTTGCGCACTGGCCGCATGCTAAGGCGGACGCGATTTTAAAGTGATTTGTCGAGTATCGAGACAACTTGTTCAACGTTTGTCGTGTGCGGGATGTGTGTCACGAAGGTGCCGTCCGGGCCCATCAGGTAAATAATCGCAGCATGATCGTATGTATAGCTGCCGGGTGTCGCATCGTCGCTGACTTTCTGAGCATAGACCCTGTAGGCCTTTGCAGCTGCTGCGAGTTCCGTTTCGCTACCAGTTAACCCGACAAGCCGCGGATGAAAACTCTTGACATACTCCGCAAGCTTTTCCGGCGTGTCACGCTGCGCGTCGAGTGTGATGAAAATGGGTGTTATTTTTGCGCTTTTTTCGCCGAGTTTATCAAGCGCTGCAGACATCACCTGCAAGCCCGATGGACATATGTCGGGACAGTTTGTAAAGCCAAAAAATATAAGCAGTGGATGGCCAAGAAAGTCTTTCTCCGTGACGCGTTTACCCGTGTGATCGATCAAGGTGAACGGGCCGCCGATCAAGGCTTTACCTGTTTCAACAGTGGTGCCCTGCGTCAAGTTTGTGGTGCCGTTACCTGGAAGAAGCAAAAATGCCAGTGCCGCGCCGGCGATGATGCCCAAAAGAGCAGTTGCAAGGGTTTTCGGTTGCATGTTGTGATCCTTGTGGTCTGGGCTCTGGTCCGTCTTGCCAGACGCGGAACGTTGCAGCCATTATTTGCAAATTGTGAGCTGCCGACTGTGAGCTAATGGGCGGCGATGGGCAAGCCATGGTAGGCTGCGGCGTCGGGTCACGAGAAGGAAAGCTGGGCCGTGAATACAAGACGCCGGGATGTAATATCAAAAGGCATTGTCAGCGAACGCGAAAGCCAATTGCGCTTACAGACGAGCGTGCGGCTGCGCTGGCTTGCAATTCTAGGCCAGCTGCTAGCGATCGGCATCGTGACGGGAATTTATGGTTTTGCCTTGCCAGTTGGAAGTTGTCTGGTTTTGATCGCGCTCTCGGCATGGCTTAACGTGTTTCTTTCGATCCGTTATCCGGCACGGCATCGGCTCGACGCAAGGTTCGCGACCTTTTTGCTGGCCTACGACGTTCTGCAGCTGGCAGCGCTGCTCTATCTGACAGGTGGTATCCAGAACCCGTTTGCGATTTTGATGGTGGTGCCTGTCACCGTGTCAGCGGCCACGCTCCCTATCCGCTCGACGTTGATACTTGGCGCGACGACGATCATGTCGGCAGCGATACTTGTGACGCAGTACCAGCCCTTGCCTTGGTACGACGGCATCCGGTTTGAACTGCACAGAGACTACAAAGTCGGGAGCCTCGCGGCGTTACTCGCCTCAACCGTTTTTCTCGCTTTCTATACGTGGCGGATTAGCAAGGAAGCGCGCCTGATGTCGGCAGCACTTGCCGCAACGGACACGGTGCTCGCCCATGAACAGCGTTTGCACGCCCTGGATGGGTTGGCGGCTGCTGCTGCGCACGAGCTCGGCACACCGCTCTCGACGATTGTGCTGGTCGCTAAAGAACTTGAACGGGATATGGGCGCCGACAGTAAGTACATCGAGGACTTGGCGCTGCTGCGCAGTCAGGCCCTGCGCTGCCGGGAAATCCTGCAGAAGCTGACGAAGAGTCCGGACGAGCAAGATCCGATGCACGCCAGCGTTTCAGTCCGGGAAATCATCGACGAATCTGCAGCGCCTTACAGACAGCGCGAAAAACGCTTAGTGATTATTGCAGGGGCTGCTGCGGATGCGCAAGGCGCTGCACGGACGGAGCCAGTTGGCGAGCGGCGGCCTGGGGTGATCTATGGTCTTGGCAACATTATCGAGAACGCTGTTGATTTTGCCACTTCAGAGGTCGAAATCAGCGCGCGATGGAGCGAAAGCGACGTGATTGTCACGATTGCCGACGATGGGCCGGGCTTTCCGGCGGAGATCATGGACAGTATCGGCGAGCCATATGTGTCGACACGCCGGATGCAGGAGAAGCGCGAAACTGAGCATTCTGGCCTGGGTCTTGGCTTTTTTATCGCTAATACTTTGCTGGAACGCTCTGGGGCAACGGTGGCGTTCTCGAATCGCCCGGCGCCCCGGCAGGGCGCAGTCATTCAAGTTTCTTGGCCCCGGCAGGTGTTTGAACGCCGAAACAACAATCTTGGACCCGCTCAAGGCGCTGGAACGGAGACTTTCGCCGCTTAACCGGCCTAAATTAAGCTGTGCTGGCCGCTTTGACGGCTCAAAGTAACCTCTTAACGCTTTTCCGCCAGACAACCTATTGCGTCGCAGTTGCGGCCGTAGGACATATAGGGAAATCGGAGCCGCCCGAATTGTGCGGCGAGCGGAGGCTGTTGTGACCGGCGAAGATCTCTCATTTAAACAGGATGAACTGCCAGAAGACAAATCCCTGATCATTCTTGACGATGACCGGGCGTTTCTTCAGCGCTTGGCGCGCGCCATGGAATTGCGTGGTTTCGAAGTGCGCAGCGGGCACTCGGTGGTTGAAGGTTTGGAACTTATCCGCCAGAAGGCACCGGCTTTCGCAGTGGTCGACATGCGTCTCGAGGATGGCACAGGGCTCGATGTTATTGCAGAGCTATCTCGCGTTAGGCCCGATGCCCGCGCGATCGTTCTGACAGGCTATGGCAATATCGCAACCGCGGTCAGCGCTGTGAAACTCGGTGCCGTCGATTACCTCGCCAAGCCAGCTGACGCCGATGACGTGACGGACGCCCTTCTCGCTGGAACCGACGAGAAGGCTCCGCCGCCCGAAAATCCCATGTCGGCGGACCGTGTGCGCTGGGAGCACATTCAGCGTGTCTATGAACTGTGCAATCGCAACGTCTCGGAAACGGCACGGCGGCTCAATATGCATCGCCGAACGTTGCAGCGCATTTTGGCGAAGCGCGCCCCGAAGTAAGAATTTATTGAGCCGCTCGGAGCTTATGCCGGATGTCCTGGAATGGGCGGCTCAATTGCGCTCGCCAAGCGTGCAGCAGCTACGCGTGCGAAGGCGAGAGTCACGGCCTTGCGTCTTGCCGCTGAAAGACGCGTCTCGGGTGCATCGCGCATGATTTCGCCGCCATAACGGTCCGCGAGCATGAGCCCGGTATCGGCCGGCAGAATGCCGGAAGGAAAGTCTGGCGCCACGGCAAAGAAAAGCCGGTCGCAATAATCGCGATACTCCGGCCACTTATTATCCGAGCGGAAATCGGCAATGCTCGACTTGATTTCAACTATCCAAACGTCGCCATTGGGCCCGATTGCGATAGCGTCGGCGCGCCGGCCGTTGGACAATCCAGCTTCAGCTATACTCTCGAAGCCATGCGACCTGAGCAGCCGCTGAACCCCGCGCAGAATTGCTGCTGCGGCCGGCGTGAGGACGTCGCTTTTTTCGATTTCCAAAGGATTTGGTTCGGCGGGTACAGACTTGGTCATGGTCCCGCCATTATGGACGTGAGATGTCTGAACTCAAGCCACCGGCGGGGGGCGGCCACCAAAGTTTCAAGCCGTAAACCGGTAATACTGACGGGGCGATTGCGACATGTTCTTCTGGCGCGCTAAAAAAGAGGCGGTACTGCCGTCCATTGAGCCGGAGGCGTCTGCACCCGCAGTTGCCGAAGCAGACGTCGAGCCAAGTAAACCGGTGCCGGACGAGACCGGCGACCCTGTTCCCGCAGACACCAAGCCCGCGACGGCCAGCAACGTCGTGGCAATCACAACATCGAAGTTGTCGGACCGGCTTGCCGCCGCTGCTTCAAGAACCGTTGCCATCGTGGCAGGTGACGCGGATACGGCGACACTCGCGGCGGCGGTTGCCGGAACTGCGCCGCCGGGCCAATCGCGCGCCTACGAAATGTTGCGCCGGGCCGCGGAACGCGCCCAACCGAACGCACATATCCTAGTGATCGGGCAGCCCGGTTCTGGCCGGCGCACAGCCGTCAAAACGATTCTGGAAAAGCGCCGTTCGGAGTTACCTCGACCTAGTGACTGGATCTATCTCTGGTCGTCGGGCATGGGCCGCGCCTTGCCCGCGTTCCCTCTTCCCCATGGTCAAGGCGGATTCTTTGTCCGCGAGGTCCAAGAGGCGGTCTCGCGTGCCATGACGACGTTTGAGCGGTTGACAGCGAGCGACGACTATAGGCTTGCCGTTGAAGTTATTGACGAGGAATTCCGACATCGTTCCGACAAGTCGCTCGAAGAATTGAAGCGAAGGGCCGAAGCGCAGAACATTGCTTTGCTGAAGACGTCGGAGGGTTTCGTTCTGGCGCCAATGCACGATGGCAAGGTCGTGCGGGCCGAAGTGTTCCGCTCGTTGCCCGATGGCTTGCAACGGGATGTGGAAGCAAAGATTGCGGCACTTGAAAGCGAACTCAAGGTTTTGATTGGCGCGTTGCCAGGCGAGCACATGGCCCAGGGCGAGCGTCTCAGCGTTCTCAACCGTGAAACAGCAAGCCGGGCGGTAAGACCGCAGATTGAATCCGTGCAATCGGCATTTGGCGGCGCAGGGCCCTTGTTGCCGGCCATTGAAGCAGATTTCATCCACGCCGTCTGTGAACGCAGCGGCATTGGCTCGCGCTCTGCCGGTACGGCAGCTGTCAGAGTGCTGCCCGTTCAAACTTCCAGTGATTTTTCGGAAGCTGCGCCGGTTGTTGTCGCGCGCGACGTCTCTGCTGACCAATTGGCTGGAGTCATTGGTCACGATAGCGATGGGCGCGTTGCCATTCGGCCCGGCCAGTTGATGCGGGCCAATGGCGGATTTCTTGTTGTCGAAGCGTGGCGTCTCGCCGCTTCGCCCGAGGGGTGGGCTGTTCTTTCTGCGGCACTAGAAACAGGCGAGATAAAGCCGCGCGCCGCGCCTGGGGTGATTATCGACGTGGAACCGATGAAGTTGGATGTTCGCGTTGTTCTCTTGGCCGAACCGCAGTCTCTGGAGAAATTGACCGCGATCGATCCCGGCGTTGCCAAACATTTTCCCCTTGTCGCCCGTTTTGACGCGACGGCCGCTTGCCGCGATGCCGATGCAGCCTCTTTTGGTGCATTCGCCGCTGCAATGGCCAAGGAGAACGGCTTCCGCCTTGTAGCAGAATCCGCTGTGTCACACATCTACAAGGACGCGTGCCGGCGCGCTGCAAAACCCGATTGCGTTTCGCTGGATCTCGCGGCGCTTGGGGCGCTTCTCTCGGAGGCCGATCAGATCGCGTCGGCTGGGAGTTCCGACATCATCCGGCGCGCTGATATCGAAGAAGCTGTGCGCGAGCAGGAAAAGGGTGTCGCGCCATGATGGCTCACGTCGCGGAAGCCTCGGAAGCGAGCGGCCGGGTATTGTTCTGGACAGATCGCAATGCGCCGCTCAATCCCGGCGCGGCGCGTGCTGCAGCGAAACTCGCGGCCGCGTTTCAGGCCGAAATCGAAACGGTGACGGTTGACGCTGGGAATGTCGGGCTAAGCGGTGACTTGTCTGTTACCGGGTTTGTGGCGAGAGGAACCGGCGCGCCGGCGAAAGACGTCTCGGCGGCCGCTGCGCATTTCGATCGGGCATCCCTGGCAGAGGCGCTGCTGATGCGCCGCCAGCGGCGTGAAGTCGCCGATTGCGCGCAACGTCACGGGGTTACTTGCCGGCATACGATGGCCTCGGGTGATGCGATCGACGTTCTTGCGGAGCTCTGCACGGTTCGCGGTCCATGGAATGTGGTCGTTGCGGCGGGGGCATCAGCGGTACCGTCCGTCGGTACGCTGTTCGCCAATGTCAGCGGCGCAACCGGTGTGGTTGTCGCGCCGGTTGGGCGCGTCAGTGGTGACGGGCCGGTGGTTGTGGTCGCCGAGGATCTTGAGCGCTTGCCGTCAATGATCCGTGCTGCGGCCCGCCTAACGCGCATGTTTGGGCGCATTCATGTGCTTTTTGCTGCGGGCACACGCCTAGAACTCAATGATTTGGAAGCGCGGGCAAGACTGGCCATTCCAGCTCAAACGGATGTCGTGTTCGAAGTGTCCGAGCCGTCGTTTGGTGCCGATGAAATGTATGACGACAGCTTGCGAAAACTGACCCCAAGTTTTGTGGTATGCCGTTTTGGGGGAACCGTTTTGCCGACCGGGCGGGCCTTATCGCGCACCATCGCGAAGACGGGGGCGCCTTTCCTGCTCGTCAGATAATGTGTCTAACGAAACTGTTGGAGAGCGTGCAAGAGGCGGCGTATTTCTGGATCGCCTTGCGCCTCGAGGCTACGCAGATACTCGATGACTTTCTCCTGATTGGCCCGCATGTCGCTCAGCGAATTCCCCCCAGATAGGCGCGGCGGTCTACGCGCGGCAACCGGACGTTTTGGCTTGCCGCCGCCGCTTTCGTCTTCATCATTTGGAAGCGCTGCAACTTCAACAGGCCCTGTCGCGGTGCTTTCAACCACGACCCGGGCGCTGTTGAAATCTAGGAGACGCAAAATCGTGGTAGGAACTTCATTCTGGAGACTGATCGTTAAACTCATTCGATCGGGGCTGATCGAGAGACCGTAAGGATTGTTTTTCTGATCCCGCGGCAAATTTGCAATGAGATAGGCTTGGACCACAGGGTCGATTTGCTCGTCGGCACTGCCCAGATGCTCCGCGCCCGCATCGGCTGCAGCGTCCGCCGCAACTTGCATACTTGCACGCATTCTTTCGATCCGCGCATAATCAACTGCCGACATAGCCATGCCGACAAGTGCAACGGCCATAAGCGCAAACAGGATCGCAACCGCGCCGCGCTCGTCGGAGCGCATTGCGTCTATCTGATTGAAAAGGTGTGATCCGAGTTGCCGCGCCATTATAATCCAAGTCCTGCTTCATCCAAGTCCTGCCTATGTCGATGGGCGGAGCTTGATCTGACTGAGCAAAGGAAAGGTTCTTGGCGCGATATTTTCTTATTCCGGAGAGTGCGAGAGTCCCAACGGGGTAAAATTCGGCTGAATAGGTGTTTCGAAAACGGACGTTTCTAGGGGTTGCGGACCTACTGATCGATCAGGCGGCCTGGAAGAACTCGGGTCCACAGCCGGCAATCTTGCCGTCGATTTTCCCAACCGCCTTGGGGTCTTTACCTTCGTAGTCTATCGCCGACAGGACAACACGTATCGCCTCAAGCCGCGCGCGGCGCTGGTCATTGGCGCGGATTACGATCCAGGGCGCAATGGTCGTGTGCGTGAAGCGGAACATGTCAGCCTGGGCCTTCGAGTACTCGTCGTACTTGTTGAGAGCCGCGATATCGATATCGGAAAGTTTCCACTGTTTCAACGGATCATGGCGGCGTTCATGAAACCGCTTTAATTGCATTTCGCGGCCGATCTGTAGAAAGAACTTGAAAAAGCGAATGCCGTCGCGAACCAGCAGTCCTTCGAATTCCGGTGCCTCTCTCAAAAAAATCGCGAGTTGATCTTCGTTGCAAAATCCCATGACGCGCTCGACGCCGGCGCGGTTGTACCAGGACCGGTCGAACAGAACGATTTCGCCCGCGGTTGGCAGATGCGCGGCATAGCGCTGAAAATAGAGTTGCCCGCGCTCGGTTTCAGTTGGCTTGGTCAAGGCTACCGCGCGCGTGTTGCGCGGATTGAGGTGCTGAGTAAAGGCACCGATGCAAGAACCCTTGCCCGCGCCATCGCGGCCTTCGAACAGGGTGAGCACGCGGCCGCGGGTCTTGATATTATGGGCTTGCAGCTTGCAGAGCTCGATCTGGAGGCGCTCGAGTTCTTCCTCAAAAGCTTCGCGCTTCATTTTCTTGTCGTAAGGGTAACCGCCCGATGTCATAGAAGTGTCATCGAGGTCTTTGGGAAATTTAGCGTCGTCGAGGGAAAAGCCCGGCGGCAATGTGGCCGCTTGGGCGGCTGCGGCAGTCTTTGTATCAGCCGCTGCTGGCGCTGCGGGTTTCGGCGAGGCGGCTTCTGCCGGCTTTGCTTTGTCCTTATACTTCTCTTTGCCGTTCTTGTTGCCGTTCTTGCCCATCGCGCGCCTCCAGAAACCGAAGGCAGATGTCTAGCACGGACGGGACGCCGTCCGCCAAGGGTGAGATGGATCAGTTAAAATGCCCGGATTAGTCCGGTATTGAGCCCAGAAATGAGAAAGCCAGCAGCCCCCCGGCTGCTGGCTTTCGTCCCCGTCTCCGGAGCACGAATGCCCCGGTCTTCCCCTCAAGTGTCCGGTATCAAACCCGCTCTTTTTGCGGCGCGTCTTGCGGCGCCGTGATCGCCACCGGTACTTCGATCTCGGTGCGCTCGCGGCGGCGTGGAATTGCCGGCTGGAAAGCCCGGCGGGCGTGAAATTCGCAATAGGGCAAAGCCGGAACTTTGTTTTTGCCGCAGAAGTGAAAGTCCAACGCTTGCGGATCGCCAATGGGCCAGCGGCAGCTGCACTCGGACAAGGTCTGAATGGATTTGCGTTCAGCCATCGGAATGACGAGTTCTTCGACGGGCGATACGTAAGGCTCCGCGTCGCCGACGTAAAGGGCGCGAACGGCGGGATTGCCCGCAGTCGCAAAGCGCGCTTTGACAGCGCGTTTGGCATTGGCAATGCGTGCACGTGGCCGATGCGTTTTCATGCGCGACGTTGTCGCCCGGCCCGAGAGGCCAAGGCGATGCACTTTGCCGATTACGGCGTTGCGCGTGACGCTGCCGAGGCGTCCGGCGATCTGGCTTGCGCTCAGGCCTTCGCCCCAGAGTTTCTTTAAAAGATCGACGCGATCATCCGTCCAAGACATGTTCCAGTCGCTCCCTGTCGAGCCGCGCGTGCGGCGGTGCACCCCCCGGTGCCCGCTTAGTCGGCCGTGACAATCCTCTGGATGCGCGTAAGGGCGCGAAGACAAGGGACGGCAATCCCGGCCGGGTGGTAGACGCAAGAACTCAATGGAAACGCAGAACTTCGTGCCGCGGCATACGCGAGCCCGCCGAAAGGGCGGTTCATGGCACGATTGGACCAATGCACTTACAAGTACAGTGACACTTACAAATGCAGTGACACTTATAAGTACGGTGACAAAGACGGCCAACAAGCCGCCACATGTCGTGGCCCGGTCCAGGCAAGTTACAACGTGCTGACTTCCGTCTACAAGCTAAGCGTGGCAAAAGCGCGGCCGTTGACAGGGAGAAGTGGCGTATCCGCAACAGAACGATTCGGCTCTGCCCTAATGGCAAGGCATTCGCGGATCCATTCCAAGTTCTCAACGGTTGATTGGCGCTGCAGACGATAGGCCGCCACCGCATCGCAAACGCCGCATTTTATTGACAGTTTGGCGTTGCGCGCGTATCACGCAATATGAATGGCCGCCAGGATTGGCGGCTTTTTTGATTTTCTGCGCGAGGATTGGTGCTGTCATGTCAGCGTCAAAAGAGGCGCCTGGGACAAAAGCTCCAGCCGCGCCTGAAAAGGATCTGCCCACTAACGCCGTGATGGGCACTTATGCTCGTCAGGATCTGGTGTTCGCGCGCGGTGTGGGATCGTGGCTCTATACAACATCAGGCGAGCGCTATCTGGATTTCGGGTCCGGCGTCGCGGTCAATTCTCTAGGACACGCCCATCCACGCCTTGTCAAAGCGCTGACCGGTCAGGCTGCCAAGCTTTGGCACACGTCAAATTTGTACCGGATTGAAGGACAGGAAGATCTGGCCCAGCGTTTGTGCGAGCTAACGTTTGCCGAGCGTGTTTTCTTCTGTAACTCGGGTGCGGAAGCCTGCGAAGGTGCCATCAAGATCGCGCGCCGCTATCACTTCGTGTCGGGCCGGCCTGAGCGCAATCGCATTATCACCTTCAAGGGCGCTTTCCACGGACGCACGCTCGCAACGCTCGCCGCGGGCGGCAACGAAAAGTATCTCGAAGGTTTCGGTCCGGACGCCGGCGGTTTCGATCACGTGGAGTTCGGCGATCACGACGCTTTGATGGCCGCGATCAGACCTGAAACCGCAGCCATCATGATTGAGCCCATTCAGGGCGAGGGTGGCGTGCGCACGGTGCCGCCGCAATGTCTCAAAGGCATTCGCGATCTTTGCGATCAACACGGCCTGCTATTGATCTTGGACGAAGTCCAATGCGGCGTGGGGCGCACGGGCAAACTGTTTGCCCATGAGTGGGCCGGAATAACGCCCGACCTCATGGCGGTCGCGAAAGGCTTGGGCGGCGGCTTCCCCGTCGGCGCAATTCTGGCGACCGCAGAAGCGGCCAAAGTCATGACGCCCGGCACGCATGGTTCGACGTTCGGCGGCAATCCGCTTGCCATGTCGGTCGCGAGTGCTGTCATGGATGTCGTGACGGAACCCGGATTTCTGGATGCAGTTCAAGCGAAATCGCTGCGTTTGAAACAATGCTTGGCCGGCGTCAAAGACCGCTTTCCGCTGATCGTGGAAGATGCGCGCGGCGTTGGACTTTTGACCGGGCTAAAGCTCAAGGCAACCGTAACGCCTGCCCAAGTCGTCAAGGCTGCGATCGCGGAAAAACTTCTTCTCGTTGCGGCGGGTGACAATACCGTTCGTGTTATCCCGCCTCTTACAGTCTTGGACGAAGAAATCGCAGACGGAACCGAGCGTCTTGCGAGATCACTGGCCAACATTCAGAAACAATTGGCTCTCTAGCCCAACGGAGAGCTCCAAAAGCTCACAAAACCCATGCCATCAAAAACAGCAACGAGACATTTTCTCGACATCTCAGCAATAGATGCCAAGACACTGCGGCGCATCGTCGACAACGCACACGCCATGAAAAAGGCCGGGAAGCGCGTGCCCACGGCCCTCAAGCCGAAAGGCATTGATGACTGCGTGCTGGTCATGATTTTCGAGAAACCATCGACGCGAACGCGCGTGTCGTTTGACATCGCAATGCGCCAGCTCGGCGGCGGCGCTCTGTCGCTCAATCATACAGATCTGCAGTTGGGACGCGGCGAATCCGTTGCCGACACGGCCCGCGTTCTCTCGCGCTATGCCGACGCCATCATGATCCGCGCCAATTCGCACGAAACCCTCGTCGAACTCGCCAAACACGCCTCGATCCCTGTCGTCAACGGACTGACGGACAAAAGCCATCCGTGCCAGGTCATGGCCGACGTCATGACGTTTGAAGAGCATTCCGGTCCAATTAAAGGACGCACGGTTGCTTGGGTTGGTGATGGCAACAACGTCGCTGTATCCTGGATGCACGCGGCCGCGCGCTTCGGGTTCACGTTGCGGCTCGGCTGCCCGGATGCGCTTCAACCAGAAGACGAAGCCATGGAATGGGCGCGGCGCGAGAAAGCGTCCATCACGCTGTCCAATGACCCCGAGAAAGCCGTCAAAGGCGCAGATTGCGTCGTGACTGATACCTGGGTCTCAATGGGTCAATCCGACGCAGCGCGGCGCAAGAAGATTTTGGCGCCTTATGCGGTGGATCAAAGGCTCATGAGCAAGGCCGCCAAGGGCGCCATTTTTATGCATTGTTTGCCAGCGTATCGCGGACACGAAGTTTCGACAGAAGTTTTGGATGGGCCGCAGTCCGTCATCTGGGATGAAGCGGAGAACCGGTTGCACGCGCAGAAGGCGATTCTCGCCTGGTGCCTCGGAGGCTAACTTTATTACCTTCGTCAGTACCGCTTGCCCGCGCCCGACACGGCATCAGGTGTCTTGCCGCCGTCGTCGCCCTCTTTGGGCTTAGCCGTCAGATCATACTGCGTCTTGGAGCGCGCGCCAGCGACTTGCGCGCCCGTCAGCGAGCACGTCTTGCCGGGATCGAGAAGGGCAAACGCAGGATTGGGCTTTTCGATGAACTCCGCGCGCGTCACTTTTCCGTCGCGGCTGGCGTCGTAGTAGCTGAGATCCGCCGTATCGAACATACGATCGACTTTGGTGATGCTGCCCCACTCGGATTGATCGACGCTCTCGTCGGCGTTTGCGTCGGCTCCGTTAAACAACTCTGTTGCGTAGGCCTTCCACTCGTCGCAGGTAACATTGTTGTCGCGATTGCGATCCCAGCTTCCCGCCGCCATGAGAAACACGCGATCGGTATCGGGGATCGAGTTGCTGAAGGGGTTGATGGAGCCGATTGATGGAAGCGGCGATGATGAACACGCGGACATGGCAGTCGCTGTGAGAAGCGCGAGTATCACAGGCGATCTCGGTGTTCGTGTCGGTGTCATAGGTTTCACTTTCAAGGCAATCGAATCTGAATTATGGGCAGAATAAGCTTGCTGTTTAGCCGTGAATTACACCCAAGACATGGCATGTTCTGCCAGTCCGCTGGGGAGAGGCTATTCTAGTGTAGTTGTGTCGCAAAGGTGTCACACGGTGTAATTAAAAACTCCGTCCCATCGTACAATGCTTAGGCTTATGCTTATCAAGCTTCGGCTACGAGGCAGCTGGTACACAATATGGCAGGGGGAAAGCCTGGTTCACATGAATTGCCATGATTAACGTCCTCGTGCTCTGCACAGCCAATTCGGCGCGCTCCATCCTGGGTGAAGCCATCGTCAATAAGCTCGGTGCGGGCCGCTTTCAGGCCTATTCCGCCGGCAGCCATCCGCGCGGTGTCCCTAATCCCTTAGCCTTAGAACTGCTTGAACAGCGCGGCCATCCGGTTGGCGCGCTGCGCTCCAAATCTTGGGACGTTTTTGCTGAACCCTGCGCGCCTAAAATGGACATCGTTATTACTGTTTGCGACGCAGCCGCCGGCGAATCCTGTCCGCATTGGCCAGGGGCGCCTGTTAAAGCTCATTGGGGTATTCCTGATCCTGCCGGCGTGCCAGGCGGTATTGAAGCCGAACGCGCGGCGTTCCGGCAAGCCTACGATAGGCTGCACGCGCGCATTTCGGCACTCGTTGCGATGCCAGTCGAGATCATGGCACGGGAGGACATTCAAATGGCCGTCTCGGCGATTGCGCGCCTTGAAGGCGCAACAGACTTGGCTTCTGGCACAGGAAATTCGCCGTAATGGAAATCGATCGCGGCCGCCGCCTCGCTGGCGAATGTCTCGGAACGGCGTTTCTGCTTGCAGCTGTCGTTGGCTCGGGCATCATGGCCGACAAGCTATCGGGCGGGAATACCGGATTGGCGTTGCTGGCAAATTCTTTGGCGACGGGCGCGGCGCTCTTTGTATTGATTACGATTCTTGGACCAATATCCGGCGCGCATTTCAATCCCGCAGTGACGCTGGTCATGCGGCTGAAGCAGAAGATTTCGTCCAGCGACGCCGCGCTCTACGTCGTCGCGCAGATTGCAGGCGGTATCGCCGGCGTACTGATTACGCACGTGATGTTTGACCTCACAGTCTTTCAAACGTCTGCGACGGCCCGAAACGGCGTTGGCCAATGGACCGCCGAAGCGGTGGCCGCGTTCGGTTTGATCCTCACAATTCTGGGCGCAGTGCGTTTTGCAGCTGACAAAGTCGCGATGTCGGTCGCACTCTATATCGTCGCGGCCTATTGGTTTACGGCATCAACGTCATTCGCCAACCCTGCCGTTACAATCGCGCGGTCCTTCACCAACACGTTTGCTGGGATAGCGCCGGCCGACGTCTCAGCCTTCATAGGTGCGCAATTGGCGGGCGCGTTTCTGGGCCTTATCGCCGGATGCTGGCTGTTTGAAACAGGCACCGCGAAAGCACGTTTAGGCTGAGGCCCAATCGGCGAGCCGCGCCATGAACGTCATGCATTCGTTGATTTCACTGTCAGCGATCCATTCGTCCGGTGTGTGCGCCTGCGCAATGTCACCCGGCCCGCACACGATTGATGCTGAACCCGCGTCCTGAAACAGTCCCGCTTCAGTTGCGTAAGAGACCGCGTGCGTACCGTTTTGTCCGGAGAGCTTCAGAGCCAAGCTGGTTGCCTCTGAATTCGGCTTTGCAGCGAACGGGGGCACGGTGTTGGCGCGTGTGAC
The DNA here is from genome assembly GCA_043718455.1 of Hyphomicrobium sp. Classification (GTDB taxonomy): domain Bacteria; phylum Pseudomonadota; class Alphaproteobacteria; order Rhizobiales; family Hyphomicrobiaceae; genus Hyphomicrobium_B. The sequence goes on from JAYSVT010000337.1 coordinate 20,159, forward strand.
TGTAATTGCCGCCTCATCTGCAACGCGCTGCATTTCGGGCAGACAGTTGGTTTCGGCAAAATCTCTGATCCGCCGTTCAATCGCATCGACATCGACACCCGGAAGCGTGCGCACTTCAAAGCCAAAGCGGCAGAAGATGGGAATGATATTGTTCGCCGTGCCGCCTTCAAGCTTGGTGACTTGCAGCGTGGCAAAAGGCGGGTTGAAGCGATCGTTACGCGACGTGACCTTGAGGTCTGCTTCCATGCGCTCAAGCTCGCCGATCAATCGGGCCGCGTAGGTAATGGCGTTGACGCCGAGGTGGCTCATGCTCGAATGCGCGGCGCGGCCTGTCACTTCCACTTGCCAACGCACCGGGCCCTTGTGCGCATCGACCACCTGCATCGACGTCGGCTCGCCAACGATGACCAAGCGCGGTTTCGCCAGTCCCTTGCCAAATTCCGCAATCATGGGCCGGACGCCGAGACAACCGATCTCTTCATCGTAGGAAAACGCCAGATGGATCGGTGTTTTGAGACTTCGCCGCTTGAAGTCCGGCACCGCCGCCAGCATGCAAGCAAGAAAGCCCTTCATGTCACAAGCGCCGCGCCCATAGTGCCGCCCGCCCTCAGTGCGCAAAGCGAATGGATCGCTACTCCAGGTCTGGCCGTCTACAGGAACCACATCTGTATGACCTGAGAGGGCAACGCCGCCGCGGTCCGAGGGGCCGATCATGGCGTAAAGGTTTGCCTTCAGGCCGTCGCCGGCAACGATGCGCCGGCTGGCGACGCCGTGCTGGAGAAGATAATCTTCAATGAACGCGACGATCTCGAGGTTGCTCTTGTGGCTCGTGGTGTCAAAAGCAACAAGGCGTGCGAGAAGTTCGACCGGAGTATAAACGGGTCCCGCCATTGCGCTTCTGTACTCGCTCGTAGTTCTGTTCAGTGCTTCGCAGCTAATTCATCGCAGCTTGCGTGTAAGGGCTGTCGAGTGAGAACGCTGGGATCGCAACATCGAACAGTTTACCCTTTTCGTCCGACATCTGGTAGCTGCCAACCATAATGCCTTGCGGCGTCTTCAACGGACAACCCGATGTGTAACTGAACGAGCCGCCGGGCGGTATCGTTGGCGTTTGCCCGACGACGCCGGGCCCGCGCACTTCTTCCGTCCGCCCCATTGCGTCAGTTATGCGCCATGTGCGCGTCTTCAGCTGCACCGGCTGCCGGCTGTCGTTGCTAATCTCAACGGCGTAGGACCAGACGAAGTGGCTTTCGTCCGGCGCGGACTGGTCTTCCAGATAGTGCGGCTCGACGCGGATACGGATGCCGCGTGTCGTGGCTTCGTACATATGCAGGTCCGCTTTTTTGGCAGTTCTCTTGCGTGCCACTTTAGGGGTGCTCTTTCCGTGGTCAATATCAGTATCGTGATTTTCAGTTAGACGGCAGCCATTGCCCAGGACAGATCGTCCGCCAGATCCTCGAACGCTTCGAGGCCGACGGACAGACGGATCATGCCATCTGTGATGCCAAGTTCCGCCCGCGGGCCCGCGCCCACGCGCTGATGCGTTGTCGTCGAGGGGTGGGTGACAAGGCTTTTAGCATCGCCGAGATTATTTGAAATTTTGATCAATGTCAGCGCATTAAGACAGCGAAATGCGGCATCCTTGCCGCCCTCGACCTCGAACGTGACTATCTGCCCGCCGCCGGGCATTTGTTTGGCGGCCAGCGCCGCCTGCGGGTGATCGGCCCGGCCCGGGTATATGACGCGCGTCACGCCCTTAAGACCCGCGAGATGATCGGCAACCTTGGCGGCGGCCTCGCATTGCGCTTTGACGCGGATAGGCATGGTCTCAAGACCCTTGAGCATAACCCAGGCATTGAAGGGACTGAGCGATGGTCCGGTCTGGCGCACCCAATCCTGCAGATATTTCGTCACGAAATCTGTTGTGCCAAGAACGGCACCTCCGAGGCAGCGGCCCTGGCCGTCGATGTGCTTCGTTGTCGAATAGACAACGATGTCGGCGCCGAGCGCCAACGGGCGTTGCAGCATCGGGGTTGCGAAGACATTGTCGACGACGCTCAGAATGTTGTGCGCCTTGGCGATTGTGCACACGGCCGCGATATCGACGAGTTCGAGTGTCGGGTTCGATGGCGTCTCAAAAAAGAACATCTTGGTGTTGGGGCGGATAGCCTTTTTCCAGGCGTCGAGGTCCATGCCGTCGATGAGCGTGCATTGAATACCCAATCGCGGGCACAACGTTTCAACGATGTAGCGGCACGAGCCAAAGAGTGCGCGGGCCGACACCAAGTGATCGCCCGCTTTCATGTAGCAAAGGAGGGCGGCGGTGACGGCGGCCATGCCGGTCGCGGTGGCGCGGCAATCTTCCGCACCTTCGAAAAGGCGCAAGCGCTCTTCGAACATAGAGATCGTCGGGTTACCGAAGCGCGAATATTGGTAGCCCGGGTCTTCCTGCTTGAAGCGGGCTTCTGCCTGCTCGGCGCTGGTGTAGACAAACCCTTGGGTCAGAAACATCGCTTCCGACGTTTCGCCAAACTGCGAGCGCAGAACACCGCCGTGAACGAGTTCGGTTTCCGGGCGCCACTTTGGATGCGCCCGGGGCTTATCCTGATTGGGCTTATCCAGCTTGGACTTATCGTTTGCCATGTGAGACTGCGTCCTTGGCGCCAATAAAAAACCCGGTTTACCACAAGCGCCGGACGGGAAGCCGGGCGCGGGAAACCGGGTGCGCACTCGGCCCTTTAGCGACTTATTTTACGTGGCTGCAAGCCGGCCGGCCAAAGGACCACGGAATTCCATGCCGGGATTACCCGGCGAACCCCCTTGGCGTCAAGGGGCGCTTCGGATAGAGGCAAACATTGAGAAGAGGAAGTGAATCGTGAAAACGACGGCAAAAAAGGGCGCGTCTCGGGCTGATGCGCCAGTCAGGGCCTCAGCGTCCGAAGCCGGCATCCTGCCAAGCCAAGCGATCAGCGGGCTCATTGCCGCGGGCGCGCTGCAGATTGCCGAACCCATGCTCGACAATCAGTTGCAGCCAGCCAGTCTCGATCTGCGCTTGGGCGCAGTTGCGTACCGGGTGCGTGCAAGCTTTTTGCCGGGTCCTGGCGTTCGTGTTCAGACCAAGCTTGATGATCTGCAAATGCACACGATCAGCCTCAGCCAAGGCGCGGTGTTGGAGACGGGCTGCGTCTATATCGTGCCGCTGTTGGAAAGCTTGGCGCTTCCACCGGATCTCTCGGCTGCCGCCAATCCGAAAAGTTCAACCGGCCGCCTCGATGTTTTCACCCGCGTCATAGCGGATGGCGTCAACGCCTTCGACCAAGTACCGGCCGGTTATAAGGGGCCGCTGTTCGCAGAAATCTGCCCGCAGACGTTTCCAATCGTCGTGCGCAAGGGTTCACGTCTGTCGCAGATCCGTTTCCGTGTAGGCCCGGCCGCCGATACGGATGCCGCGCTCATCGAATTGCACAAACGAGAAAAACTTATCACGTCGGATGAGGTGGCAGACATTGCGGGTGGTTTAGCGCTCTCTGTCGATCTCAAGGGCGACAAGGACGGCCTCATCGGCTATCGCGCGCGCCGCCACACCGGCGTTGTTGATGTCGATAAACCAGGAAGTTGTGCGGTCGAGGACTACTGGGACCCTATCTACGCACGCGGCAAGAACCGTCTCATCCTCGATCCCGATCAGTTCTACATTCTCGCTTCAAAAGAAGCCGTTCACGTGCCCCCGACTCATGCTGCCGAAATGATGCCATTCAATCCGTTAGTTGGCGAATTTCGCGTGCATTACGCGGGTTTTATGGACCCGGGCTTCGGCCACGCAGCGGCGGGCGGCAAGGGCTCACGCGTCGTCCTGGAAGTTCGCTCGCACAAGGTACCATTCATACTAGAGCACGGGCAAATCATCGGCCGCCTGATTTATGAACGCATGACGGAAACGCCGGATATCATCTACGGACAAGACCTTAAATCAAACTATCAGGGTCAGGGCTTGAAGCTGTCCAAGCACTTCAAGTAGCCGTCACGGCAACTACATCTCAATCATCGTCTTAAACCCGCCCCAGATCATGCGCTTGGTGTCGAACGGCATGGTCTTCATATCCATGTTCAATCGCGGATCGGCCATGACTTTCTTGTTCACCGCATCGCGATGTGCGCGCGAATTGTAGACGATCCAGGAAAAGACCACGACCTCGCCGGGCTTCAGTTTCACCGCCCGGGTAAACGACGTGACTTTGCCAACCGGCACGTCATCACCCTCGCACTCGACATAAGCGAGCGCGCCGTACTCCCGCCAGATCTTACCCATCTTGCGCGAGAGCTTCTTGTAGTCCGCAATTTTGTCTTCAGGCACCGCCAGGACAAAGCCATCAACGTAGGACATCTTGAGTCTCTCCAGAATTCGGGTTGGTCTAAAATCAGCGCCGCGAACCCTCATTTTCCCCTGTAATTGGGGCCTAACCAAGCGCTGCCCTGTGTTTTTTGGCCACAAAACGCACTTTTTTCTGATCTCCCCCGAAAACACCAAGAAAACGCGGGTTTTTCTAATCGATCAATGTATTGTCGGCCGCATTATCGATTCGTAGAGGGAATACCAAAATGGCCAAAGCACCAGCCGCAAAAGTAGAAACCGTTACGTTGAAGCACATCGCTGCGACGTTGGCGGAAGCACACGAATTGCCAAAGAAACAGGCAATCGCAATTCTTGAAGATCTTATCGCGCAGCTCACCAAGCACCTTAAGAAAGGCGCGCGCATCCGTCTCGCCGGTCTCGGCGTCCTGCAGGTTCGCAAGCGTCCGGCACGCATGGGCCGCAACCCGGCAACGGGCGAAGCCATCAAGATCAAGGCATCGAAGAAGATCGCTTTCCGCGCTTCTAAGGACTTGAAAGAGGCGGTTTAATTCGCGCTTAAATTTCCTGAACTGACAAAGGCCGCTTCGTAGGAAGCGGCCTTTTTCATGTGCGCGCCACTGTTTTGGCAAGCCGCGGCTTAAGCGCTCGCGAAATAATTCTCGATGAAGCGGCCATAAATTAATGTCAAGTCTTCAAGGTCTTTGACGCTCGTGTGCTCATCCACCTGATGGATTGTAGCATTGACCAGCCCGAATTCGACGACCGGACAGTAATCCTTGATAAAACGCGCGTCAGATGTGCCCCCGCCCGTGGTTAATGCTGGCGTGCGCCCCGTCACGGATTTGACGGCCGATTTCAAAGTTTCAACCAGCGGCCCTGGCTTCGTCAGAAAAACGTCGCCTGTGCCTGAAAACTTGAGGCTGAATTTGCTGTCCAATTCGGCTGCAGCGCGCGTTGCCTTATCCCGCACCCAGCCTTCTATTTTTGATCGGGTCCATCCGTCATTGTAGCGGATGTTGAGTTTGGCGTGCGCTTCTGCTGGAATGACGTTGGTCGCTGTATTGGGGACGGAGATAACCGTCACCTGCAAGTTCGACGGCTGGAAACTCGCAGTTCCGTTGTCGAGCTGCGCCGATGACAGCCGGTCGAGAATGCGTGCGAGTTTGGGTACGGGATTGTCCGCAAGGTTTGGATAGGCGGCATGGCCTTGCTTGCCATAGACTGTCAACTCGGCATTCAGCGAGCCGCGCCGCCCGATTTTAATTTCGTCGCCAAGCGCCTTCGGGTTCGACGGTTCTCCGACGAGGCAGGCATCGATGACTTCGTCGCGGTCTTTCAGCCACTGCAATACTTTGGCCGTGCCGTTGATCGACGGCCCCTCTTCATCCCCCGTAATGAGAAACGATAGTGAACCGCGCGACAGTGCGCCGCCCTTGTGCTGCAGGTACTTGAGTGCTGCGGCAGCATATGCCGCAACGCAGCCTTTCATATCGACGGCGCCGCGGCCATAAAGAATGCCATTGCGTACCTCGCCCGAGAACGGTGGCACGGTCCACGCTTTTTCATCACCAACCGGCACGACATCTGTGTGACCGGCGAACGATAGATGCGGGCGGCCCGATCCAATCCGCGCATAGAGGTTGTCGATGTCGGGCGTGCCGGGCTCGGTAAATATCATGCGGTGGCAGATGAAGCCTGCAGGTTCCAGCACGTTCTGCAAAAGCGTCAGTGCGCCGCCTTCGTGCGGGGTCACGCTTTCGCAGCGGATCAGCGCTTGCGTCAGGGCGACGGGATCTGTGGCGTTTAAGGTCATCGAGGCCTCGCAACCAACGGCGGGATAACGCTGACAGGATGCGGCATATCGCGGCCTTCCAAGGTTTGCACCATCGAAATTTTTTGCCAGATCTGGCTCGATAGATTCGATGTCAAGCGCTCGATATCGCCAACGGTATCGACAACCACAGGATCGCTAATTTTTTCGGCATACAACGCTGCTAACTTGGCCGTAAGAGACAACATTTCCGAACAGTATTCGAGATATCGCATCAATTCAAACGGGGTCATCGTCCGCTCGGGCGAACTTGAGACCTTTGCGCCGCCCAGCATGCTGGGATCTTTCGTCAACTGGTGCATATCAACGACGTGCACAATCGAGCGCAGTTCATGAAGTGCCTTCATGGCCCGGTCTCGCTTCCAGCGGGCTTCGAATGTCCAAATAAAAAATGCGGCGCCGCCAACGAATATTGCCAGGCTGATGGCGGCATCGAATCCCTGCAGAAAATCGGACAACTCCTCTGAGGCTCTCAGGGTCATGGCGAACCGAGCGAGCAAAAAAAATCCGACGAGAGTTGCGATCTGCACTGCGGCGAGCGCCAAGCGCATTCCCCAGTGGGGCCGCGAAACATATTCGGTCCGGTTCGATGTCTGCCGTGACAACGCAACGAGGTCCGAGCAAACCTTCCATAAACCAGAGCCTGGAAAGCGCTCGCTGATGCGCCTTGCGAGGGTCTCTATCGTTTCTGTGATCTTGGTGGGTTCGAGCGATCGGTACATGGCGTTTCAAATGCGCGAAGCCTTGCCCGCCCGTCAACCGGAATTGGAACTCAACGGGCAATTATCGCGCGCAACAGATCACTCGGACGTGCGCCGCCGTCCGAAATTCGGTTGGGGGGTTGTGCGCCGGTCCGGGGAACCGGGCGGGCGGGAATCGGGCCCGCCCATACGCCGGTTCGGATCGTTCGTGCGGCGGTCGGCGGCGGTTTCGGCAGCTTGGCGTTCGGCAATGGCGCGATCGATCGCGGCGTTGGCCGCGTCAAACGCCTTTATCTCCTGCGCATCCAGTTCGGATTGCGGCGCCGGATCGTCACTTTTGAAGAGAGATTTTAAAATGCTCACGGCAGCGGTTCCCGATCGCTGAGATTACATTCTTATTAACCCGGTAAATCTTAAAAATTCCTGCCTTTGACTTGTCTAATCTCTCAATAATTCGTTGATGCTTGTTTTTGAACGGGTTTTTTCATCGACCCGTTTCACGATAACGGCGCAATAGAGGTTAGGTCCCGGTTCGCCGTTGGGAAGGGGCTTGCCCGGCATCGTGCCAGAGACGACGACCGAATATGGCGGAACCTTGCCAAACATCTTCTCGCCCGTCGCGCGATCGATGATCGTGGTGGACGCACCGAGATAAACGCCCATCGACAACACGGAGCCTTCGCCCACCTGCACGCCTTCTGCGACTTCGGCGCGAGCACCAATGAAGCAGTTGTCTTCGATCACGACGGGACCGGCCTGCAACGGCTCAAGCACGCCGCCGATGCCTGCGCCGCCCGAGATGTGGCAGTTCTTGCCGATCTGTGCGCAGCTGCCAACGGTCGCCCAGGTATCGACCATCGTGCCACTATCAACATAGGCGCCGAGATTGACGAACGCCGGAAGCAAAACGGCACCTGGCGCAATGTAGGCTGAGTGGCGCACGACGGCGCCGGGCAACACGCGAAATCCGCCCTTGCGGAAATCGGCTTCCGTCCAGCCTTCAAACTTCGGCCGCACCTTGTCCCAGTAAAAACTTCCCGCCGGGCCGCCGGGGATCATGGCCATGTCATTCAATCGGAACGAGAGTAGCACGGCTTTCTTGAGCCACTGATTGACGACCCACTCGCCGCCTTTTTTCTCGGCAACGCGGGCTTGTCCCTTGTCGAGGAGATCGAGCGAGGTTTCGACCGCATCGCGCACTGCGCCCTTGGTTGCGAATGTCAGCGCATCGCGGCCTTCCCAGGCGGACTCAATGGTCTTTTGTAAATCGGCGTGGGGCATCGGCTGTCGGGCTCCGAATAGGTCGCGGGTTTGGAAGCCTTGTGGCGTGCTCTGTGGCTGGGTGTCAACCGGGCGCGCTCCCACGCCGCGAACTTAAGCCTAGAAGCGCACAGCCATTCCAGCCAGGAGGAAGGTGAATGGCCCGATTTGGGTCACAGTCGAGCCTACGGCGGCGCCAGTTGCGCTTGTGCTGACGTCGGCTCCCGAGAGCCGGGCGTTGGCGCCAAGCGGGACGCCAGCTTACGAAGCCTCGCGAATCGGGCATTGTCTGCATCCGGTAGCCGCGCCCTCCGCGGCCTTCCAGCAGGGAAAATAACACCAATGGCTAAATCAGAAAGCACCAGCAAGAAAATCGCGACGGCGGCGTCAAAAGTTTTGAATAATCCTAAGTCGAGCAAGGCCGAGAAGTCCGTCGCGGCATCTGCTTTGACGCAAAAGGGCAGCACCGAAAAAACCAGCGCCAAGGTCGCGTCGTCGGCTTCAAAAGTGCTGAACGACCCCAAAGCCAGCAAGGCGGCGAAATCGGCGGCGGCATCGGCGCTGACGCAGAAGACTAAGAAAAAATAAGTCTGACGCTGTCTTAGAACTTCAAAAGCTCATCGGGCCCCCTTACTCCATCGCCGCTTCGATGAGCTTTTTTGTGGCCTGTCCGCAACGCTCCGAAAGCGGCCAGTTGCAAACTGAAGCGATGGGCCAGAACCTGACAATGTCACAGCTCGCTCGATCACGTTCTTGACTGATAAGCCTACACCGTTGAACTCGGCAACAACCACGGAGTGTGGCACCTCGACAGCGTGACCTTGCTGCCTTATATTGACTCAACGGACTTTTGGATATCGGCCATGCAACGAACCCGACGCACAGCAAACCGCGTTCTCATGCAAGCTGTCGCAGTAATTGCTATCTCCCCCTCTGCGGCTCAGGTTCCACATAACAGGCCAGCAGATCACGGTCTGTGCTTTAGTATGACCACCGGTATTCTTAACCGGCCTTACGCCTCGGTCCAAAACAGCCCTCTCCATACTTGGGATGTCGAGTGGGATCTCGTCGAACGATCACTCGTTGTTAGCGTGCCGCACGAGACTCTTCAGGACTTGAACGTCACCGCGTCTCGCTCCGGACTATCGAAAAACCATTTCAACTCAAATCAGCACGTCATCGTTCGCGATAAAACCGCACCATACAAATTGTCGAGCCAAACCCCGCCTCCTTCGCCCTTTGGCGCCAATCCTGCTGACACTAATCTCTATGCTCACTTTGCCACGCGCTACGACAGCGACACGATCGGTGGCCACATCTCAAAGTTGCTGAAACACCGGTTCAACCTGCTGGAATTCGACGCCATCGTGCGATCTGCGCTGCATCATCGTTATATGGCCACCAGTTCGTTCAACAATGCCCTCGCTGCTACGAAGGAGGTACTCGAGAAAGCACAATGCAACACCGATGCCTTGTCGACTCTTACGCCGCTAGAGCTTTATGGACGCCAAAAGAGCGTCGAAACCCCGAGGCACATAAGGAAATTGGTGGGGGAAGCGCGATCATCTTGGCTAGGTCAAGAGGCGCGGGAATTGCGGTGGCTTTTACCACCCCACCTCCTACTAAGTAAGTTTTCTGCTTATTCGAAGGTTGAAACTCCGCAATTGCCATCCAGTCCCCTTCTCAAGTGCGCCCTATCTATGCCCGTCCCCGGCGACAAGATAACCTCCGGTCCGAAAAACGCTTCCAGTAAGCATGAGGAGAGGCTTGACGACGCGAATGCTGGCATTCGACAGCTGTTTGATCTGCTTAACAGCGCGGCATCCCGTTGGAACTTCATCGATCTCGAGCCGGGGTGCGCGACGACCGCTTCAATTGTCAGCAAGATTTGCACCGGAGACTTATCTGCGCAAATGGCGTTCGAAGCCTATGTGCCGGCGGTGCCGCCCAACATTGCCAAGGGTGAGTCTCCCGTAAATATCAACATCAATTTGGACACGAACAAGCTCGTTGAGGATGTTGTAAAGTACTTCGAAAAACCTGAGCTTGATCCAGAAAAGGTGGCGACTTTGCGTGCCACTGGGAACGAAATTTCGCGCTTGGCTCGTGAGGAGGTCAAAGTCGTCAACCAGATCCAAGACCTTCAAAATTCCGGCAAGGACACTCCTGCTGCGCGAGCCCAGCTTGGCGCGCTTCACGAGTCCCGAAGAGAATATGAAAAACAGCGCGACGATCAAAAAGTCATTTACGAAAGGCAGGCGAAAGAGATCGGTATAAGGAATTACGACGGCTCAAGAAACTTTTTTGTCGGAGATCCATTCGCTGAATTTGATCGCCAAGTTTGGCAACCGTATCTAGAACTCCACCAACGGGCCGTCGAGCAATGTTTCCGCGATATTTTTCAACGCAACAATAGTATGGTGCCTGATTCTGGCTCACCTTTGAAACTTTGCGATCGAGATAAGGCCGTCCGTGAGCTTAGCCGGCTGGAAGTGGGCGATCAATTACTCGAACAGCTTGAGCGGCAGTTTGAGGCCCACATTAAGTCTGCTGCGAATTTTGTTTCAGAGTCCTGTAGTCTGCTGGACCCCAACAATCCCAAATCGGAAAGAGATCGCAACACATGCCGACTTAGAGTGGATGAACGGTTGAAGGGCGCCGGAGTCGATGGTGGCCTGAGCGAGCTTTGCGCATTCGTTGGCGGACCAATTTGTCAAAGGAGTCAAGAGGAGGTAGGGCGGGAGCTGCCGACCCTTGCGACTCGGAGCTCTCAAATGAAGGCGCGACTCGACCAAGCGCAATGTTCGCTCGATGCTTTGTCCAAAGAGTAAGACGCTTTGAAGCAATACTTTAACCCCAGAACCTGACAATCGTCATTCGGGAACGCACCGGATAAGCGAACTGCTGATCAGACCGCTAAGGGTCAAAAGCGCCATTCGCCCATCATGCCTTGCCGGATCTAACCCGCAGCCGCCCGTGCGCTGTCAACGGGCCTGCCCGTAACCCCTACTCCATCGCCGCCTTGATGAGCTTTTTTGCGTCCTCCGAATCCCATTCGGCCGGCCCCGTGAGGCGACCCAATTCGCGCCCCTCTTTATCGATCAGGATTGTTGTCGGCATGCCGATAGCTCTCAACGTGGTGCCGTGCTTTGCGGTCGCGTCGATATAGAGCTTCAAATGCGTGACTTTTGTTTCGTCGAGAAATTTCTGCGCCGCTTCCGCTCCCTTGCGGTCGAGGCTTAGGGCCACAACTTCGAATTTGTCGCTGCCGAGGTCCTTCTGCAGCCGGTCGAGGGACGGCATTTCCTCCCGGCACGGCGCACACCACGTTGCCCACAGGTTCAACAGCACCGTCTTACCCTTGAAGTCGGCAAGAGTGAGCACTTTGCCACTGGCATCGTTGAAAGTGATTTCTGGCAAGGCTTCCGGCGTCCTTTTCTTCACGTAAGCTGCCATCTGGCCGGTTTTGACCTCTGGTACTGTAGCTTTTAGCGCATCGGCGCCGGTAACAGCCGCGTTGTCAGGTATGCCCCGCATGACGTATACCGCGCCAAAGCCGACTAAGCCCGCAAGCGCCAGTATCCAAAGCCGTGCCGCCGGGATGGACTTTGCGCCGGACCCACTCTCGTTTCGATCTTTCATAGTTCCATCCGCGCGTTGAACACTGCGCCAAAGGAGACGCATTCCGTGACCGACAAGTCCAACAAGATGTGGGGTGGCCGCTTCTCCATGTCACCGGCCGAGATCATGCAGGAGATAA